>CAMAXX010000016.1 GCA_945862435.1 Pseudorhodobacter antarcticus
AGGTTGAAGTTGCCCTATTCGAATATATCAACGGCTTCTACAACCCGCGCCGCAGACACTCAGCCTTGGGCTGGAAAAGCCCCATGGCCTTCGAACGGAAGGCAGCGTAACGTGAGCACCTGATCGGTACAGAACCGTGACAGGTCCACCCGCAGGGTTTGTCATGGCCAAGCCGATGCAACTGTCCACCCGCCTGCCCGATATCGCCGCCAGCGCGCCAGAGACTGCCCGCAGCCACCTGCGTTTGGTTCATTCAAGAGACTAATCACTTGCCAATAAAGAGGGGGCAGGTTCCTTCGCGCCTCAAGCCTGCGGATAAAAGCGCGGCAAAGAAGCAGCTACCGCCCTGGGCTTCCTAACTCTAGAAATATCCACAGGGGGTGAATTTTTTGCTTTTGCAAAAAAGAGGGGGCGCGTGCGCCCCCTTGTTAGCTTCAACCGAATGCGCTGGCCTAAACCGCGATAGCCTTACGCTGCGCCCGCTGGGCGACCAACTCTTCTGCCACCAAGAACGCGAGTTCTAACGATTGGCTGGCGTTCAGCCGTGGATCGCAGGCGGTGTGATAGCGATCTGCCAAGTTCTCATCCGACACGGCGCGCAGACCGCCCGTGCATTCGGTCACATCCTGCCCTGTCATTTCAAAATGCACGCCGCCCGGCACAGTGCCTTCTGCTTTGTGAATGGCAAAGAACTCGCGCACTTCGCGCAGCACTTGGTCAAAGGGGCGGGTTTTATAGCCCGATGCCGCCTTGATCGTGTTGCCATGCATCGGATCGCAAGACCAAACCACATTGGCCCCTTCGTCCTGAACTGTCTTGATGAGGCGCGGCAGATGATCTCCCACCTTGCCCGCACCAAAGCGCGCGATCAGGGTCAGGCGGCCTGCCTCGTTTTCAGGGTTCAGCTTGGCCATCAGCACCTTTAGATCTTCGGCTGTGGTGGTGGGGCCGCATTTCAGACCAATGGGGTTAAGAACCCCGCGGCAGAATTCTACATGCGCGCCATCAGGTTGGCGGGTACGATCGCCGATCCAGATCATGTGGCCAGACCCCGCCACAGTATTGCCCGTCAGGCTGTCCACCCGCGCAAACGCCTCTTCATATTCCAGAAGTAAGGCTTCGTGGCTGGTGTAGAATTCCACAGTCGCTAGGTTATGCGCTGTATCGGAATTAACTCCTGCTGCATTCATGAAGTCCAACGCATCGGAAATGCGGTTGGAAATGTCGCGGTAGCGGTCTGCCTTATCATGTTCGGCAAAGCCTAGCGTCCATGCATGGACGCGGTGGATATCGGCAAATCCGCCCGTGGAAAAGGCGCGCAGCAGGTTTAGGCTGGCGGCGGCTTGCGTATAGGCTTGCAACATGCGTGCAGGGTCGGGCATCCGCGCGGCGGGCGTTGCCTCGAACCCATTTATGATATCACCGCGATAAGATGGGTATTCCACCCCGTCGATCATTTCGGTCGGGGCCGAGCGCGGCTTGGCGAATTGCCCTGCCATGCGGCCCACTTTGATCACAGGCACTTTGGCGCCATAGGTCAGTACCACGGCCATTTGCAGCATCACACGGAAGGTGTCGCGGATATTATCGGCAGAAAATTCGGCAAAGCTTTCGGCGCAATCGCCCCCCTGCAGCAAAAAGGCTTTTCCCTCGCCCGCAAGGGCCAACTGCTTTTTCAGTCGCCTCGCCTCGCCTGCGAACACCAAGGGGGGATATTTGCCAAGCTGCGCCTCAACTGCCGCCAGAGCGGCCTGGTCGGGATAGTCGGGCATCTGCACCCGTGGTTTGCTGCGCCAGTCCGCTTTGCTCCAAGTCTGTGTCATTCCAGATCCCCTTAATTCGCATGTCGGGCTTGGGTATAGGAACAAAATCCCCCAAGGGAAAGGCGCTTTGCGACAATTTGGGTCGATATTGGTGTGAAAATAGCGCCTGCCTGTCCATCTGCCCCCTTGCGGGCGGTGTGTTTTCCTGTTTCCATGCGCCAAATCCGACACAACAGGTCGCAACATGTCCATCACCGCCCGCGCAGATGCCCAGCGCAAGGCCACATCCACCCCTGCCCCAACTGCGCCGCGCCGCTTTGTGTTTCTGCTGCTGGATCGCTTTACGATGATCAATTTTGCAGGCGCGATTGAACCTTTGCGCCTGACCAACCACGTTCTGGGCCACGCAGTATATGAGTGGAAACTGTGCGGCGAAGGCGGGTCAGAAAAAACCTGTTCCAACGGCGCGGTGCTGCGGCTGGATATGGGGCTGGACGAGCTTGACCGCGACGACTGCCTGATGGTCTGCGGCGGGGTCGACATACAAAAACATACAACCAAACCCGTGCTGGCGTGGTTGCGGCGCGAATCGCGGCGCGGCATTCCTATTGGGGGCCTGTGCACGGGCGCGCATGTGCTGGCTAAGGCGGGGCTGCTGGATGGCAAAAAGGCCACGATCCATTGGGAAAACCAAGACGGCTTTGCAGAAGAGTTCGGCGAGGTGAACTTGACCAAATCGGTGTTTGTGATGGATGGCAACCGCTGGTCAACGGCGGGGGGTATTTCGTCGCTGGACTTGATGCTGCGGATCATCGCCTCTGATCACGGAGAGGAGGTGGCCAATTCGGTCGCCGATCAGATGATTTATTCCACCATCCGCACCGACCAAGACACCCAGCGCTTGTCGATCCCCACACGCATTGGCGTGCGCCATCCAAAGCTGTCCCAAGTCATTCAGTTGATGGAAGGAAATATCGAAGACCCGATGTCGCCGGCCGATTTGGCCGACGAGGTGGGCATGTCTACCCGCCAATTAGAACGGCTGTTTCGGAGGTATTTAAACCGCAGCCCCAAACGTTATTACATGGAACTGCGCCTGCAAAAGGCGCGCAATCTTTTGATGCAAACGGATATGAGCGTCATCAACGTGGCGCTGGCTTGTGGTTTTGCCTCGCCTTCACATTTTTCAAAATGCTACCGCAGTCACTACAACACCACCCCTTACCGCGAACGTGGCGCGCAAGGCGGCGGGCTTGGCGGGTCAGGGCCAATGGGCGGAAGATTATCAATATGACATTATCAAGGCGCAGTATTTTAGGGCGAACCTTAGCAGGTTTGGCCGTTTTTGGGCTGGCCAGCCCTACCCATGCAAAGATGGCGGGTAAATCTGTGGCGGTGATTGGCGCAGGTATGGCGGGGCTGGCGGCGGCGGGCGCGCTGGCGCGGGCGGGGGCCGATGTGACCATATACGAGGCGCGCACCCGCATCGGCGGGCGCGTGTTGACCAGCACGCTTTGGCCCGATTTGCCCTGCGATTTGGGCGCAAGTTGGATCCACGGCCCAATTGGCAACCCCATCAAGAAACTGGCCAAAGCCGCCGGCGCGGCAACTGTGCGCACGCGCTATGAGAGTTCTGCGGCCTTTGCGGGCGGAAAGACGGTCTATAACGAAATCGATCCTTGGGAATGGACAGAAGTTGCGCGCGTCGCGGCCATGCGTGCGCCTGCCGATATGTCACTAAAGGATGCACTGATTGCCCAGCGCGTTATGAAGGTCAAAACAGCAACCGATATCGAAGTTTTGGCCGCAAATGTGCATTTGGCCATAGAACATGAATACGGCGGTGATTGGGGCAGCCTTTCGGCGCGCTATTTCGATATGGGCGAAGAGTTTGCTGGCGAAGATGTCCTGTTTCCAGAAGGTTACGGCGCTTTGGCCACCTATGCCGCCAAGGGCCTAACCATCAAAACAGGGGCCGAAGTCACCCGATTGACGCCCCTCGACAAGGGTGTGAAGATTGAGTTCGAAGGCGGGCAAAGCATTCGGGCGGATGCGGCGATTGTCACACTGCCCTTGGGGGTTTTGCAATCGGGGCGCGTTGCCTTTGACCAGCCTTTGGCCCGCAAACGGCAAGCGGCGATTGATACCCTTGGCATGGGCCTGTTGAACAAGGTCTTTTTGCGCTTTGACAAAGAACTTGATTTACCCGCTGTGGACTGGTTTGAAAAGCTGGACGCGCCGCGCAAACTCTTTCCCGAATGGGTGAACCTTGCGCATGTTTTGGGCGCGCCTGCCTTGCTGGGGTTTAACGCCGCCGCCAGTGCCGACGATTTGGAACGTGCCAGCGATAACGAGACGGCCTCTGCCGCCACCGATGCCCTGCGCGCCATGTTCGGCAGCCGTTTTCCTGCGCCGATAGCTTCGCAAATTACCCGTTGGCGCGCCGATCCGCTGGCGCTTGGATCATACAGCTTTCACGCCGTGGGCGCGGCAAAATCGGCGCGAGACGATCTGGCGGGGGGCGATTGGGACGGGCGCGTTGTGTTTGCGGGCGAAGCATGCAGCGCCGACCACCCCAGCACTGTTCATGGCGCATGGATGTCGGGGCTAGAGGCCGCGCGCGAGGTGTAGCAGGTGGCCCTGCGGGGTTGGCATTACTTTCCCTGCGGGGCAAGGCGGTAAACCGCCCCATCAATCAACGACAAAAACCAAATACTGCCATCAGGGGCCTGAACCACATCGCGCACGCGGGCCGTTTGCGGCGCTGCGATACGTTCTTCGGCATAGCCATTTGAGGGGTCTAACCTTGCGATGAAATCACTGTTCAAACTGCCCGTCAGCAAGTTGCCGCGCCATTCGGGAATCAGATCGCTCTGATATTCCATCAACCCCGATGGCGCGATGGACGGAACCCAAACATGGACAGGCGCGGCCATGCCATCCATTTCAGGCACGCCAATGACGCCGCCGCCGTATTGCTCGCCAGAGGTCACCAAAGGCCAGCCATAATTGGCCCCTCGGCGCAGAATATTTACCTCGTCCCCGCCTTGGGGGCCGTGTTCGACCAGCACCAAATCGCCCGCTGCTGTTTGGATTAGGCCCTGCGGGTTGCGGTGGCCAAGGGAAAAGATGCCCGCCATGGCCCCATCAAGTTGGGTCGCGGGCCTGCCATCGGGGCCAAAATGAAACACCTTGCCTTCGCTATGGCTGGGGTCTTGCGCCTCGCGCCCGTCTGGCCCTGTGCCCCGCTCGCCAAGGGCCATATAGATCGATCCATCCTGCGCCTCGATCACCCGCGCGCCAAAATGATTGCCGCCGCGCACGCCTTCCGGCGCGGTGAACAGCACTTGCAGATCGGTCAGGCGCATCGCGCTAAAATCCAGCCGCGCGCGGGCCAAAGCCGTGCCGCGCCCACCCCCTGCCCGCGCGGCATAGGTCAGATAAACCCAAGGATCAGATTGAAACCCGCGCGGGATCATCACATCCAAAAGCCCGTCCTGCCCGCCCACGGATACATCGGGCAGGCCCACAAAATCGCCCAAATCTGCCCCATCTGCGCCAAACAGGCGCAAGCGGGCGCTGTCGCGTTCGGTCACCAAAAAGCGGCCATCTGGCAGGTGCGCGATGCCCCACGGCTCATCCAAACCTTGCGCCACAGGGGTGATCTGCATCGGCCCTGCGCTAGTTACCACCGAATCGGCAGAAGCTTGCGCCCCGCTGCTGGCCATTAGGGCAGCCAAAACGGCCCCTAAAATTGCGCGAAATCTTGGGTGATGGATGCTGCGGTACCCAATCATGACCTGCTTCTTTTCATCTCTGTGGCGAGTATAGGGCCTAACTGCATGATATTACGCTATCTATAGTGGTTGGCCGCAGGCGCGCTGCAACTCTGCCATAAGATGTGGGGCGGCGCGCGGATTTTTCAAACCCCTTTCCTTTTCAAAATGCGCACTCTAGGTTAGCGGGCAGGATAAAATCCAAACTGGGAGCGAACTTATGAAAAAACTACTTCTGGCCACTGCAAGCGTTGCACTGATGGCAGGCGCAGCTTATGCTGAAGACGTGAAAATTGGCGTGGTTCTGGGCTACACTGGCCCGCTGGAATCGATCACCCCAACGATGGCGGGCAGCGCTGAAATGGCACTTGCTGAAGTGAATGCTTCGGGCAAATTTGCGCTTGGCAATCTGGTTCCTGTGCGCGCTGACAGCACCTGCGGTGACGCAGCAGCAGGCACGGCAGCAGCCGAGCGTGTTGTGACTGCTGAAGGCATCAAGGCCATGGTTGGCGCCGATTGCTCGGGCGTGACGGGCGCTATTTTGCAAAACGTAGCACGTCCAAACGGCATTGGCATGATCTCGCCTTCGGCGACCTCGCCAGCGCTGTCGAGCGCCGAAGATGACGGCCTGTTCTTCCGCACCGCGCCGTCGGACGCGCGTCAGGGTGAAGTTATGGCTGACATTCTGACCGGCAAAGGCATCATGAATGTGGCCGTGACCTATACCAACAACGACTACGGCAAGGGTCTGGCTGACAGCTTTGCAGCGGCATTCGCGGCCAAGGGCGGAACCATCACTCTGAACGCACCGCACGAAGACGGCAAGGCTGACTATGCGGCTGAAGTTGGCGCGCTGGCCTCGGCTGGCGGTGATTTGCTGGTTGTGGCAGGTTACGTTGATCAAGGCGGCAAAGGCATGATCCAGGGTTCCTTGGACGCTGGCGCATTCAGCAAGTTCTATCTGGTGGACGGCATGTATGGCGATAGCCTGATCGAGGCTATCGGCGCACCGCTGGACGGCACTATCGGCGCTTTGCCTGGCATCGACAACGAAGGTTCGGCCAAGTTCAAGGAATTGGCAGCGGCTGCTGGCATGGACGGCACCTCGGCTTTTGCACCTGAAAGCTATGACGCAGCTGCGCTGATTGCGATGGCAATGGCAGCGGCTGGATCGACCGAATCGAAAGATTGGACGACCAAAGTCATGGATCTGGCCAACGCACCAGGCGAAGTGATTCTGCCAGGCGAGCTGGCAAAGGCGCTGGAACTGATCGCAGCAGGCACCGACATCGACTATGTTGGCGCAACTGGTGTTGAGCTGGTTGGCCCAGGCGAGAGCGCTGGCAGCTACCGCGAATACGAAGTTAAGGGCGGCGCTTTCGAAACCGTTCAGTATCGCTAATCTGCAGCAAGAAACCAAACGGACGGCCCGAGGCACAGCTTCGGGCCGTTTGTGCAACAGCCGCTCAGCAGAGGCGGCCCAGACGAGCAAAAACGACGACAGGGAAATGACATGATCGAAGTGCAAGACCTGCATCGCCATTTCGGCGGTTTTCGCGCGGTTGATGGCGCATCATTGCGCATTGAAACAGGGTCGATCACGGGGCTGATTGGCCCAAATGGTGCGGGCAAAACCACGCTGTTTAACGTGATTGCAGGCCGCTTGCCGCCCACTTCGGGGCGCGTTTTGATGGACGGGGCTGATATTACGGGCCTGCCGCCGCATGTGCTGTTCGCGCGCGGATTGCTGCGCACGTTTCAGATTGCGCATGAATTCTCATCCATGACGGTGCGCGAAAACCTGATGATGGTTCCGCCTAATCAGTCGGGCGAAAGCCTGTGGAACGCCTGCTTTCGGCGCGGGGCCGTGGCCGCAGAAGAGGCGCGTATTCGCGATCAGGCCGATGAGGTTTTGGAATTTTTGACCATCAGCCACTTGGCCGATGAAAAAGCGGGCAACATTTCGGGCGGGCAGAAAAAGCTGCTGGAACTGGGCCGCACCATGATGACCGATGCCAAGATTGTGTTTCTGGACGAGGTCGGCGCAGGCGTGAACCGCACGCTACTTAACACCATCGGCGATGCCATTGTGCGCCTGAATAAGGAACGCGGCTATACATTCTGCGTAATTGAACATGATATGGATTTCATCGCCCGCATTTGCGGCCCCGTCATTTGCATGGCCGAAGGCAAGGTTTTGGCCGAAGGCACTGTGAACGAGATTAAGAACAACGAGCGCGTGATCGAGGCCTATCTGGGCACGGGGCTTAAGAACAAAAGGGAGGCCGCGCATGTGTAAGGCGGCGAAAAAAGGTATTTATATCAGTATGAAAGGGGCGCAGTGATGGGCGAGCCTTTCTTGATTGGTGATGCAATGACGGGCGGCTATGGCGCGTCGGATATTTTGCACGATTGCACCATTGCGGTCGAGCGCGGCGAGATTGCCGTAATCGTCGGCCCCAATGGCGCGGGCAAATCCACCGCGATGAAGGCCGTGTTTGGGATGCTTTCCTTACGCGGCGGCGCGGTGCGTCTGAACGGAGAAGATATCACCAAACTGTCGCCGCAAGCGCGTGTGCGCAAGGGCATGGGGTTTGTTCCCCAAACATCGAACATTTTCACCACCATGACTGTGGAAGAAAACCTAGAAATGGGCGCGTTCATTCGCACCGATGAAGTCGCCGACACCATGGCGCAGGTCTATGATCTGTTCCCGATCCTTAAGCGCAAGCGCCATCAGGCGGCGGGCGAGCTTTCGGGAGGGCAGCGCCAGCAGGTCGCTGTGGGCCGCGCGCTGATGACCCAGCCGCAGGTTTTGATGCTGGACGAGCCAACGGCGGGCGTGTCTCCTATTGTGATGGACGAATTGTTTGACCGCATCATCGAAGTGGCCCGCACAGGAATTTCGATTTTGATGGTGGAACAAAACGCGCGCCAAGCGCTGGAAATCGCAGATAAAGGCTATGTCTTGGTGCAGGGCGCAAATCGTTTCACGGGCACGGGGGCGGAGTTGCTGGCCAACCCCGATGTGCGCCGATCTTTCCTTGGGGGCTAAGGCATGGATATTCTAAACGCTTTAGTGGCCTTTTTGAATTTTGTGTTCATACCTGGCCTTGCCTATGGCAGCCAACTGGCCTTGGGCGCGCTGGCGCTGACGCTGGTTTATGCGGTCCTGCGCTTTTCCAACTTTGCGCATGGCGATACGATGGCCTTTGGCACGATGTGGGTGATTTTGATTACATGGTTGCTGCAAAGCGTGGGCATCACGGGGGGCGTTTTGCCCACGGGGCTGATTGCCCTGCCCTTTGGTATTGCTATTACTGCCGCCTTTGTGCTGGCTACGGATCGCGTGGTTTACCGGTTTTACCGCACGCAAAAGGCCGCGCCGATTATTTTGGTGATTGTCTCGACAGGTATCATGTTTGTGATGAACGGGCTGACGCGGGTCATCATTGGCCCTGCCGAACAAAACTTTGCCGATGGCGCGCGGATGATCCTTGCACCCAATGATTTCAAAGAATGGTCAGGTCTGGCCGAGGGTTTGGCGTTAAAGCAAACCACGCTGATCACTGTGATTGTGGCAGCGATTTGCGTGGCCGCGCTGTTTTGGTTTTTGCAGCGCACCCGCACAGGCAAATCCATGCGCGCCTATTCCGATAACGAGGATTTGGCCTTGCTGTCAGGCATCAACCCCGAACGCATGGTTGCAATCACTTGGATCATCGCCACCGCGCTGGCGGTGATTGCGGGCACATTGTACGGGCTGGATAAATCTTACCGCCCGTTCATTTATTTCCAACTTCTGCTGCCGATGGCGGCGGCGGCAGTGGTGGGCGGGCTTGGCAGCCCCCTTGGCGCAATTGCTGGTGGCTTTATCATCGCTTTTTCCGAGGTGTTCGTAACCTATGCGTGGAAAAAGGTCGTCACCTATCTGGTATCTGCCGATATGGCCCCAGAAGGTCTGCTGCAACTGCTGTCCACCGATTACAAATTCGCCGTGTCCTTTACGATTTTGATCTTGGTGCTGCTGGTTATGCCCACGGGCATCTTCAAGGGGAAATGATATGAATAATCGCAACCTTTTGATGTTTGCGGGCGTGGCGCTGCTGTTTGTGGCCACGGGCGTTTTCCAAAGCTGGAACCTTAGCTTGCAAATCCTGATCATCGGGGTTTTGTCCTCGATCATGGCCTTGGGCGTGAATATGCAGTGGGGTTATGCAGGACTGTTTTCCACGGGGATCATGGGGTCGGTTGCACTGGGCGGGCTTGCAGTGGTGCTAGTGTCGGGCAACCCCGTGCCAGAGGGCTGGGCGGCAGGCGGGCCGCGCCTGCTGGTGAGCCTTGGCTTTGGCGTTTTGCTGATTGCTGCGGCGGTTTACCTATACAACCGCATGGCGGTTGGGACAGCGCGGCGGACGGCGATGATTTTGCTGCTGGGCGCAGGCTTTTTCGCCTATCGCGCCATTCTTGACCCTGCGGTTACAGCGATTGAAGCGTTTAATCCCGCCACTGCTGGCAATATCGGCGGGCTGGGCCTGCCATCCTTGCTGTCTTGGCCTGTTGGGGCGCTGTTTGCTGGACTGGCTGCTTGGGTGATTGGCAAGGTAGCGCTTGGGCTACGGTCTGACTATTTGGCCATTGCCACCCTTGGCATTGCCGAGATTATTCTTGCCGTGATGAAGAATGAGGATTGGCTGGCACGCGGCGTGAAAAACATCATCGACCTGCCCCGCCCGTGGCCCGTGCCTTACGAGGTAGATTTGCAGGCCGACCCCACCTTTGTGGCGCAAGCGGCGAATTGGGGCTTTACCAGCATCGAAGCATCGACAATTCTTGTCAAGCTGCTGTATTTGGTGGTCTTTAGCGCGGTTCTGCTGGTGCTGATTTACTTTTCCGAGCGCGCGCTGAACAGCCCATGGGGGCGGATGATGCGGGCCATTCGCGATAACGAAGTCTCATCCGCCGCAATGGGCAAAAACATCAAATCGCGCCATTTGCAGGTATTCATCATCGGCAGCGCGGTGGTGGGGCTGGCAGGCGCAATGCTCACCTCGATGGAGGGGCAGTTGACCCCGTCCAACTACACTCCTTTGCGGTTTACCTTTCTGATTTGGGTGATGGTGATTGTCGGCGGGTCGGGCAACAACTGGGGCGCGGTGCTAGGCGGGCTGCTGCTGGGCTGGCTGTGGCTGATTGTCGAAAACGCAGGCCCCGTGGCGATGGGGTATCTGACCATGCCTCTGCCTGACGGTGTGCTGAAGGCCCATCTGATCGAGGCGGCTCCGCATTTGCGGCTGATTACACTGGGCGCGGTGCTGCTACTGGTGCTGAGGTTTTCTCCAAAGGGGTTACTGCCGGAGAAGTAGGGGGATCGATCTACCTAGACATTCCTTTACTAAGTGGTGTCTTTACTTCACTCAAGGTTGCGTTAAGTTTAAATCCAACGATTGAGTGAAAAGTCGAGGGATAGCATTTGTCTGCCAGCTTTGAAGATGCACTCAGACCACTGGCTAGGACTATGCCCCGCGCTGCGCAGAGTATTGAAATTCTTCGCGTTTCTGCACATTTAAATGGGGATGAGTTCAACACATCAGCAGGGGCTGCTAGAGATGCAGTTGTTCGTTGGGCGGCCTCGCCTAAACGATCTGCGGGAAATTTGCCCAAGGAAGCATGGGATCATCGCGACTTCGACCTAGTTGCTGGTGGACGCAATAGCGCAGCCATTCGGATTTCTAATCATGAATTCGACCTCTGGGCACTGCGCGCTGAAGACCCCGATAAAGCTGTGGCAGGACGCATCTGGTCTACTGAGGTGGTCATTGGTGGTAAAGTTGGGAAGCGTCCACAAATCAGTCTAAGGCTTATTGTCAGCACAAATGAGCACGACTTTCGGGTAGAGCCGCACGTCCCTGGCACCATCTTACAAATGATTGATGCGCCCGGTCTGATCCGAGGTGCACGGCCCTTACTGTCTGCGCCGAGAATGATTCTGTCACAAAACGACGCAGAAGACCTTTGCGATCATCTTGAAGACACTGAACGCCGTTTGCCAGTAGTTGCGGTCGTCGTCACTGATAATGCGAGCGAAGCACCCATTGATATTGAAACTTTAGCAAAGGCGACGGCAGGAATTGCACGTGTCGTCCGCATCCCCGAAGCGATGACTTGGGTGATTACAAATCGATTCGGGCGCTACAGATCGGTCTTTAATGGTGGCGTGCGTGTTTACATGGCAGGATTTTCTGCTTCTGACGACCCCTACCACCATCGCTTGTTTCTAGGAGATAGCCTGCGCGATATTGGGGCAGCCAATTCATGCGTCAATTGGTTAAGATCACTAGCGGCTGAAACGAGCATTGCAACGACACGTCTCGACAAGGAGGTCTTGGAGTTTGCAAGTGTCCGCACTGCAAGTCGTCGTCTCAAGGCGAAAGACCAAAGCGCACGTTCAGCCCCTGACGCAGAACTCTTGCAGACGGCTAAGGAACTCATTGACAGTTTAGATAGGCAAATTGTCGAAAGGTCACACGAAATTGACGGATATGTGGGGCTATGCGAAGCTGCTGAAGCTCGCGCACTTACGTCCGAGAAAGAAAATAGGTCGTTGTTGTTTTTAGTAAAGCAACTTAAAGCAGCGTTGGGAAAGGGCGGCGAAACTCCCACGCTAGAACCCCCGACGCCACAGACGTGGTCGGAGTTTCTGGATTGGTTTGACAATACATATCCTGAAAAGGTATTGATGACCCCCGCCGCGCGGCGAATGGTTAAGTCACCGGAATTTGAGAACGTCGAACAAGTTAGTCGGTTGGTTAGTTGGCTTGCCACAACGCAGCACGAAATCCGCACTGCGGGCGGAGTTTCACTAAGAGATATCCCCATCGAAAATGGGATTATCAATTCGCCTTGTGGCGGAGACACCTATCGTGCTGAATGGAGAGGACGATTTTATGAGGTTGATTGGCATATGAAGTCGGGAGGGAATTCACGAGATCCCAAGCGCTGTCTTAGAATATACTACTTCTGGGAACCAGAGCTTCAACAAACTGTAATCGATCATTTACCTACGCATAGACACACAAGCGCAACCTAGCTTGTTGATTGCTGCAACAAGGTTAAGTGTTTTGAAATCTGGCCCTACCCCAACAACCTCCCCCCCTCAGCCAGCGCAAACCTATCCGTCATGCCTGACACATAATCGGCCACGATGCGGGCAAGTTCCACCTGATCTCGCGCGCCCGCAATATCCACCTGCCATTCGGCGGGTAAAAGCTGTGGTTGGGCCATAAACAGCGGGAACAGCCCGTTGACCACTTCTGTCACTCGCGCCCGTTCCTTCATCACCGATGGGGCACGGTACATGCGGGTGAACAGGAAACTGCGCACCGATTTCAGGTCTTGGAACAGCGGTTTTGAAAAACGAATGACCGTTGTGCCAAGCCCGCGGATATCTTCCACCGAACTTGGTCGCGCGGCGGCAAGGCGGTTTTGCGCAACTGCAATCACATCTTCGACCATCACCCCAAACACCCGCCGCAGCGCCTCGTGCCGCCTACGCATCCTGTCCAAAGTCGGATATAAGCGGTCCACTGCCTCAAAGGCAGGGCCAGTGACGGGCAAGGCCATCAGATCACCCTCGTCGAAAAGCCCCGAGCGCAGCCCATCGTGCAAATCGTGATGCGAATAGGCGATGTCGTCGGAAATCGCGGCCACCTGCGCTTCGGCACTGGCAAAGGTATCCAGTTCCAAATCCCACTGCGCGTTGACCTCGGCCAGAGCATACGGCAATGGCCCCGCATGTTTAGCCTCGGCATTCGGCCCGGTGACGGGGCCGTTATGCTTGGCAATCCCTTCCAGCGTCTCCCACGTCAGGTTTAACCCGTCAAAATCGGCGTAGTGGCGTTCTAACTTCGTCACAATCCGCAGCGCCTGCGCGTTATGGTCAAACCCGCCATAAGGGGCCATTAGGGCGGCCAAAGCATCCTCGCCCGTGTGGCCAAAGGGCGTGTGGCCAAGATCATGCGACAGCGCAATCGCCTCGGCCAGGTCCGTATTCAGCCCCAAAACCCCCGCTAACGTGCGCGCCACTTGCGCGACCTCAATCGAATGGGTCAGCCGCGTGCGATAATAATCGCCCTCGTGTTCTACGAAAACCTGCGTCTTATGCTTCAGGCGCCGAAAGGCCGATGAATGGATGATGCGGTCACGGTCGCGCTGAAACTCGGTGCGAAACGAGGGCAGGCTTTCAGGGTGCAGGCGCCCGCGCGAGGCGGAATTCTGGCAGGCGTAAGGGGCCAAGGTTTGGGTGTGCAACTGGGCGTGGCTTTGGGCAATGTTTTCGGGCATATGATTGCCTTCTTGTTGAGGGGGACTGTTGCACCTATATTACATCGAGGCCCCGTTTAGGAGAGCAAAATGAACCTACCCCCCCAAGTGACGCCCCCACTTGTTACAGACCGCGCGTTTGCACGTCTGGCCGAAATCGCCGCGATGACGGGCGAGATAAAACCCCTGCGCGTGGCGGTGGAGGGGGGAGGCTGTTCGGGCTTTCAATACCAGATCAAACTGGACGATGTGGCGACAGGCGATCTGGTGCTGGAAAGCGCAGGACAAAAGGTGCTGATCGACGAAGTATCCCTGCCCCTGCTGGCGGGCGCGGTGATTGATTTTACCGAAGAGTTGATTGGGGCTAGGTTCGTGGTGCAAAACCCGAATGCCACGGCAAGCTGTGGCTGCGGAGTTAGTTTTTCGATGTAGAAACCCCCTTCCCTTCCAGCCACCGCGCCCTACCATCCTCTTAACACCATCACGGGGCGCGATATGACCACAGTTCTTCTTCTCGGCTCGGCCCCCGCCGCCATCAGTGCGCGCAATTGGCGGCGCGATGGGTTTGACACCATCGTGGCGATCAACAACGCCCATGCGATCCGCCCGGATTGGGATGCAATGGTCTATCCCTATGACTTTCCGCGCGAAAATATCCCCTCCCCGAACGCAGGTCAAAGCCTGATCGACGAGACCCATTTCGTACCCGCCCAAAACCGCTTTGGCGGGTTCATATATGCAGGCGCGACCATGGCCTTTACCGCCGCCTATTGGGCGCTGGATGCGCTGCGCCCGCGCGTTTTGGCCTTTTATGGCTGCGATATGGTCTACCCCGCGACGGGGCCAACCCATTTTTATGGCACGGGCGCGCCAGACCCGCTGCGCGCGGACGTATCTTTGCGTAACCTCGAGGCGAAATCGGCCCGTTTGATGGTGCTGGCAGCGATGCAGGGGGCGGCCCTGGTCAACCTTTCCCGCGCGCCATCGCGGTTGATTTTCCCGCGCGCGCATCGCTGCGATTTTGCGCGCCTTGCCCCGTTGCGTTATGACGCGACCTCGGCGCTTGATGCGCTGCACCTTGAGGCAGTCTTGTCCTATACCACCCCAACGGGGCACTATGGACAGGCTGGTTATGATCTGGCCGCGCTTGATCATCTTGATCAGCTTTGGCTAACGGCGGCGCTTGATCTGCGGCAGGCGGCGGCATAAGTTTGCGCAAACCCCAGCGAAAGCCGCCCCAATGAAAATCGCCACTTTCAACATCAACGGAATCAAGGCGCGGCTGGATCGGCTGACCGAATATCTGGCTGGCGCGGGTTCGGATGTGGATGTGATCTGCCTGCAAGAAATCAAATCCATAGATGAAGGTTTCCCGCGCGAGGTGTTTGAAGGCATGGGCTACCATGTCGAAACCCACGGGCAAAAGTCGTTCAATGGCGTGGCGATCTTGTCCAAACTGCCACTGACGGATGTGCGGCGCGGCCTTGCGGGGGACGACACAGACGAGCACGCCCGCTGGATCGAGGCGGTCGCAGGCGGCGTGCGCGTTTGCGGGCTATATCTGCCCAATGGCAACTCTGTGGATTTTGACGGCGATTTGCCCATCCATTCAGGCAAATACGGCTTCAAACTGTCGTGGATGTCACGGATGCAGGCCCGCGTAGCGCAGGTTTTGGCCGCCGAGGAACCCGCCGTGTTCTGCGGCGATTACAACATCATCCCGCAAAACATTGATGCAGCCAAACCCGAGGCATGGGCCCGCGATGCGCTGGCCCTTCCCCCATCCCGCGCTGCCTATCGCCGTATCTTAAACCTTGGCCTGACCGAGGCGCTGCGCACCCTTAACCCCGCGGCTGGCCTGTATTCATATTGGGATTTTCAAGCAGGCGCTTGGGAGCGGAATAATGGCATCCGAATTGACCATCACCTGCTGACCCCGCAGGCCGCCGATATGCTGATAGGCGCAGGCATAGAGAAATCCGAACGGGGCAAAGACCGCCCGTCCGATCATGTGCCTGTTTGGATTTCGCTGGCGGCATAAAGAGGGGGGCTAGCCCCCCGCCTTCAGCTCCCCCCAGGATATTTGGAGAGTTAGGAAGCGCGCAGACGTTTTTCCCTTCCTAACTCCGCAAATATCCTGGGGTGAGCAAAGCGAGGGGCAAAGCCCCTTTTATACCGTTTCATTCGCATCATATCCGTAAAGCCAATCGAACCGCCGCAGCATCAAATTGGGCGCTATCGCCGACAGGCTGCGCAGGCCAGTATGGGCCAATACGCGGGCTGGGCCCGACAGGTGATAGTTGCGGGCATTGGCATTGGCAGCCGCGATGATGCGCGCCGTGCGCGGCGCGCGCAGGGTTTGATAGCGTGTCAGGGCCGCACCCATTGGCAGGCTGTCCAGGAAGTTTACCAGAACTGCGCCATCTTCCAGCCCCATACTAGCCCCTTGGGCCAAAAAGGGCAACGTGGGGTGGGCGGCATCCCCCAGTAAAACCGCCGCGCCTTGCGGCATGGACTTGCCCCAGTTTTCGGCAATCGCGTGGCGGAACAAGCCCCATAGGCCTGCGTCGGTTGCCTGCTGTACCCATGCGCGCGCTGGGGCGGCAAAGGTTTCAAACGCGACTTTAAACCTTGAGTGATCGGCGCGCTGCGACCAGCTTTCGGCGGCCCAAGCGCTGCGCTCTTCCACCGCGACGATATTGCGCAGGTTGCCGCCGCGCAGCGGATAGGTGACCAAGTGCCGCCCCGCGCCCATATGCACCTGCACTTCGTCTGGCCCGCCATCGCCTGCAATCGTGGCACGCCATGCGATTTGGCCGGTGAAGAACGGCGCGCCTTTGCCGTTTAGGGCTGATCGCAGCACCGAATGCAGACCATCCGCGCCAATTAGGAGCGGGGCAGGAACAACGGCACCGCTGGCCATGCGCAGGCAGGGCTGATCGCCCGCTAAATCCACGCTGGTCACCTGTGCGTCCAGATGCAGCGCCGCCCCTGCCGCAACTGCACCCGAGCGCAAAATCTCGATCAGGTCGGCGCGGTGGATGAAATGGTAATCGCGGTCTTGCGGGCGGCGGGTTAAATCCATCCGCACCACGCGCGCCCCCGTGTGGCCGTTCAGCAGTTCCACTGCGCGGGCTTGCAACCCAATACGCGCCAAATCATCGCCCAGCCCCAGCGCGCGCAGCACACGCGCGCCATTGGGCGCGATTTGCAACCCCGCGCCAACCTCGCGAATGGCATGCGCCTGTTCCAGCACCGATACCCGTGCCCCGCGCAGTGCCAGCCCACGCGCCAGCGCCAGCCCCGCGATGCCCGCGCCAATGATTACCACGCTTTGCCCAGCCAAAAGGCCCATGCCCACCCCCAAACAAAACCGCCGAAACCCTGCGGCTTCGGCGGTGTTCATTCTATCATCATGCGGGCGAATTTGCGCCAGATCAAGCGTATCGCCCCTTGCGGTTGTTTTTCTGGTGCACGAGGACTTGTGCCGCCCCAAAGCTGCCACCGATCAATCGTCGCGATGCACCTTTTCGCGCCGCTCGTGCTTTTCTTGCGCTTCCAGCGTCATCGTTGCAATCGGGCGCGCATCAAGACGTTTCAGCGAAATCTGCTCGCCCGTCATCTCGCAATAGCCGAACTCGTTTGCCTCAATACGGCGCAAGGCTGCGTCGATTTTTGATACCAGTTTGCGTTGGCGATCGCGCGTGCGCAATTCCAGAGCGCGGTCGGTTTCCTCGGACGCACGATCCGCAATATCGGGCACATTGCGCCCAGAATCTTGTAGATTGTCGATCGTGTCGGCCGATTGGCCCAAAAGTTCCTGCCTCCAGATAATGAGCTTGCGGCGGAAATATTCTAGCTGCATGTCATTCATAAATGGCTCGTCCTCGGCAGGACGGTAGTCATCATACAAAAAGACTTCGGCTTTCATTGTCGGCTCCCCTGTTCGGGGGCGATCTTCGTGAACGGTATCCATATCAGTCACCCCACTTTTGCGAAGCAGATAGCCTAAGCCTTGGACATTGTCACTAGCGGTTGCGCTAAAGGTTGCGGGAAAATTGTCTAGTGGATAGGCTTGGTGCATTCAAATAGGCAAGATGTTGGAATGGAAGTAAAATTTAGCTCGACCGCAGGATACATCGCCCCGCCTGATTTGCAGATGGCGGTGAATGCAGCCGTCACCTTGCAGCGCCCACTGCTGGTTAAGGGCGAACCTGGCACAGGAAAGACTGAACTTGCGCGGCAAGTGGCGGCCTCTTTGGGAATGAATTTGATCGAATGGGGAATCAAATCAACCACCAGAGCGCAGCAGGGCCTATATGAATATGATGCGGTGGCACGGTTGCGCGATTCGCATTTGCCGATGGGCCTTGGCGGCGAAAGGGTTGGCGATGTGGCCAATTACATCCGCCGCGGTAAATTGTGGCAGGCCTTTTCTGCCCCCGCCCGCGTGGTGCTGCTGATTGATGAAATCGACAAGGCAGATATCGAATTTCCCAACGATCTGCTGTCAGAATTAGACAGCATGGAATTTCACGTCTACGAGACGGGCGAGACCATTCGCGCGCTGCACCGCCCTGTGGTCATCATCACGTCTAACAATGAAAAAGACCTGCCTGATGCGTTTTTGCGCCGCTGCTTTTTCCACTATATCCGCTTTCCAGATGAAGCGACGCTGGCGGCAATTGTGCGGGTGCATTTTCCCCATATCAAAGAGGCGCTGCTAACGGCGGCGCTGACGCAGTTTTTTGCGCTGCGCGAGATGCCGGGGATCAAAAAGAAACCCTCTACTTCGGAAGTGCTCGATTGGCTGAAACTGCTGCTTGCGGCGGATATGACGGCCGACCAACTGCGCGGAACGGGCAAAAATGCCCTGCCCGCGCTGCATGGCGCGCTTTTGAAAACCGAAGCCGATGTTGCTCTGTTCGAAAAGCTGGCCTTTTTGTCGCGGGGCGATGGGCGCAGCTAGGAGTGGAATCGTCGTATAATTTGGGCGGTCTGTTGGTAACGATTTTTGCCGAATCAACAGCGTTTGCCATAGTTTGGCCACGATCCTGACACAATGGCATCACGAAAATTACTTTTTATGTAACAATGTGAAATATTACGTTACAATTATGGGGAAAATATGGGGTGAATCGGGTTTTGCTCTGCCATGGGTAGATTCCGCCTGAATCCCAAAAAATCAAAAGATTGACACAGACAGGCCCAGTTCCTGACACTGGCATCCTGTTGATTTGCCAAACAGCATGTCTGATGCGCCAAAGCTGCGCTTGGACGGTTTTGAAGGCGATGTACCACTTTGGTGTATCCTCGCCCGTGCCCTTTGCGTTCTGCCGCAGGGGCGCGGTCTTAAACCGCCAAGTTTGCCCGAAAGGGCCAGCCAAAGGTATTAGACTTGCCAGAGGGTAAGTCACGGTGGGACGTGTGCTTGCCTTCGTGCCGAGGGTCTGCGCCCCTTTCCAACTGCTTGGAAGGGGGACCAGGTTTTATAGTGCGGCGAAAGCGCGGGCCGATACGGTCAGCCACAGCATCGCAGTGGGTATGGGGATACCTGCTGCGATGCGGCTGAACGGGTGGGTTACAAGTATCTTGCCGTGTGTTGATGTTTAGGAAGGCCCCCCCCCTTCCGCACTATGGAAAAGAGCTGCCAAGCCATGCGTGTATTGCCCGTTTTAGCCTTGTGTATGATTTCTGCTTGTATGCCCCAAACTGGGGCGCAGGTGACGAGATCTTTTGCCAGTGACAAAGCAAGTGAAGGAATTGTTGCCCTTCCGCAGTCACTTGGTAGCTCTCCCGTACCTAGTGCGGCGCGCGCGAATGCAGCGCTGCTGCATATCTTTTTGGATTTGGAATTCAAAATGGAAAGCGGGCGCGCTTTGCCCGTGTTCACCCGTTTTGAAGGCCCCATCACTGTGCGTATGATCGGCGATGTGCCGCCTTCGGCGCGGCCCGAAATGGCGCGGCTGATCGCGCGGTTCCGCAATGAGGCAGGCATTGATATTTCCGAAGTCGGCGCGGGGCAGCCCGCCTCTATTAATATCGATTTTCAGCCACGTGCGGACATGGCAAAAGTGGTGCCGATGGCCGCCTGCTTTGTTGTGCCGCGCCTAACCTCTTTTGACGAATACAAAACCCAGCGCAACAGCCCCGCGGTGGATTGGACAACCTTGACCGAGCGCCAGAATGTCGCGGTGTTTGTTCCTTCGGACACCTCGGCGCAAGAGGTGCGCGATTGTCTGCATGAAGAAGTGGCCCAAGCGATGGGCCCGCTGAATGATCTGTATCACCTGCCCGATTCCGTCTTTAACGATGACAACTTCAACACGGTTTTGACCAGTTTTGACATGATGGTTCTGCGGTTGCACTATGCGCCCGAACTTAGATCGGGGATGAATCAGGCGGAAGTGGCCCAGCGTTTGCCAAACCTTCTGGCCCGTATCAATCCGCGCGGCGAAGGCCTGCCCGCGCAATCGGTTCGCATTGCGCCGCGCTCTTGGGTGGCGGCGGTCGAGCAAAGCTTTGGCGTGGGCGGCACGGCCGGAAGCCGCGTGCAAGCTGCTGAAAACATGCTCAGCATCGCCATGGCGCAGGGCTGGCGTGATACACGCCTTGGCTTTAGCTATTATGCTATGGGGCGGGCTTTGTCGGCCGTTAGCCCCGCGAAAGCCGTCACTGCCTTTGCCGAAGCCGCCCGTATTTACCGCGCCATTCCTGGGGCAAGCGTGCAAGCGGCGCATGTGGATATGCAACTGGCCGCGATTGCGCTGTCATCGGGGCAACCTGCCAAGGCGATTGATTTTGCCGACCGTGCCATTCCAGTGGCCCAACGCGCCGAGAACGCGTCCTTGCTGGCGACCTTGATGCTTATCAAGGCCGAAGCCTTGGAAAATGCTGGTCATCGCGCCGCAGCATCGGCGCTGCGTATCGACTCTTTATCCTGGGCAAGTTATGGCTTTGGCTCAGAAGGCCAGATGCGCGCACGGCAATCAGAAATTGCCAACTTGGGCGCACGCGGCCGCAAAGGATAGCGCGAAGGTGGCTCGGCCGCCCGCACAAAGGGGGCGAAAGTGCTGGTCATTTCGGGTATCGTGTTGGGTGCAATTTTGGGGCCGCTGCGGGCGCTGCAACTTGGCGGTAAGCGCAGCGATAGTCTGCATTACGGCGCGGCCTTTGCCCTGATCGGCGCTCTGCTGGGCGTATTTGCCACCATCATCGTGCACCGCCTTTCGGTGTAAGCAGCCCGTATGTTCGCGCCCCTTATCACCGCCTTGCGTGATCTAAGGGTTCCTGTGTCGCTGCTGGAATATCTGACCTTATTGCGCGCCGTGCAGGCGTGTCTGGCGACCAATGACGTGGATGAGTTCTACCTGCTTGCCCGCCTGACGCTCATCAAGGACGAGCGACATTTTGATGCCTTCGACCGCGCCTTTGCTACCGCCTTTGCGGGGGCCGAGGCGATCAGCGCAGATGCCGTTATCCGCGCCCTCGACATTCCTAAAGAATGGCTGACCAAACTGGCCGAGGGGCATCTGAGCGCAGATGAGCGCGAAAAGATCAAAGCCTTGGGCGGGCTAGAGGCGCTGATGGCTTCTTTGCGCTTGCGTCTTGCCGAGCAATCGGCGCGCCACCAAGGCGGCAATAAATGGATCGGCACGGCAGGCACTTCACCCTTTGGGGCCTATGGCTATAACCCCGAAGGCATTCGCATCGGGCAGGATGCGAACCGCCAGCACCGCGCGGTGAAGGTCTGGGATCAGCGCGAATATCGCGCGCTGGCGGGCGATACCACCATCGGAATTCGTTCGATCAAATTGGCGCTGCGGGGGTTGCGCCAATGGGCGCGCACGGGGGCAGAAGAATTTGATCTGCCCGCCACCATCGCCGCCACTGCCGCGCAGGGCATGCTGGATGTGCAAATGCGCCCCACCCGCCGCAACGGGGTTAAAGTGCTGCTTTTTCTAGATATTGGCGGATCGATGGATGCCCATATCGCTGTGATGGAGCAACTGTTTTCGGCGGCAAAATCTGAATTTCGCAGCCTGAACACGTTCTACTTTCACAATTGCCTTTATGAAAAACTATGGCGCGATCCTGCGCGGCGTTGGCACGAGGCAGTCAACACCGCCGATATTTTGCAGCAATTTGGCCCAGATCACCGCGCCATCTTTATCGGCGATGCGGCGATGTCACCTTATGAAATTTTGCAGCCAGGCGGCGCGGTGGAACATCACAACTCCGAGGTAGGCGCAGTCTGGCTGGCCCGCGCCACCGCTGCTTGGCCGCGCCATTTGTGGATCAACCCCGCGCCCCAGCCTGCATGGGCCTATGCCCATTCTACCCAATTGATTGCTCAGGCAGTTGGCGGGCACATGGTGCCCTCGACGCTGGACGGTCTGGCGCGCGGGATGAAGGCGTTGAAATAATTGGCGCGCCAGCGTGCGATGTTTGGCGTGGACAGGCCCAGTAAAACAGCCCTAGGCCTTGGCAAAGGACGCAGCCCGCCCCATATCTAGCTGATGCTGAAACTTATCCCCTTCCTATTGCCCGTCGTCTATGCGCTGCTGATGCTGCAGTTTTCTGTCTGGCGCACAAAATCGATGCTGGCCGCGCAGTCCAAACCCCTAGCCGAGCCAAGCCTGATGGCCGCACTGGCCCCAATCGCTGCCGCGTTGGGGCAGCCGCACATCCGCGTCAATGTCTATAATATTCCCGCAATCAACGGGCTGGCAGCACCTGACGGGCAGATTTACCTGACCCAAGGCTTTGTCGATGCTTTTCGCAAGGGGCGCGTCACCGCCCCCGAACTTGCCGCTGTTGTGGCGCATGAATTGGGTCATGTCAGCCTTGGCCATATGCGACGGCGAATGATTGATTTTACGGGGCAAAATGCTGTTTTCGTGATGCTATCTGCGGTTCTAGGCCGCTTTTTGCCCGTAATCGGCATTTGGATTGCCCGCGCTTTGTCGACCGCGCTGATGGCGCGCCTGTCGCAGCGCGACGAGTTTGAGGCGGACGCATTTGCCGCCGCCCTGATGATCAAATCGGGCTATGGCACTGCGCCGCAGATCAGCCTGTTTCAACGGCTTGAGGGCCTGACGGGCGGCGGCGCGCGCCCGCCCGAATGGATGGCATCCCACCCCAAAACCGAAAAACGCATAGAAGCTATCAGGGCGGCCGAGGCGCGCTGGGCGGCGGTTACGGGCTAAAGCCCCATCGCCTTGGCAAGCCGTGGGCATCCCGCACGCTTGAGCAGCGCTTTGGGCGAAACCGCCGCTCCTGCCATGGATTCGGCGCGGGCTTGAACCGCGCGCACCACATTGCGCATAGCTTCGGGGTGATGGCTGAATATCTCCCATAAAAAACCATCAGGATCGCGCCGCGCAAGCCCCTCGCCTGAAAGCACACCGCGCGGGAAATCGGCGGCGTTCAGGGTGATAATGGCATCAGATGAGCCTGCAATGGCCACGGCCAGCACATGGCGGTCATTCTCGTCCGGCAAGATCAATCGCGCTTCGATATGGGGGGCGGCGAGCAGCTTGGCATTTGGATGCGCGCTGGCCACCAGCGCCGCCTCCAGCCGCGCCTCTGCCTCGGCGACGGGGCCCAGTTTGCGCGTGGCGCGCAGCCATTCCTCGATGATGCGATCTGACCACTGTGCGCGGTAAAGCCCCGCACGATCTGCACCCAGCAGCAGGCTGCGCAGCACGGGCGGATATAGAACGCAGGCATCCAAAACGGCACGGATCATTGAATTATGCGCTCCGCGCGGGAGGTATTTGGGTCAGTATGAAAGGTGATTTCGCGGGCTTTCATACTGATACAAATACCTATTTTAACCATCAAGGCGAAAGAACAGCGCCTTAAGATATGCGCTTTCGGCAAGTTGTGGCAACATAGGGTGGTCTGGCCCAGCATAGCCTGTGTGCAGAAGTTGCCCGCGCCTCCCGCCGCGCCCAATGCCGCGCGCAGAAGCATTGCGAAACGCCATAATGTCGGCGGCATGGCTGCACGAACACAGCACCAGATAACCGCCTTTTGCCACCAGTGGCGCAGCAAGGCGGGCAAGACGTTCATAGGCGCGCAGCCCCGCCTCAAGCGCGGGTTTGGCAGGCGCAAATGCTGGGGGGTCGCAGATCACCAGATCAAAGGTTTCCCCCGCCGCACCCAAAGATTCCAGCACATCAAAGGCATCGCCTTGGCGCGTGGTAAGCCGCGCGTCCAGCCCGCTGGCACGCGCGCCTTGCATGGCAAGCTCTAGTGCTGCCGCAGATCCATCGACGCAAAGCGCACTATCGGCCCCATTTGCAAGTGCCGCAAGCCCAAACCCACCCACATGGCTGAACACATCCAGCACGCGTGCGCCTTTTGCCAGCCGCGCCGCAAAGGCGTGGTTGGGGCGCTGGTCGAAGAACAGACCCGTTTTTTGCCCGTGGGTTAAATCGGCCAAATAGGTTGCCCCGTTCATTGGCACGGCTATGGGGCCTGCCAGCGCGCCGCGCATAATCGCGGTTTCCTCGGGCAAACCTTCCAGCCCGCGCGCGCGGCCTGATCCGTTTTTGACCACGGTTTTGATCCCCGTGACCTGCATCAGCGCATCAACCAGCGCTTCCAGATGCACCTCAGCCCACGCGGCATTGGGCTGGATCACCGCAACTTCGCCAAAGCGGTCGATGATCACGCCAGGCAGGCCATCGGATTCGGCATGGATCAAGCGGTAGAATGGCAGATCGTAAAGCCGCGCGCGCAGATCTAGCGCGCGGGCGATTTTGGCGGCAAACCAGGCCGTATCAATCACCGCATCGGGGTCGCGATCGATCATACGTGCAATGATTTTGGATTTGGTATTGACTGTCACCAGCCCCATCGGGCGGCGTTCGGCATCTTCCAGCACGGCGAATGCGCCCGAAGGAATGGCCATCGTGCGGCGGTCGGTGACCACCTCATCGGCGTAAACCCATGGAAAGCCATGGCGAATGGCCCGCGCCTCGGCCTTTGGTTTTAGCCGCACGCGCGCAAGCCCTGCTGGGGCGGAGCCATCCATATCGTCATCGGGGGGGGAGATTTGATCATTCATCCCCGCTGCATAATCGCATTGTAGCCTTATGAAAAGAGGGCAATGCGCGCGGCGGTTGCCGCACTAAATCAGCGGCGCTTCAATTCAGTGGCGCGCCACTGGGGCTTTGCGCGGCGCGGGCAACGGCAGCCCGTAGCCCATCACGAACAGTTCGGCGACCAAGTTCCTTTTGAATCGACACGGCAAACGCTTCTCGAATTACAACTGCCTGCGTGCGCCCCACGGCCTCTTCGGCCTGCGCTGCCGCACCGCCCGCTGCGCGCACAGTGGCTTTGACGCGGGGCTCAAGCAACAATACCTCGCCCGTGGCAGAATCGCGCAAGATAAGGGCATAGATCAGTTCGTGTTTGCCGCCAAAACTGTCGCGCGTTTTCTGGGTAAGTGCGTGAAAGCGCACAACCTGCACATCTACTGTCACCGCGCGGCCAGCGCGAAACGCGCCTGCACCCGCTGTGATGCCATCGCGCGTCAGTTTTTCCACTTGGGCAAAGCGGTTGCCCGCAGCTTCGCCGTGCCAAACGATATCGGCGGCGGGTTTGTATGAATTATCCTCCGACACAACCAAACTGCGCGGCACCAGCACATTGACCCTCGTGACGTTATAGCCGCTGGGTTGCTGCGTGACCAATGACGGCGCGCCAAGCCCCCCGCGCGAAGGCGGATCAGACATTATGCAGCCCGAAAGTCCAAGGGTGGCCAAGGCGATTACAGTAAAGCGAAAGCTGCGCATTCCGCACCTCCTAAGTTCAAGATTATGCTAATGGGATAGCGCGCGACTGTGGCCAGTATGGGCCAGAACTGCCGCGAAAATGGGACAATTTTGCGAAAATTGTGGCAAATCGCCGCGGGTTTTCGCGTCGCGCGCGGGGTTGTTAGCGCTAACAAGTGATGATATATTGAGTGGACACAAAGGATTCCCCCATGAGCCAGCTTCATTCTGCCATTGACCGCGTGACAGACCGTATCCGTGTCCGCAGCGAAACAGCGCGGGCTGTCTATCTTGCGCGCTTGCGCGGGGCGGCGGGCAACGGGCCCGTGCGTGCGCATCTGTCTTGCGGCAATCAGGCCCATGCCTATGCCGCGATGGAGGGGCAGAAAGACACGCTTGCCGCTGGCCGTGTGGCAAATTTGGGCATCATCACCGCCTATAATGATATGCTGTCGGCGCATCGCCCGTTTGAGACCTATCCCGATCTCATCCGCAAAGCGGCGGCAGCGGCAGGCGTTACGGTGCAGGTCGCGGGCGGCGTACCGGCCATGTGCGATGGGGTGACGCAGGGCCAACCGGGGATGGAATTGTCGCTGTTTTCGCGCGATGTGATTGCGCTGGCCGCAGGCGTGGGCCTGTCGCACAACTGCTTTGACGCCGCGTTATATTTGGGTGTTTGCGACAAGATCGTCCCGGGTCTGATTATTGCAGCCGCCACCTTTGGTCATATACCGGCGGTTTTCGTGCCCGCTGGCCCGATGACATCGGGCCTACCTAATGACGAGAAATCGCGCGTGCGCAACGCCTATGCCACTGGCGAGGTGGGGCGCGATGCGCTGATGGCGGCAGAAATGGCCAGCTATCACGGCGCGGGCACTTGCACATTCTATGGCACGGCCAACACCAACCAAATGCTGATGGAGTTTATGGGCCTGCATTTGCCAGGTGCGTCTTTTGTCAACCCAAACACGCCGCTGCGCGATGCGCTGACTACTGCGGCGGTGGAAAAGGCGGCCCAAATCACCGCGTTGGGCAATGATTTCCGCCCCGCGGGCGAAATTTTGGACGAGCGCGCCTATGTTAACGGCCTTGTTGGTCTGATGGCCACGGGCGGGTCAACCAACCTCGTGCTGCATTTGCCCGCAATGGCCCGCGCATCGGGCGTTTTGCTGGATCTGCAGGATTTTGATGATATTTCTGCCGCCGTGCCGCTGATGGCTAAGGTCTATCCAAATGGGATAGCGGACGTAAACCATTTCCATGCGGCGGGCGGACTGCCCTATATGATTGGCCAGCTTTTGGATGCTGGTCTTTTGCACCCTGATGCCAAAACCGTGGCGGGGGATGGGCTGGGCGCCTATCGCAATGAACCCAAACTCTTGGACGGCTCTCTGACGTGGGTCAATGGCCCTGCCCAAAGCCTGAACGACAAAATCCTGCGCCCTGCATCGGATCCGTTCCAGCCCACTGGCGGGCTGCGCCAATTGGTTGGCAATCTGGGGCGCGGTGTGATCAAAGTATCCGCCGTCGCACCAGAGCGCCATGTTATTCAGGCCCCTGCCCGCATATTCCACAGCCAAGAGGCGGTGAAAGCCGCCTTTAAGGCGGGCGAATTTACATCCGATGTTGTGATCGTGCTGCGGTTCCAAGGCCCGCAGGCAAATGGCATGCCCGAATTGCACTCACTCACCCCCGTTCTGACCATTTTGCAAGATCGTGGGCACAAGGTGGCTTTTGTAACCGATGGACGCATGTCGGGGGCATCTGGCAAAGTTCCCTCTGCCATCCACGTCTCGCCCGAGGCAAGTTTAGGCGGGCCGCTTGCCCGTCTGCGCGACGGCGATATCGTGCGGCTGGATGCGGAGGCGGGAACGCTGTCCACCACTGCCGCAGATTTCGCAGCGCGAGAGGCGGTCGTGGCCGATCTATCTGCGAACCAGCACGGCATTGGACGCGAACTGTTCGAAGTATTTCGCCGCAATGTGGGCACGTCCGAGACAGGCGCGGGGGTCGTGGTTTAACCCTTTGCGCTCCGCGCGCCTAAACACTTTGCGCTCCGCGCGCCTAAACACTTTGCGCTCCGCGCGGGGGATATTTATACCTGTATGAAACCCCTTTCACATAGGCATAAATATCCGCGCCGCAGGCACCTTTCAACAACCGCCCCGCACGGGACTAGGAGATCATCATGACCCCAGCCGACCAATCCAAAGCCGCCCGCGCGATCTGCCAATTGGCCCCTGTGGTGCCCGTTCTGGTGATCGACGATCTGGCCCATGCCGCGCCCTTGGCGCGCGCGCTGGTGGCAGGCGGCTTGCCCGCGCTAGAAGTGACGCTGCGCACGTCCTGCGCACTGGATGCCATTCGCATGATGGCCGAAATTGAGGGCGGCATTGTTGGGGCGGGCACCTTGCTGACCCCTTCGGATGTTAAGGCGGCAGTGGCGGCGGGGGCGAAATTTGGGGTATCCCCTGGGGCCACCGACCGGCTGATTGCTGCCTGCGAGGATGAGGGGCTGGCGCTGCTGCCAGGAGGGGCGACTGCATCCGAGATTATGGCCCTGCTGGAACGCGGTTACAGCGTGCAAAAGTTCTTTCCTGCCGAGCAAGCAGGCGGGGCGGCTTATCTGAAATCCATCGGCTCGCCCATTCCGCAAGTGTCCTTCTGCCCCACAGGTGGGATCAGCCTGAAAATCGCGCCAGATTATCTGGGCTTGAAGAATATCCTATGTGTGGGCGGGTCTTGGATTGCGCCCAAAGATGCAATGGTGCGCGGCGATTGGGCTGCCGTGGAAACCCTTGCGCGCGAAGCAGCAGCCTTGCCGCGAGCGGCGCGATAAGCGCAGTTGGGGTTATAGTCCAAGGGCGCAGTCTGCAACGTCAAGCGCAAGGCCGCACAGCCATGGGCGGCATAGGGGGCTTTCACCTGTGACAAAATCGCCAAAAATTCGGTCTTGAACCATCCTCAAACTGATGGCCCCACCGACTGGGTTCCTTAGCGGCCTATGACGCTAAATAAAGCAAGCCGTGTCGGCACAGCAAAATCTCAGCCACCTGCGATGCGCCCAGCGCGACCGCCGCGCCGCGTTGGACTGCTGCCTTGGGTCAGTGCAAGGGTCAAAAGCTGGGTCATTGGGTGATCGCCCCGTCCCGCGCCATGATGGGCCAGCAGATGCTGCGTGGCAGCTATTGTATCCGCCCCCAAGGGCAAAGACAAAGCCCAATCAATCAGGATTGATCGGCATTCGTCCATCGTGATGCCGTCAATTGCATAGGATTCGCGGATTAGCCCCTTAGGATCGGCGGCGATCACGTTGGCCGGGCGCATATCTGTCATGTTAGTTTGCCTTCCCGTCCATAACTGCTGCGCCCAAAAACGCAGAAATAATTTTGGCGCATCGCGCCGCCGCATCGCCCAAACCCGCACCCATGTCCGCCTCGGCCAACCCTGCCACAGCCGCAACAAAAGCGCGTCCTCCTGCGCCAAATTGGGCGGGGGCAGCGCCATCGCCCAGCAACCGCAATCCGCATTGCACACGCCATAAGACGTTATAGCCATCAAGCAATATCTGCGCGTCTGTTTGCGGCATATGGCCCGCCAAAACCCCCGCTTTAATCTGATCGGGCACGGACCGGGCGGGGCTGGCGGCCAGAAGGGCCAGCGACTGCGCGCACAGTTCAATATCCATCAAGCGGCCCGCGCCTGCCTTAGCCTCCCAATCAGACACTGGCCCCGTTTGCGCAGCGGCAAGGCGCGTGCGCATTTCGGCAACATCCGCGCGCAGGGCGGCCGCTTTGCCCTTTTCAGTGATAATGGCGCAGCGCAACGTTTCGATATCGCGCGCAAGACCAGTATCACCAACCATCGCGCAGGCACGGGTCAGGGCAAGATGCTCCCACGTCCATGCTTCGTCGCGTTGATAACTGCCAAATGAGGCAAGCGAGGTGGCTACTGGCCCCTTGCGGCCCGACGGCCTTAGCCGCACGTCAACCTCATAAAGCCGCCCTTTGGAGGTTTGCGCCGACAATGCGGTTACAAAGCTTTGCGTCAGTCGAGCAAAGTATTGACGTGTCGGCAGAGGGCGGGGGCCGTTCGAGAACTCCTCGCCCTGCGCATCATATATTAGAATGATGTCTAAATCCGACGCCGCATTCAGCCGCCCAGCGCCAAGGCTGCCCATGCCCACAACCGCCGCCCCGCGCCCAGGGGCTGGCCCATGGCGGCGGGCGAAATCTTGCGCCACAATGGGCCACAGCGCCGCAATGACTGCCCCCCCAAGGGCGGCATATTGCCCGCCCGCATCATCTGCCGAAATCAACCCCCGCAAAAGATGCACGCCAATGCGGAAATGCCATTCTTTTTGCCAAATACGCGCGCCATCAAGCCGCGCTTCGTAGTCAGGGGCTGTTTCCAACAGGCTTGCAAGCGCGCCCGTAAGCGCCGCAGCATCGGGCCACGGTGCCCAAAACGCGCCGCCGATAACTCCGTCCAGCACAGAAGAGTGCCGCGACAGATACAGTGCCAAACTGGGGGCGGTCGCCGCGATATCAATAATTAAATCCACCAGTGCAGGATTGGCATCGAACAAGCTGAAAATCTGCACACCCGCAGGAAGCCCCGCCAAGAACCCGTCTAGCGCCATCAGCGCCTCGGCGGGGTGATCGGCCCTGATAAGGCGCGTTTCCAGTTTGGGCAGCAGGCGCTGGAAAATACTTTGCGCGCGCGGGGATCGCAGCGCGGGATAGGCCCGCCAGCCTGCTATTATGGCGGCAAATTCGGGCGGCAGATTCTGGGGTTGCACGGCTGTTGCAGGGGCGGCTTGCCCTGACGCGGCAGGGTTAAAAAATTCATCGGTCAATCGGTCAGTTTCGGCCAGACGCGCCAGCAGCTCACGGCGAAAATCAGCTTCGGCTTGGCCGTTAAATGCCGCCAGCCGCGCGATACCATCGGGCGAGGTGGGTACATCATGGGTTTGCTCGTCTTGCACCATCTGGATGCGATGTTCGATGTCGCGGTGGGCAAGGTACAGCCGCGACAGGGCCGCCGCATCAGCGTCGCTTGTCCAGCCTTTGGCCGCCAGCGCCGCCAGCGCGCCCAAAGTGGTTCGGTCGCGCAAACTGGCATCGCGCCCGCCCGCAATCAATTGGCGGGTCTGGGCATAGAACTCGATCTCGCGGATACCTCCCGCGCCAAGCTTTATGTTATGCCCTTCCAGCCGCAAAGGCCCGTTCAAACCGCGATGTCTGCGAATACGCAGGCGCATATCATGTGCGTCTTGGATGGCTGCAAAGTCCAAGTGCTTGCGCCACACAAACGGGGTAAGGCCCGCCAAAAACCGCAATCCTGAGGCAATATCGCCAGCGCAAGGGCGGGCTTTGATATAGGCCGCGCGCTCCCACGTGCGGCCCTCGGCCTCGTAATAGGCCTCGGCTGCCGCCATCGACAGGCAAACGGGGGTTACAGCGGCATCGGGACGCAGGCGCAGATCAACGCGAAAGACATAGCCATCTTCGGTAATTTCTTGCAAAAGCGCACTCATGCGCCGCACAACACGAACAAAGACAGTGCGCGCCTCGAAGGCATCCGCCCCATATCGATCTTGATCGAACAGGCAAATCAGATCAATGTCAGAGGAATAGTTCAACTCATAAGCGCCCATTTTGCCCATGGCCAGCACCACCAGCCCCGCGCCCAAAGCCGCATCATCGGGTGTGGCAAGGGGCAACTTTCCGCGCCGAATTTCATCGCCGACCAAAAGCGTGACGCAGCGCTGCACGGCGCAATCAGCAAAAACTGTCAGGGCGCGGGTGACAGTCATCGTATCCCAAACCCCGCCCAAATCGGCCAGCGCCGCCAGCAGCGCCACGCGCGCCTTGGCAATGCGCAAGTCTATGGCAAGGCTGGGCAATGTCGCAGTTTCAACCGCAGATAGCACGGCATCTAACGCAGCCTGTGGATCACCCTGCAGCGCGCTGTGCAGCCAGTCACCCTGCCTTCGCAGCAGGTCTTTGATATAGGGGCTGCATCCTGCGGCCCCTGCAATCAAAACAACGACAGGCGCGGGCAGATCCGCAAATGGCAGCGCCGCCTCGCCCCCTATTGCAGCGTCAAAGGGAATGGGGCAGCGTGTGATACGGGTGGCAAATGCGGACATAAACCCAAAGTGATGCCGCCGCGCCCAAAGGTCAAGCAAAGGAAGAACATGAGCAAAAGTCTGGCCCGCGTCACCGCCGCCCTGAAAGCGGTGGGAATTGACAGCCTTCCGTTGGAAATGCCCAGCCAAACCCGCACCGCCCGCGAGGCCGCCGATGCGGCAGGCTGCGCATTAGACCAGATTGTGAAATCGATCATCTTTGCGGGCTTATCTGGAAAACTTTACCTATTTTTAACGGCGGGCGGCAGCATGGTAGATGGGGCTGCGGCATCATTGCTTGCGGGCGAGCCATTGGGCCGCGCCGATGCAAACACAGTGCGCGCGGTGACGGGTTTTGCGATTGGCGGTGTCTCGCCACTGGGCCATCTTACCCCCCTGCCCCTGTGGATGGACGAAAATTTGCTGCAGTTTCAGATAGTTTGGGCAGCCGCAGGCACGCCAAACCACATCTTCGCGATAGCCCCGCAAGACTTGGCGCGTATCACGGGCGCCAGTCTAGCGCGGTTTACATCAGGCGAGTGGATGGGGCCGCCTTAACGAAATTTTAAGACCCTTGCGCGGTGTGCCAAGGTAGGGCCGTTCGCTTTGAGGCCGCCATAAAAATTTCCACTTTATTGAAGCTAACTTCGGGTTGGATTGCGATTGTTGTAACGGTCTCATTTGGCCTTGCAACTTATCTGTCTGCGCAAAATTATAAGATGTTGGCCAAATTGGTAAGTTGGTGGAAACACGTGGCCAATGGTTTGCCGCGCTGACCTCGCTGAGTGTCGAACGCAGCCGTGACCAAGTTTTGCTGGCGTCTTCCATGACTGGGGTGGATGACATTGCCGCGCTGCGCCATAAGAAAATCGAAAATACCAATGCCCTTTTTGACCAAAGCCGTTACAAGCTGACCGAGGCATACGATTTCCCGATGCAGGCACAGCTTGCGGGCGACAGCGACAAGCAGCTTGCGGAAATCGCCCAATTTTGCAGCACGATTGATGGGTTGCTAAAACGGCCCCTAGAAAACCGCGATCCCACCGAAACATCCAAAGCCATTGACGACACCAAAGCAAAAATCATCGATATGAAGAACATGTCAACAAATATGGTGACGCCAAATTCCGTCACATCTGCCGCGGCCATATTGCTAAGCGATCTGCAATACCAAGCCTTTATCATTCGGGCATATGGCGGCAGGGCGCGTAGCCTTTACGCTGTGGCCACATTGCATTGCCGCACATTAGCCAAAACTGAAATTGATTATGTCGATGCTATGCTGCACCGCCCGCATCAAGCATGGCAAGAAATCGCGCATATCACCGAAACGTTTGTTACGCTGGTTATCTGTTGGGCTTACAAAACTTACCGCAGGTGATTTGTCGGTGCGCATTGCAGACCAGTTCGACCCAAAATATCAGGGAATTGCCGATGATTTTACCGCAGCCACCGTCGCACTGGGCGCATTGGTTACCCGCGTGATAGAAACCGCAATCAGCATCCTTTCTGGCGCGCGCGGCATCAGGGTGGCGACGAAAGACCTATCGCCACGCGCCCAAACCTAAGGCATGACGCTGCAGACTGCTGCCGCCGCGCTGGAGGAACTGACCCACAACATCATCAGTTCGCAATCGGACGCGACCAAACTTGACAGTCTTGCCAGCCTTGCTTCGGACAAGGCCGGGGCGATGGGCGCGACAATGTCAAAATTTGTTTCGGAGATTGAGGCGATTAAATCAGTGTCCCAGCAAATCGAGCAAATCGTTGACGTGATCGAAGATATCGCTTTGCAAACTCAACTTTTGGCGTTGAACGCAGGCGTCGAAGCCACCCATGCGGGGGCCGAAGGGTTTGTCTTTGCGGTAATCGCATCCTCGGTGCGCGGGCTTGCCAAAGGCTCGGCCCAATCGGCGCAAGATATCAAATCGCTGATCCCAGCCTGGGGCATAAAAGTTGCTAATGGCGTAGAATTTGTCACAGAAGCCGAGGCATCAGCAGGCGACATCGGCCATAACAACTCAATTTTGCAGCCTCTAGCGCGGCTTGACGCTGTTTTATTTACCTTTTTACAACCTTTTGCCTAAAATACACAAATCTGCGCTTGGCGCGTCCATTCACAGTTGCTAGGCTTACCTAACCTATCGGATAGCGTCCCCGCCAATGCGTCATACCCTGCCCATCGCGCCGCAGTTTTATGTAACTGCGCCCCAGCCCTGCCCTTATCTTGAAGGGCGGATGGAGCGTAAATTATTTACATCCTTGCAAGGCGAGGGTGCCGAGCGTCTAAATGACAGCCTGTCGAAACAAGGCTTTCGTCGTAGCCAAAACGTGGTTTACCGCCCATCCTGCGCGGAATGTTCTGCCTGCCTATCCGCCCGTGTTCGTGTGGCCGATTTTCAACCAAGTCGCAGCCAGCGCAAAGTTCTGGCGCGCGGGGCAGATATCCGCCGCCAAGCCACTTCTGCGTGGGCCACGGAAGAACAGTATGATCTGTTCCGACGCTATCTGGATGCGCGGCACGCCGATGGCGGCATGGCCGATATGGACGCCTTTGAATTTGCCGCAATGATCGAAGAAACGCCGATCCGCACGCGCGTTATCCAATATTCTTTGCCGCGTAAGGGCGGCGAAGCTGACCTGATCGCCGTCACCCTGACCGATGTGTTTGATGACGGGCTCTCGATGGTCTACAGCTTTTACGACCCAGACCTTGATCGCCTGTCGCTGGGCACTTACGCTATTTTAGACCATGTCGCCCTTGCCCGCGAGGCGGGTCTTCCTTACGTCTATCTTGGCTATTGGGTGCCCGGCAGCCGCAAAATGGGCTATAAGGCCGCGTTTTCTGCGCTAGAAGTGTTCAAGGGCGGCCGCTGGCAGGCCATCGGCGATCCGGCTGAACATGTCTCGGCGTTGCATCCGCTGGCGGTCGATCCCATTTCTGAACAGGTTGCCCGCATTCATTTGCCAGTGCCGCTAAACTTGCCCGAATGAACGAAGGCCCACGCAAAAAAGGCCCGCGCAAAGACGCCGCTGGCCCAAGTTTGGGAGCGCTTGCGCTTATCATTCCAAATTACGATGCCGCCATTTCATTTTTCACTGCCATCGGCTTTGATCTGACTGCCGACATTGACCAGGGGCACAAGCGCTGGGTCACCGTCCAGCCCGCAGGCGGTGGCGCGGCCTTTGTACTGGCGCAGCCCAGCGACGCCGCCCAAAGTGCCGCCATTGGCGCACAGGGCGCAGGCCGAGTTTGGCTGTTTTTGCAGACTGCCGACTTCGCCCGCGACGCCGCGCGCATTACGGATGCAGGCGGGCAGTTCGAGGAGACCCCGCGCGATGAACCCTATGGCCGCGTGGCGGTTTGGCGCGACCCGTGGGGCAACCGCTGGGATTTGATAGAACCAGCGGCGCACATCCCAAATCAAGTTTAATTTCGAAAGTTGCGCAAGAATGTCGCGATGCGTAATAAAAGTTCAAAAAATCGCACCTTCGCGACATTAAAAATGCATTTTGCGGGTTGACGCCCCTCACCCCGCCCCCTAGTTTCCGCCAGCGCTGGCAAGGGCCGCGCGGAGTAACGGCAAAGGTGGGCAGCACTCATGGCACGGCAAATGACGGGCGCGGAAATGGTGGTTCAGGCGCTAAAGGATCAGGGCGTCGAGGTGGTCTTTGGCTATCCGGGCGGCGCAGTGCTGCCGATCTATGATGCGATTTTCCAGCAAAATGACATCCGCCATATTTTGGTGCGCCACGAACAGGGCGCAATCCACATGGCCGAAGGCTATGCGCGATCAACCGGTAAGGTTGGCGTGGCGCTGGTCACCTCTGGCCCTGGCGCTACAAATGCCGTCACGGGACTGACCGACGCGCTGCTCGACAGCATTCCCTTGGTGGTTCTATCGGGCCAAGTGCCAACTTTTATGATTGGCACCGACGGTTTCCAAGAGGCTGACACTGTGGGCATCACCCGCCCTTGCACCAAACATAACTGGCTGGTCAAAGACACGGCGAAATTGTCCGAAGTCATGCACCAGGCCTTCCATGTGGCTAAATCGGGCCGCCCCGGCCCTGTGCTGGTTGATATTCCCAAAGACGTGCAGTTTGCTACCGCCGATTACACCGAAATGCCCGCCGCCCGCACCGCGCATTACCAGCCGCGCACAACGGGGGATACTGCCCAAATCGCCCGCATGGTCGAGATGATGGAAACCGCCGAGCGCCCGCTGTTCTACACGGGCGGCGGGGTAATTAACTCTGGCCCCCGCGCGAGCCAACTTTTGCGCGAATTTGTCGCCGAAACGGGCTTTCCCATCACCTCTACCCTGATGGGCCTTGGCAGCTATCCAGCCTCTGGGCAGAACTGGCTGGGCATGCTGGGCATGCACGGGCTGTATGAGGCCAATTTGTCCATGCATGGCTGCGATCTGATGCTGAACATCGGCGCGCGCTTTGACGACCGCATCACGGGCCGCATCCCTGATTTCAGCCCCAAATCGAAGAAAGTGCATGTCGATATTGACCCGTCGTCCATCAACAAAGTGATCCGCACCGATGTGGGTATCATAGGCGATGTGGCCGAAGTGTTGGCCGAAGCGCTGCGCCAATGGCGCGCGCGTGGATCAAAGGTGAATAAGGAAGGTCTGGCCAAATGGTGGGCGCAGATCAATGAATGGCGCGCAGTCAAATGCCTGACCTATAAGAATTCGACCACCGTCATCAAACCGCAGTATGCGCTGGAACGGCTAGAAGCGCTGACCAAGGGTATGGATCGCTATATCACCACCGAAGTTGGCCAGCATCAGATGTGGGCAGCGCAGTTTCTGGGCTTTGAAGACCCCAACCGCTGGATGACATCGGGCGGTTTGGGCACAATGGGTTACGGCCTGCCCGCATCCATTGGTGTGCAAATCGCCCATCCCAAATCGCTGGTCATTAACGTGGCGGGCGAGGCATCGTGGCTGATGAATATGCAAGAAATGGGCACGGCGATGCAATTCCGCACGCCCGTCAAACAGTTCATCTTGAACAACGAACGCCTTGGCATGGTGCGCCAGTGGCAGGAACTGCTTCATGGCGAGCGGTATTCGCAAAGCTGGTCGGAAAGCCTGCCCGATTTTGTCAAACTGGCCGAGGCGTTTGGCTGCAAGGGCATTCAATGCACCGACCCCAAGGATCTGGATGATGCGATTATGCAGATGCTCCGCTATGACGGCCCCGTGATTTTTGATTGCCGTGTGGAAAAGCATGAAAACTGCTTCCCCATGATTCCATCGGGCAAGCCACATAACGAAATGCTGCTGGGGGATGCCGATACACAGGGTGTCATCGGGGCCAAAGGCGCGGTGCTGGTGTAAGCGCCCCGCCAATCTCCTATTATAAAAGGTAAAGACATGTCAGCCCTCAATATCAAAAAAGGCTCTACCAGCCATTCGGCCTATGAGTTGCGCGATCCGAACACGCCCGTGATTGAAAGCCACACCTTGGCCGTGGTGGTCGATAATGAAAGTGGCGTTTTGGCGCGGGTGATTGGGCTGTTTTCGGGGCGCGGCTATAATATCGAAAGCCTGACTGTGGCCGAAACCGATCATGCCAGCCACCGGTCGCGCATCACGATTGTGACCACAGGCACGCCGCAGGTGATTGAACATATCAAATCGCTGCTGGAACGCATGGTTCCCGTGCACGAAGTGCATGATCTAACCGTGGAAGGCCCATCGGTGCAACGCGAACTGGCACTGCTCAAGGTCGCAGGCCACGGCGAGGCGCGGATCGAAGCGCTGCGTTTGGCGGAAATTTTCCGCGCCAATGTGGTTGATTCAACACTGGAATCTTTTGTGTTTGAAATGACGGGCACACCCGTAAAAATCGACGCCTTTGCCGATTTGATGCGCCCCTTGGGCCTTATCGAGATTGCCCGCACGGGTGTTGCTGCACTGTCGCGCGGGGCATAAACCCGCCCACCCTTTCACATTGGTTCAAATACCTTGGGGGTAGGCCGCTTTGGCCCTTTGCCAAAGCGGCAAGGGGGCAAAGCCCCCCTTATGTCGCACATCCCCCTTATGTCGCACATGAAAGTGAGCTGCGCCCATTTGCATCTGCGCTGCCCTGCCTTATGATAACCCAAAAGGGAGCCGCGCATGATTATCGAGCTTGGGCATTTCGCGCTGATTTTGGCCTTTATGGTGGCAATAGTGCAAACGATCCTGCCGCTGTGGGGGGCCTATACCCGCGACGGGCGGATGATGGCCGTGGCGGGGCCTGCTGCATTGGCGCAAGCGGGGCTGATCGCGCTGTCCTTCGCGGCACTGACCTACGGCTTTGTCACATCTGACTTTTCTCTGAAATTGGTGGTGGAGAATTCGCACACGGCCAAGCCTTTGCTCTATAAAATATCGGGTGTTTGGGGCAATCACGAAGGATCGCTTCTGCTGTGGGCGCTATGCTTGGCCATTTTTGGGGCTGCGGCGGCAATTTGGGGCGGCAATCTGCCCTCCACGCTGCGCGCGCGGGTATTGGCGGTGCAGGGCAGTATCGGCGTGGCGTTTATCGCGTTCATGCTGTTCACCTCGAACCCGTTTTTACGGCTTGCCTCGCCGCCGATGAACGGGGGCGATCTGAATCCGCTGCTGCAAGACCCTGGCCTCGCCTTTCATCCGCCGTTTTTGTACCTTGGCTATGTCGGTCTTTCGATGAGCTTTTCCTTCGCCATCGCCGCCCTTTTGGAAGGGCGCGTTGATGCCGCATGGGGGCGCTGGGTGCGGCCTTGGACGCTGGCGGCATGGGTATTTCTGACCATCGGCATAGCCATGGGCAGTTGGTGGGCCTACTATGAATTGGGCTGGGGCGGGTTTTGGTTTTGGGACCCTGTGGAAAACGCCAGCTTTATGCCGTGGCTGATTGGGGCTGCCCTGCTGCATTCGGCCATTGTGGTGGAAAAGCGTGAAAGCCTAAAGGCTTGGACGATTTTCTTGGCGATTTTGGCCTTTGGCTTTTCGCTGATGGGCACGTTCATTGTGCGCTCTGGCATCATCACGTCGGTGCATAGCTTTGCAGTTGATCCTGAACGAGGGCTTTTCATTTTGCTGATTTTGGCGTTTTTCATGGGCGGGGCCTTCGTGCTGTTTGCCCTGCGCGCGCCCGTGCTGGCGGCCAAGGGGGTGTTTTCGATTGTCTCGCGCGAAAGCGCTTTGGTGGCCAATAACCTGCTGCTGTCCGTCTCGGCCTTTGTGGTGTTTGTCGGCACGATGTGGCCGCTGTTTGCCGAACTTGCTTTTGGGCGCAAACTGTCAGTCGGCGCGCCGTTTTTTGATGCGGCGTTCACGCCCTTTATGGTGGCGCTGGCGCTGATCTTGCCTTTGGGTGCGATTATGCCGTGGAAGCGCGCCACTATCGGGCGCAGTGCGCTGCCGCTGATTGGGGCTGCCGCGCTGGCGCTGGCGGGGCTGGCGCTGGCCTTTGCGGTGCAAACGGGGCGCTCGGCTGTGGGGCCGATTGGCGTTGGCCTTGGGCTGTGGGTCGTGCTGGGGGCGCTGGTCGATTTGGCGCAGCGTTCGGGACGCGGTGGTTGGGGCGAGCGTTTTGGCCGCGCGTTGCGACTGCCCCGCGCAGATTGGGGCCGCGCTGTGGCCCATATCGGCATGGGAGTGACCGTCTTTGCCGTGGCCGCCATGACAACATGGCTGCGCGAGGATATTCGCGCGGTGAACATAGGTGAAAGCTTTCCCTTGGGTATCTATCAGGTGACGTTGGTTGCGGTCAGCGATGTGAAGGGGCCGAACTATACTGCCAGCCGCGCCGAAATGTTGGTCAGCAAAGATGGTGTTGCTGTGGCAACCTTGTTCCCCGAAAAGCGCATCTATCCCGTGGCCGCTATGCCCACGACCGAAGCCGCGATTGACCAAGGTCTTTTCCGCGATGTCTATCTTGTGATCGGTGATCCGCAAGAAGCGGGCGGTTACGCCGTGCGCGGCTATATCAAGCCCTTTGCCAATTGGATTTGGGGCGGCGCGCTGCTGATGGCGCTGGGCGGGCTGATTTCGCTAACGGATCGGCGGTATCGTGTGGCGGCAGGGGCGCGGGCGAAAGCCCTGCCCGTGGCAGCGGAGTAGGCAATGCGCAGCCTTCTGATCTTGCTGGTTTTTCTGGCATCTCCCGCCTTTGCGGTGCAGCCAGATGAAATGCTGGCCGACCCCGCACTAGAGTCGCGGGCGCGCGCCATCACCATCAATCTGCGCTGCCCTGTCTGCCAAGGCGAAAGCATCGACGATTCCAACGCCCCAATCAGCCGCGATCTGCGCCTTGCCGTGCGCGAGCGGCTGGTGGCAGGCGACAGCGACGATCAGGTGATCGATTATGTCACCACGCGCTACGGCGAATTTGTGCTCTTCAAACCGCGCAGCACCGGATCGGGGCTGATCTTGTGGCTGGCGGGGCCGCTGATGCTGCTTGCGGGGGCTGGCATAGCCTTTGCCACCGTGCGCGCGCGTCAAGCCGCGCCAGAGCCTGCAAAACTTACTGCCACAGAACAGGCCGAATTGGATAAATTGTTACGGAAATAGGGGGCGACATGGCCAAAACCATTCTAATCGGCGCGCCTGTTGATGAAGGCCAGCGCAATCTGGGCTGCAGGATGGGGCCTGTGGCCTACCGCGTGGCGGGCCTGCGCGCGGCAATTGCCGATTTGGGGCATACGGTGGACGATTGGGGCGATTTGGCGTTGGGGGCGTTGCCCGATGTCACCTGCCAAAACCCCGCTGTACATCATCTGCCCCACATTATGGCTTGGGCAGCCGCCTTGGCGGACCAAACCGAAGCCGCGCTACAGGCCGGCGGTTTGCCCATTATCCTTGGCGGCGATCATAGCCTTGCCTTGGGCAGCGTGGCAGGGGCCGCGCGCTATGGCCGCGCGCAGGGGCGCCCGCTGTTTTTGTTATGGCTGGATGCCCATTCCGATTTTCATACAGTTGAAACCACCACCTCGGGTAATTTGCACGGAACGCCCGTGGCCTATATCGCAGGGCGCACGGGCTTTGCGCCTTTCCCGCCCTTTCCTGCCCCAATCCCCGCGCAAAACATCTGCCTGTTTGGCATTCGCAGCGTTGATCCTGCCGAACATGCCGCCCTGCTGCGCGCCGATATCGCCATCAACGATATGCGCGTTTTGGACGAGCGAGGCGTGGTTGCCCCCTTGGCCGAGTTTTTGGCCCGTGTTCAGGGCGCGAATGGCCTGCTGCATGTGTCTTTGGATGTAGATTTTCTAGACCCCGCCATTGCCCCTGCGGTTGGGACAACTGTCCCGGGTGGGGCCACGTTCCGCGAGGCGCATTTGGTGATGGAATTGCTGCATGAAAGCGGGCTGGTCACGTCGCTGGACTTGGTGGAGTTAAATCCATTCTTGGACGAACGCGGACGCACAGCGAAATTGATGGTCGATCTGGTGGGCAGTCTAATGGGCCGCAAGGTGTTCGACCGCGTGACGCGCAGCTACTGACGCCTAATCAGGGTCGCAGTAGATATGCTTTGCCCCCTGCCAATCGGTGACGGTGTAACCTTCTAAACCTGCCGCCAAATATTCAGGCCCAATCGGAACTTTGCCAAACCCGCCCGGAATATCCAGCACATAGGTCGGCACCCCCATGCCTGACATGCGCCCGCGAAGTTGGGTCATGATTGCTTGGCCCGCGGCAATCGTGGTACGGAAATGGCTGGTACCTTGCGCCAAATCGCAGTGGTGCAAATAATAGGGCTGCACGCGCAGGGTAAGCAGGGCGCGAAACAGGGCCTCTAACGTGGCGGCATCATCATTTACCCGACGCAGCAGCACAGTTTGCGACACCATTGGAATGCCCGCATCTGCAATGCGCGTCAGCGCCGCGCGGGCAGCTTGGGTTAGCTCGTCGGTATGGTTGGTATGCACGCCGATATAGACCGTGGGCCGCGCGCGCAGCGCGGCAAGCATGGCATCATCAATCCGATGCGGGGCGACGACGGGCACGCGTGTGTGCAGCCGCACGATTTGAACATGGGCAATAGCGGACAGGCGCTCCATGATCGCGGCAATGCGGCGCGGGGATAGCGACATCGGGTCGCCGCCCGTCAAAATCACCTCCCAAATCGCGGGGGTAGCAGCGATATAATCCAGCGCGGCGGTCAAATCATCGTCGGGCAATGCGGCGCTGGCCCCCACCACCTCGCGGCGGAAACAAAAGCGACAATACACTTCGCAGGCGTGGGTGGCGGCAAGGATCACGCGGTCGGGGTAGCGGTGCGTTAGCCCATATGTGGGGCTGTGGGCGGTATCGCCGATAGGATCGGTCAGTTCTTCTGCGCGGATCACAAGTTCGCGCGCATCAGGCACAAATTGCGCCGCCACGGCAGGGCTATGCGCCCCAGCCATTTCGGGCGTTATGCGAATGCGAAAACTTTTTTCGACCCGCGCCAAATCACCCGCCTGACTGGGGGCGACAAGACCTGCCGCGATCAGGTCATCCAAGCTGTTCAAGCTGGCATTTGCGGGCGGTTTTGGGCTGTTCATAAGGCGGGCTTGTACACCCAAGCACGCGGGGGCGGCAAGCGGGCGAATGAGCGCAGATAAGTCGCGCGAATTCGCCCCTTATCCACAAGCAAAGCGCGTAAAATGCACCGCTTGCCTTGCACCATTGGTGGGGTTTGGTATAGGCTTGCGCTAACAATATCTAGAGTTTTGACCAAAGGCTAGCCGCTGTGAGCGATCCAACCGATACCCCGCCAGACGCCCCCGAAAACAGTGGCGAAGGCGCAGTCCCCCGCGCCATTCATGACGGGCCGCAAATCGACATCGCGGCGGAAATGAAAACCGCCTATCTGGACTATGCCATGTCGGTGATTGTATCCCGCGCGATCCCCGATCTGCGCGATGGTCTGAAACCCGTGCACCGCCGCATCCTGTTTGCCATGCACGAGGTGGGCAACACCCCCGACAAACCTTACCGCAAATCCTCACGCCCCGTGGCCGATACGATGGGCAAATACCACCCCCACGGCGACAGCGCGATTTATGATGCGTTGGTGCGGATGGCGCAGCCATTTTCAATGTCGCTGGTGTTGCTGGACGGTCAGGGCAATTTCGGCAGTATGGACGGCGACCCAGCGGCGGCGTTTCGTTATACTGAAGTGCGGATGGACAAGCCTGCCCTATCGCTGTTGGCCGATATCGACAAGGAAACCGTTGATTTTCAAGACAATTACGATGGCAAAGACCGCGAGCCAACGGTGCTTCCCGCGCGCTTTCCCAATATGCTGGTCAATGGGGCCGAGGGCATTGCCGTGGGTATGGCCACGCGCATTCCGCCCCACAACCTTGGCGAAGTGATCGACGGCACGCTGGCGCTGATCGAGAACCCCGATTTGTCGGCCGAACGGCTGATGGAGATTATCCCCGCGCCCGATTTTCCAACGGGGGCCACGATTTTGGGCCGTTCTGGCGCGCGCAAAGCCTATCTTGAAGGGCGCGGCAGCGTGATCATTCGCGCCAAAACCCATATCGAAGAAATCCGCAAAGACCGCTGGGCAATTGTCATCGATGAGATGCCCTATCAGGTCAACAAGGCGCGGATGATTGAAACCATCGCCGAACTGGTGCGCGACAAGCGGCTGGAAGGCATCGCCCATATCCAAGACGAATCCGACCGCATCGGCGTGCGCGTTGTGATCGAACTTAAACGCGACGCCACCGCCGATGTGGTGCTGAACCAGTTGTTCCGCTTTACACCCATGCAAACCAGCTTTGCCTGCAACATGCTGGCGCTGAATGGCGGGCGGCCCGAAACGCTGACCTTGCACGATTTTCTGCGCCATTTCATAACCTTCCGCGAAGAAGTTGTCGCGCGCCGCACCGCGTTCGAGCTGCGCCGCGCGCGCGAGCGCAGCCATATTCTGTGCGGCCTTGCCGTTGCAGTATCCAACGTAGACGAGGTGGTGGCCACCATCCGCTCCTCTGCCGACCCGTCCGAGGCGCGCGAACGCCTGATGACCCGTCGTTGGCCTGCGGGGGAAATCATCCCCTATATCAAGCTGATTGACGATCCCTCGCATCCCGTGAATGACGATGGCACCTATAACCTGTCGGAAATTCAGGCCCGCTCGATTTTGGATTTGCGTCTGCAACGCCTAACGGCGCTGGGCGTTACCGAAATTACAAACGAATTGCAGGAACTGGCTGCCAAGATCAAAGATTACTTGGAAATTCTGGGTAGCCGCGAGCGGATCATGGCCATCATCTCGGACGAACTGCGCGAAGTGAAAACAGCCTTTGCCGTGCCCCGCCGCACCGAAATCGTCGACTGGGGCGGCGATATGGACGATGAAGATTTGATCGAGCGCGAGGATATGGTCGTTACCATCACGAGCGGAGGCTATATCAAACGCACCAATCTGGCCGAGTTCCGCGCGCAAAATCGCGGCGGCAAGGGGCTATCATCGATGGCCACCAAAGAAGATGATGTTGTCACCACCCTGTTTGTGGCGAACACGCATACCAACCTTTTGTTTTTCACCACCGATGGCATGGTGTATAAACTGAAAACATGGCGCCTGCCGTTGGCGGGCCGCACGGCCAAGGGCAAGGCCATGGTCAATATTTTGCCCATCGCGCAGGGTATTTCTATTGCCGCCTTAATGCCTGTGGACGCGCCCGAAGAAGATTGGGACAACCTGCAAATTGTGTTTGCCACATCGGACGGCGATGTGCGCCAGAACGATTTGTCCGATTTTGTAAACGTCAAACGCAACGGCAAAATCGCCATGAACCTGCCCGAAGGGGTGTCTTTGGTGAACGCCGCCATTGCGGATGAAAATGACGACATCATGTTGGTCACCGCCCTTGGCCGCGCGATCCGTTTCCCCACCACGGAAATTCGCGTGTTCAAATCGCGCGGATCGACGGGCGTGCGCGGTATTCGTTTGCAAGGCGAGGACAAGGTCGTGTCGATGTCGATCATTCGGCACTTTGAGGCGGATCCTGCACAGCGCGAAGCGTACCTTAAACAGCGCCGCCTGATGGCTGGCGTGACCGAGGATGAGGTTGAGGCAGATGAAGAGGACGAGGCCGTGGCTGAAGGTCAACTTTCGACAGAGCGTTACGCCGAAATGTCGGCGGCAGAAGACCTGATTTTGACCATCACCGCAGGCGGGGCGGGCAAACTGTCATCGTCCCACGGCTACCCCGTGCGCGGGCGCGGCGGCATGGGCGTGATGGCGATGGACAAGGCGATGCGCGGCGGCACGCTGGTCGCCTCCTTCCCCGTTGTGATGTCTGACCAGATCATGCTGGCCACATCCACGGGCCAATCTATTCGCGTGCCTGTGGATCAGATCAGCTTCCGTTCCCGCGCGGCGGGCGGGGTCAAGGTGTTCAACGTTGGCACTGGCGAAGAAGTGGTATCCGTGGCCCGCGTGGCCGAGCAGGAAGAGGAATGATAGAAACCCTGCAAGGGCGGCTTGAGCAACTTGCCGCCCTTGGCCAGACGATCAGCTATGGCGATTTGGCGCGGGAATTTGCGCTGCCAACACCCGCTATTCAATCCCTAACAGGGATGCTGGAAGGCCTGATGGAACGGGACGCCGCAGCAGGACGTCCGTTCTTGGCAGCAATGCTTGAGGGGCGTTTGGGCGATGGGATGCCCTCCTTGGGCTTTTTCGAGAAGGCCGCAGAGTTGGATGCCAATCTTACAGCCGACCCTGCCAAATTTGTGGCACAGCAACGTGCGGCTTTGTATAATTTTTATGTAAAATAGCATGAATAAAGCTCATTTTCTGCGCACAAATGCACAAAGACCTGCGCATTTATCCCAATATGCACTATAGCACGCATGGGTTAGGGATGTATCTGTGACCCCGCCGCACGTGAGGGGCGCTTAGGGAAACATTGAAGGAAACGAAAATGGACAAATTGAACGCCTATATCCCAACCATCGGCCGCGTACTTTTGGGTGTGCTGTTCTTAGTTGCTGGCATTGGTAAATTGGCTGGCGGCGTTGAAGGCTTTGCTGGCTATATTATGTCGGGCGGTCTGCCTGCATTCTTGGCATGGCCCGTCGTGCTGTTTGAAATTCTGGCTGGCATTGCGATCATTGTCGGCTACCAAACGCGCTGGGTTGCGCTGGCTTTGGCGGCTTTCTGCTTGGTTTCGGGTATCATGTATCACGGAGCGGCTGACATGTCGGGCCTGCTGAAGAACATCGCGCTAACGGGTGCCTTCCTGCGTTTGTACGCATCGGGCGCGGGCGCGCTTGCCATCGACAAAGCCTAAGCTTTTCGCCTGAATACAAGGGCGGCCGTGCTTGGGCCGCCCTTTTTTATTTTATTTCAGCCAGTTGTCGTAATCTGACACCAGCAAGTGCGTGGGGGCCACATCCTCGTCGATATCGGCAAAGCGTCCAATCGGTTCGCGGAACACGTTGTCGGTGACATCATCGTTTACCGTCGATACCTCGCCAATCAGCACATCGCCGCCCTCGCCCCAAAAGGCGTGCCAATCGCCGGGCATCAAGGTTACAGATTCGCCAGGCGCAAGTTTCAACTTATCACCGGGCTTGTAGGGCCGCTCGATCCCATCGCAGCGCACCATGCCGCCTTTGTCTTCGGCGAAATTCCCCTGATCGTCTGATCCAAACAATTCCACCACCAGTGTGGCCCCGCCGCGGTTGATGATATCTTCGGCTTTAATCACATGGGTATGCATGGGGGATAGCTGATCTTGGCGGGAAATCAGCAGCTTTTCGGCGTAACACATCCCGCCGCCGCGCTGTAAATCGGTAAGTTCTCCATTGCGCAGAGTGAACAAGAACAGGCCCAATTCATCAAACCGCCCCTGCCCATAATCGGTGATATCCCAGCCGCAGCGCGATGAGATCACCTTTGCGGCTATACCCTGATTGGCAACAAACTGCTCGGGCGTCCAATTGGCAAAGGGTGGCAGAACAAAGCCGTAGTGGCGGATCATCTCATCCGCTGCGCCCATAATTTCGTTAATGCGTGATCGTTTCATACAAACCTCCCAATTTGGAGGTATGTTAGCGGTATCAGCCCGCGCAGGAAAGGGGTTCTTGCCCCCCCACATCCGCGCGCGCCACAACCTCACCCCCGATAATGTCACCGCGCGCCCAAGCGCGGGCCGCATCGCCAAAGGCTACGAACAACTGACGCGAGACGCCGTCGTTTTCGGCGTTAAATTCGGGGTGCCATTGCACGGCAAGAGTAAAACCCGCAGCCCCTGCTACAAAAATCGCCTCGGGCGTGCCATCGGGGGCGTGGCCGTCGATCACAATGCGCGGGCCTGCGTCTTTGATACCCTGTCCGTGCAGCGTGTTCGTCATCACCTCATCTGCACCCATCAGGCGTGCGAATACCCCGCCTTTGGTGAACTGCACCGTATGGCGCAGGGCAAACACCTCTTCCAACGTGCCATCGGGGGGCATACGGTGGTTCATGCGGCCCGGAAGGTCGCGGATTTCAGGGTGCAGCGTGCCGCCCATGGCCACATTCACCTCTTGAAAGCCACGGCAAATACCAAGGAACGGCTGACCCCGATCCACGCAAGCGCGGATCAAAGGCAGCGTAATGGCATCGCGGCCACGGTCAAAGACGCCATGCGCTGGGGTTGCCGCCTCGCCGTATTCTTCGGGGTGGATATTGGGCTGCCCACCCGTCAGCAAAAATCCATCGCAGGCGTCAAGCAAATCGGCGACAGTTGTGGTGCTGGGATCGGTCGGAATAATCAGCGGCACACAGCCCGCCACCGCAAGCACCGCCTGTGCATTCATCAGACCAGACCCATGCACCATATAGCGGTGGTTGATCTGATGTAGGTTAGAGATAATGCCGATGATTGGCTTATTGCGGGACATAGTGCGGCCTAAATGTACAGATGCTACGTTTATACCAAGTATTAGGTTAAAGTGAAGGTAACCGCGCCGATAAAATATGACAGATATGTGATTTGTCTATCTGGGCCCTGCGCTGCATGCAGTTTGCACCAAATGGAGGCGCTGATGAAACGTTTTGCCAAGGCTACCACGATGATTGCAGCCGCAACTGCTGTTACCTTCAGTTTGACCGCTGGCGCAGTGCTGGCGCAAGATAAGGTGGATCACTCTGCCCACGCGGGGCAAAGTATGCCCAGCGCGCCTTGGGCCATGGCCTATAGCGCCGCCAACGCCGTGATGCATGCAGGCATGGCGATTACCTATTCGGAAAACCCAGACCTTGATTTTGCCCGCGCCATGCTGGCCCATCACCAAGGGGCAGTTGCGATGGCGCAAATCCAATTGCAGCATGGAACTGACCCAGAAATGCGCGCGCTTGCGCAGGTAATCATCGACGCGCAAGCCGCCGAGATTGCGCAAATGCAGGCCTTTATCGCCAAACTGGGTGGCTGATAGGGCCAGAGGGCGTCACGCTTTGCTTAGGCGCTTAAAACAAGGCAGACAGGCGGTATGAGCCTTACAACAAGCCCGCGCAATAATCTGATCGGCATTGCCTTTATGCTGGGGGCCATGGCCAGCCTGCCGTTTATTGATGTGTTCGCCAAAATTTTGGGCGCGGGCGGTATTCCCATCGTGCAAATCGCCTTTGCCCGCATGGCGTTTGGCGCGCTGACGTCCCTGCCCTTTGCCCTACGCGGCGCAGTGGGCGCGGGGTCTGTAGCCAGCCTTTGGCCGCAGCAGATTGGGGTGCATACACTGCGCGCAGCGCTGCTGACGGCGGCGACGTTTTTGTTCTTTTCCAGCCTGAAAACGCTGCCCATTGCCGATGCTTTGGCGATTTTCTTTGTGCAGCCCATTATAGTCACGGCCCTAGGCGCGCTGATCCTGCGCGAGGCTGTAGACGCACGGCGCTGGGGCGCGGTGGCGCTGGGATTTGTCGGGATCTTGGTGATCTTGCGGCCTGGCATGGTCGCCATTTCGGCGGGCAGTTTGCTGGCGCTGGGTGCGGGCGTGGCGCTGGCGCTGTATTTCCTGCTGTCGCGCTGGGTGGCGGGCGGGGCATCGGCCATTGCAGTGATCTTCCAGACGAACATGATCGCGGCAGTGGCACTGGCCTGCCTTATGCCGTGGGCCTGGACACCCCCAAACCCCACCGAGTGGGCTATGCTGGCCGCCTTGGGCGCGATTGCCAGCTTTGGCCATTTTCTGATTTTGCGCGCCTATGATCATGCCGAAGCCAGCCTTTTGGCCCCGCTGGCCTATAGTGAAATGATTATGGCAACGATATTGGGCTGGCTGGTTTTTGACGACTTTCCAGATAGTTACACCTTTGCAGGGGTTGGAATTCTGATCGCGGCTGGCCTGGTTCTGGCATGGCCCACCGCTGCGCGCGCGCCGATATCTAGCCCCGCAGCCAGCCTTGCGCGCCCGCCCCCGCACGATTAAGTATGCGTCATGGATGCGCCGCTTCCCAACCTGACACGCCGCTTTTGGCGCGATTATTTGCGCCCCGAATGGGGTTGGCTGGGCCTTGGCTTTGGTCTGATGATGATCGAAGGTGCAGCGCTGGGCGCGCTGTCTTATCTGCTAAAACCCCTGTTTGACCAAGTGTTCAAACCCGGCGGGCAAGACGCGCTGGTTTGGGTGGGCGGGGCGATCTTTGCCCTTTTCGCGGTGCGCGCGATCTGCGTTATAGCTTCGCGCACGCTGATGTCATCTATCGCACAGCGGGTGTCGGCGCGTATGCAAGGCGGCCTTTTGGCCCATATTCTGCGGCTGGATCAGGCGTTCTTTCACGACCATTCGCCAGGCATGCTGATTGAACGGGTGCAGGGCGATACGCTGGCGGTGCAGGGGCTGTGGGCATCGGTTGTCACGGGCGTTGGGCGTGATGCGCTGGGGCTTGTGGCGCTGCTGGCAGTGGCCCTGTCCATCGACGTTGTGTGGACATTGGCCGCGCTCATCGGGGCGCCCCTGCTGATCTTGCCCTCGGTGCTGGTGCAACGCTATGTGCGGCGCACATCGGGCCATATCCGCGACCAAGCGGGCCTGCGCGCCACGCGGCTGGACGAAATTTTTCATGGCATTCAGTCTGTCAAACTGAACAGGCTAGAGGTATATCAGATCCAGCGCTACGGGCGCGTGCTGGGCAGCATTCAGCGCGCCGAGGTAAAATCGGCCGCGGGGCGCAATTTGATGCCCGCGATGATTGATCTAATCACGGGGCTTGGCTTTTTCGCGGTGCTGTGGATGGCAGGGGACAAGATTGCATCGGGCGCGCGCACGACAGGCGAGTTTATGTCGTTTTTCACGGCCATGTCGCTAACCTTTCAGCCGCTGCGCAGGCTGGGCGAATTGTCGGGCACATGGACAGTGGCCAAAGCCAGCCTTGCGCGGATTTACAGCCTGCTAGACCGCGCCCCGCTGGGCCAGCGGCCCGCCATCAGCGCCGCCCTGCCGCAGGGCGCGCCTGAGATTGTGTTTGACGATGTGGTCTTTGCCCATGGTGCGGCGCCCGTGCTGCGCGGGCTGTCTTTTTGCGCGCCTGCGGGCAAAGTTACCGCGATTGTCGGGCAGTCTGGTGCGGGCAAATCCACGCTGTTTCATCTGCTGACAGGGCTGTATGACCCCAGCGCAGGCCGCATTATGTGCGGCGGGATTGATACGCAGACCATCGCCCTGCCCGATCTGCGCGCGCTGTTTGCATCCGTGGCGCAAGATGCGGCGCTGTTTGACGAAACCTTGCGCGACAATATCCTTTTGGGGCGCGAAGAGAATGCGCTGCATCTGTCTGACGCACTGGCCGCGGCCAAAGTGGACACTTTCCTGCCCAGCCTGCCAAACGGGCTGGACACGCCGGTTGGCCCGCGCGGCAGCGCTCTGTCAGGGGGGCAGCGCCAGCGCGTGGCGATTGCCCGCGCGCTGTATGCCCAAGCCCCCGGGCTATTGCTGGACGAGGCGACATCGGCGCTGGATGCAGGATCAGAAACCGCCGTGACCGAGGCACTGACGGCGGCCTCGACCGCGCGGGCGGGCGGGCGCACCACCTTGGTGATCGTCCATCGCCTTGCCACTATCCGGCATGCTGATAAGATTATCGTGCTGGACAGCGGCAGATTGGCTGAAGAAGGCACTCATGATGAATTAATCGTCAAGGGCGGGATTTATGCCCAGTTATGCGCCCTGCAATTTGCCAAGGAACCCGCTTGATGCGTAGCATTTTTTCGATAACAGGCGCAGATCGGTTGACCTTTTTGCAAGGGCTGCTGTCAGGCGATGTACTGGGCCTGACACAAGACGGCATTGTTTATGCCGCGTTGCTTTCCCCCCAGGGCAAGTATCTGGCGGACATGTTTGTGATTGCGCAAGGTGGCGCGCTGTATTTGGATATGGACGCCAACATTGCCGCCGCCACTGTTCAGCGGCTGAACATGTACCGGCTGCGCGCAGATGTTCACATTGCGCCCAGTGACATCAGCGTGACGCGCGGCGTGGATGCCCCGCTCGACGGTGCCTTTGCCGATCCGCGCCACCCTGCCCTTGGTTGGCGCATTTATGGCGCGCCGCAACCTGAGCCCGCTGTCGATTGGGACGCATTGCGCGTGGCCCATATGATCCCGCAAACGGGGATCGAATTGACCCCGAATGACACCTATATCCTAGAGGCGGGGTTTGATCGCCTGAACGGCGTATCATTCCGCAAAGGCTGCTATGTGGGCCAAGAGGTGACCGCGCGGATGCGGCATAAGACCGAATTGAAAAAGGGTTTGGTCCGGGTTGCAATTGATGGGGCCGCGCCTGTAGGCACGCCCATAATGGCAGGGGATCGCACCGCTGGCACGCTGTTTACACAAAGCGGCGGCTTTGCCCTTGCGCATCTGCGCCTAGAATGGGCTGCGGGCGAAATGCAGGCGGGCGATGCCCGCCTGACTTTGGTTTAGGCTGACTTTGGTTTAGGCGCGTTCGGAATATTCCATCAGTTCGGTATGAACGATGATATCTTCATCCGTGCCGATAAAGGGCGGAACCATAATGCGCAGACCATTGTCCAAAATCGCAGGCTTGTAGCTCGACGTCGCAGTTTGCCCCTTTTGCACGGGCTCTGTATCAACAACTTTGCAGCGTACTTTTTGGGGCAAGGTCACGTTCAGGGCTTCTTCTCCAAAATAGTTGATGGTCGCCGTCATGCCGTCTTGCAAGAAAGGCCGACGATCACCCAGCAGTTCGGCGTCAATCTCAACCTGCTCGAAGGTTTCAGCATCCATAAACACCAACCGCCCATCGGTTTCGTACAAAAACTGCTGGTCTTTGTTTTCCAACTCGACCCGTTCAACCTTGTCTTCTGAACGAAAGCGTTCGTTCAGCTTTCGCCCATCGCGCAGGTTTTTCAATTCGACCTGCGCAAAAGCCCCGCCTTTGCCAGGTTTGACATGGTTGACCTTGACCGAGGCCCAAAGCCCCCCATCATGTTCAATGATGGTTCCAGGCTTAATTTCGTTTCCGTTAATTTTGGGCATTGTGGCAAAACCTTGACAAAAGGTTGAAGGAAAAATCAAATGCTCTATATATGGGGAGTAGCTTGCCTGCAAGCAAACTAAATGCAGTAGCGACGAATTACAGCTATGCGTCCTGCGCATAGCAGACATTCCAAAACTGCGCATCCGAATCGTTACAAAAGGTTTACAAGCACTCGAACCCTGCTGCTTGCAAACAGGCACCGCTTAACAAAGGACGACGTAATGTTTGATTCGATTGACAGCACGGCTTTCAACTTTGAACAAGGTCAGCGCGCGCGCAAACTGTTTGCTGCGGTCGTTTTGGCGGCTTTGGACGATGCAATCGCTGATGACAAGAAATACGGCAACGGCCCCGATCAGATTGCACGCTGGGCCCGCTCGCGCGATGGCCGCGAAGTTTTGTCTTGCGCGGGGATCGACCCGAACGAGCGTGTCGTCAAGGGCCTGATGGATTTCGTAGGCAAAGGCGTGCGCACATCCGTTGCCCTGTCGCGCGAGGAAAGCGAACGTCGCCACGCGGCCGAATTGGAACAGGCAGAGGCCGCATAAGGCCAGCCGCCATAACAGCATTAAAAAACGCGCCCTTGGGCGCGTTTTTTTGAAATCAACGCTTTACGCTATTCTAATTCATGGGCGGCTAACATTCTGCCCACTTCTGCGCGCACCAACTTACGGATGTTTCGCGTGATACGTTCGCCCATTGGCCCTGCCATTTCCTCGCGAAAAATCGCCTGCACCATGGCACGCAAAACATCTTCGTCAAACAGCACTTCGGGCGCGGACTGCGGGGGCGCTGCACTGAAATTCGGTTCTCGGAAGGCTTCCTTGGACTGTGCGAACACTTCTTCTTGCACCGCTTCGCCCGCAAGTTCAGCGATCACGCGCGCTTCTGCTGCATTGGCCCAATCGACATCAGGCTCGATCGTGCCGTGCAGGCTTTGCGGAACTTCGGCGCTTTCATCGACAGGTTCATCGCCGCTGTGCCCAATTTCTGCCTCGTCAAAGGCCGCTACTTCGTTGCTGTGCCAATCGGGTTCTGCCGGCGCATCCAACTTGTGCCCATCAAAGGCGTTTGGTGCTACATCGAACAGGCGCGCATTTGGATCGATTTTAAAGCCAACATCCGCGTGCGCATCGTAACTTTCGCTGTCTTCATAATCTTCGTTGCGAAGGTTGGGCGCGTGATCTGGCATTTGCCATGCCGTCGTTTCGGTTGGGTGTTCTTGGGCAGCGAGATTATGGTTTTCTGCGGCAGGCTGGTGTTTTTCGGCAAAATGTCTGGCCGCCTCGGCCTGCGCAGCACGGGCCTCGATTTCATTCCATTCGGCTTGCTGGGCCTCAAGGCGGGCTACCGCCTCGCGTTGGGCCGCGTCTTCGCCCAAAGAAAACTGCCGCAAATTAACCCTTTGCGCTGCGAAGCGAGGCGCGCCATCCGAAGATGCGACATCTGCCAAAACAGAATCTACGGGTGGAAAAGCCGCACGGCGCGAGGGGCGACGCACTGTTGCAAATTTCCCTGACGCGTCTTCTACCCGCTGTTCAGGGGCCAGCACCAATTTATGTGCGGTGTCTGCAACCGCCGCCAGTCTGGCGCGATCAGCAGGCTTCAAATCCTGAGCAACCAAACGCCTGATCGAAGAAAGAACATCCTCAATCTCGTTTGAACTCATCGGCTCGGCCATCTCGATCCCCGCATTGTTTCCAATACATTAACTCGCCCAAGCGCTTCTTACAACCATAAGAAGCTTTACACGGGTCAACTTCGGCAGATTTTGGGCAAGCGTTGGTCAAATACACTTTTAACGCGGAAACCTAATACAAAAGTGGTCGAACGGCACTCAATTGCCTGTTTTTTTGCCAATACGATCCAAAGAGGCGCCCTGTTTGGTTGGCGAAAAAAACACAGGCGGCGCGTTTTTGGCAAAATTGTAATACGCTTCTACGTCATAGGTTGGGATACCCAGGTTCAGCTTCTCAGCGGTCAATCGGCCCATTGCGGCCAAAACCTGATAGACGCCAACATAGCGGTTCGCCTCGGCCTCTAGTTTGCTGGCGCGGGCGGTAAGCAATTCTTGCTCGGAATTCAGCACATCCAGTGTGGTGCGCGATCCAAGATTGGCCTCTTCGCTGACCCCATCAAAGGCCTTTTGCGCCGCTTCAATCTGCGCCGCCCCTGCCACAACCGATGCGTTCGACACAGCCAGCACTGCCCAAGCGCGGCCAAGCGCTTCATCGACCTGAATTGCTGCTTGCAATTGTCCCGCCACAGCGCCCTCTTTTTGGGCAAGCACTTTCCGCAAGGCCGAGGCTTGCCCACCGCCCGCATATAAGGTTTGGTTCAATGACAGCGATGTAACGGTTGTTTCAGTGCCCGTGCCCAGATCTTCGGACAGGCTCACTTGCGCTGAAACCGATGGCAAGAATCCCCCTTGGGCAACTTTCACTTGCAAGTCAGAGATCTTGACCTGTGCTTGCGCCTGCAAAATCGAAGGATGCCCAGCCTGCGCAATTGCGCGCGCCTCTTCCAGTGATTTTGGCAGGGAGGGCAGTTTCGGCAGGTTTTTCAGGTTGGCAGGATAGGCCCCAATCGCAGCCTTGTACACCTCGCGTGCAATGGAAAGTTCGCCTTGGGCGGCCGCCAGCCCTGCCTGGGCGGCGGCAAGGCGCGCTTCGGCCAAAGACACATCTGTTCGCGTCACTTCGCCCACATCAAAGCGGTCTTGGGCCGCGCGCAGTTGTTTGGCAATCAGGCGGGTGTTGGATTCGCGCAGGCCGACAATTTCGGCCCTCAAGCCCACGGTCACATAGGCCGACACAGCGTTCAGCAGAACTTGCTGTTCCACAGAAATCAGCCCCACGCGCGTGGCCAAAACCGCCTCACGCGCGATGGCAACACCGTTGCGCCCGCGCCCGCCAGCATAAAGGGTCAGGCTGGCTGTCAGGCGCTGGGTCTCGCTATCGATCTGCGCGCCGGGAAGAGTGCTCAGTTCGGTCACAGATTTGCTGGCTGTGTATTGAAGAACGGGCAAAAGCGACGCAAAGGCCGCGCCCTCATCTTCGTCTGCAGCGCGCAGCACCGCCTGATTCTGCGCCAAAAGGTTCGATGACTTATAGGCCGCAATCAGAGCATCCGCCAAGGTTTCGGCCTGCCCTACAACTGGCAAAACCATACCATAGCAAACCACCGCTGCTGCAAAAATCAATCGCATATTCTACACCCCTGCGCCGCAGCGCCTATGCCTTGGGGCCTAACGCCGCAAAGCGAACATTCTGTCGCACCTAAAGCGAAAATTCGCGCGCCGCAGTAAACCCTGCCAAAACAGGCAGGGTTGCATTGAACGAAAAACGCCATGTCACGTCATGGCCTGACTTATAGCCAATTTTCGCAATGCCAAGGGGGCCAGACATGAAAACGGCAGCAATCCGCCCGCCGTCGCGCAACTGCGCCAAAATATCAGGCGAAACCACTTCGACCCCGCCTTGCACAATCGCAACATCATAAGGGCCGTGGCCTGCCGCGCCAGCAGCCAAGGGGCCTTGTACGACAGACACATTCCCAGCCCCCAGCGCTGCCAGACGGGCCTGCGCATGATCTGCCATTGCCTTGTCCTCTTCTACCGCGACCACTGATTTGGCAATGCGGGCGATCACAGCCGCCGAATAGCCAAGCCCGCAGCCAATATCCAAAACCGTCTCGTCTGGGGTGATATCCAGCGCATCCAGCATTTTGGCGAAAACGCGCGCATCCAGCACCACGCGGCCTGCGCCCAAGGCCACATTATCCCCAACATAGGCTGCTTCGCGCAGCGCAACGGGCACAAAAACCTCGCGCGGGATGGCAAGCATGGCCGCGATGATCGGGAATTTAGTGACATCTGAAGGGCGCACTTGGGTGTCAACCATCATCACGCGACGGGCAGCAAAATCGGTCATCTGTGTGATATCCCCCTAAAGATTTATGCTGGCTTTCTTGTGCCACAGTTGCTTGGCAGGGAAAAGGGGCAAATGGGGCAGATTTTTTTCGGATTTGGGTGCATAGGGCTTTGCCAAGGCGCATGGAGGGCCTAGATGGTGGTAAATTGTAAGGAAATTTACCATGTCTCAGGCAGCCCTCGATGCGGTCACAGCGCCCGAGCCCGATGCGTTTCGCACCGCCTTGCGCAACTTGGTGGGTCAAGTGTCGGTGATCACTTTAATCGGTGCGGATGGTGCCGCCACAGGGCTGACGTTGACCTCGGCGAATGCTTTATCGACATCGCCGCCCCTGATGATAGCGTGCGTAAACCGCACGGCTTCGGCCCATGGCAGCCTGGGTCTTGGGGCCGTGATTGGCTGGCAAGTGCTGGGCGCGCACCAACAACAGGTGGCCGAGCGGTTTTCGGGCAAAGGCGGCGCTCAGGGGGTAGCACGCTTTGCGGGCGCAGACTGGCGCGAAGATTTGGGCGCGCATCTGCTGGAGGGCGCGGCCATGGCCTGTGCCGCGCAGATTGAAAGCCTTAGCGATCACGCAAGCCATACTGTTGTTGTTGCACGGATTTTGTCGCTGCGCGCGCGCGCGGGCGCAGGTACGCTGGCCTACCGCGATGGGGCCTATTTGCCGCTTGCCTAAACAGGCTTGACCGCAGCGCGCAAAGGCGGTCTGCTGGCGCAAAGTGAACGGGAGAGCGCAATGCTAAAAGGGATTGACCCACGGCTGACACCTGACATGTTACATGTATTGGCCATGATGGGGCATGGTGATACGCTGATCCTGTGCGATACAAATTTCCCCGCCGAAACCATCGCGCAGCAAACCACCTACGGGCAAATTGTGCGGATGGATAACCTGCCAATGGCCAGCGCGGCAGAGGCGATTTTGTCAGTGTTTCCGCTGGATACCTTTGTCGATGATTTTGCCGCACGCATGCAGGTGGTGGGCGCGCCCGCCGAAATTCCCACCGTGCAGGCCGAAGTGCAGGCTGTGATTGACCGCGCCGAAGGCAAGCCGCGCCCAATGCTGGCGGTGGAACGATTTGCCTTTTACGATTTGGCCGCACAAAGCTTTGCCGTGGTGCAAACGGGCGAGCGGCGCTTTTACGGCTGTATCATGCTGCGCAAAGGCGTAATTGGGCCAGAGGCTTAGCGCATGAAGACCATCGTCATTTTGGGAATCTTCGTGGCCGACACCACCTACCGCGCCCCGCGCCTGCCCGTAATGGGCGAGACGATTTTGGGCACGGGTTTTGCTCTTGGGCCAGGGGGGAAAGGGTCTAACCAATCTGTGGCAGCGGCAAAGGTGGGGGGGGATGTGCATTTCATCACCCGCCTTGGCCGCGATGATTTTGCCAAATTGGCCCAAGGCGTTTGGGCAAATGCAGGGGTGCGCCCTGCCGTGATCGAAGATGAGGGCAGCTATACTGGGGCTGCGATGATCTTTGTCGATCAGGCCAGCGGCGATAATGCAATTATCGTAGCGCCAGGTGCTGCGGGGCGGATATCGCCCGATGATGTCGCAGCGCACGAGCCTTTAATCGCCCGCGCGGGGATTTTTATCACCCAGCTTGAACAGCCTCTGCCCGCTGCCGAGGCGGGACTTGCCTTGGCGCGCAAACATGGGGTGATGACCATTCTGAACCCCGCCCCTGCTGCCGCCCTAACTGATAAAATGCTGGCGCTGTGTGATATCATCACCCCGAATGAGACCGAAGCCGAGGCGCTGACAGGCATAAAAGTGACAGACCGCGCCAGCGCCGAAGCCGCCGCTGATGCGCTGATGGCGCGGGGCGTTGGCGCGGTTGTGCTGACTTTGGGGGAACGGGGCGTTTTGTATCGGGGCGCAAAGGGCAGCCTGCACGTGCCCGCCTTTAACGCAGGACCCGTTGTTGAAACCACTGGCGCGGGCGATGCCTTTAATGGGGGGCTCGCCGTGGCCTTGGCCGAGGGGCGTGAGATGGGCGATGCGCTGCGCTTTGGCTGCGCGGTTGCGGGCATTTCCGTCACCCGCGCAGGTGCGGCGGCATCGATGCCGTCGCGGCGCGAGGTGGATGCGCTGCTGGCAACTGTATAGCGGCGCAAAGGGGGCTAGCCCCCTTGGCCTTCGGCCTCACCCTCAGGATATTTTGAGAGTAAGGAAGTAGGCAGCAGATTGTCTGCGCGCTTCCTAGCTCTCCAAATATCTTGGGAGAAGCCTGCGTGCAGGCTGGGGGCAAAGCCCCCTTTTGCGCTCTACGTCACTAGAACTCCCACCACATATGCGGGCGGCGCTGGGTTAGGCTGGGGTGCATTGTTTCGGACGGATCGCGCCCCATCTTGCGCCGCTTTCGCGCAATGAACCACAGGCCAAAGCCGCGCCATGTGCCCACCATGGGCGCATTCACATCGCAGGGAAATTGCGCGCGCCAGTTTTCGGGCAAGTTTAGCCCGCAGCCTTCGGCACGTTCCAGCATCCATGTCAGCGGAATATTGGCCAAACCGCGGCATTCGGGGTAGCGGCCAATATGGCCGCCGATGTCGCCATGCGCGCCTGCAAACCAGACCTGCTGCACCAGTGCTGCGCTGTCAGTGCGGCTGTCCCACAATTCCGGGGTAAAGGCTGCGCGGGTTTCATTGGCGGCAAGGGCGTGAAAGCCCGCATCGACCACTTCGGACAGGTATTTGTCAGGAAAATCATGCACCTTTGATACAAACCGCCACAAGATCGGCACCCGCAGGCCCAGTGCTTTGACCGTATCCCACACGCCGAGCATGCGAACACGCGCAACAGGATGGCAATACAGCAGCGCAAATTCGCGGGCGGCGGGGCTTGTGCCACCGCGCATGTAATGGCGAAAGGCAAGGTTGACCGCGCTTTGCGTGGCATGGTTGTGTTTCAATAGCCCCACGCGCCCCAGCATCCCAGCCAGCGCGCGCACGGCATAAGCCCCCCGCGAATAACCAAACAAAAAAATGCGATCCCCCTCGCGGTAATGACTGGCCAGCCAGCCATAGGCGCGCAGAATTTGCGGGTTCACGCCCCGCCCTTCGACAATGTTAATACCCTTGCGCCAGCTTTCCCATTGCTGGCCAGGCTCGTAATAGACATTTTGCAAAGAATGGCGGTGGCGCGTACCGTTTCGTGTCAGCAGATGATACAGAAGGCCCGCGTTGCCCTCTTGCCCTGCCTCCAAAGTGGACAGCGTGCCATCTAGAATAATCACATGATCCACCGCGCCGCGCGGGCCGCTGGCGGGCACATCGGCGGCGGCGGTTTCCACCGTGACATAGCCGTTCCACCAGCGCCGCGCGCGTTCCACCAGCGACATGCGTTTTACCCTTGCCAAACAACTTCACCCAAGTTTGCCCTAGGCTCACCAATACAGCGTTAACGACGCGATCCGCAAATCTTGCCGCATTACAGACCAGCAAACATAAAAAAACGCCCCCCAAGGGGCGTTTAATGACGAGATTTCGCGCCTTTTCTGCGCAGGGCTTATAGGCCAAGGCCCAAGACTGTGACCATGCCGAGTTCGCCAAAGCCGTTAAATCGGCTGTTGGTGACAGTGGAATAACTGCCCATGCCTGCCACAATCACATAATCGCCCTCAGTGATATCGGCAGGAAACGGCACTTCGCCCGGCAGTCGATCAACCGAATCGCAGGTGGGGCCAAAGGTGACGCGGGCGCGAATGGGGGCGCTGCGCGGCACAAGCGTTTCGGATAGCACAGTAATACGGTCGATAATGCCGATTTGGCTGAATTCAAACATCGCGCCATAAATGCCATCATTTAGGAAAACATGGTCCTCATCGCGCACCGACTTTACGCGCGCAACCAAAGTATAGGCATCTCCGCACAGCGCGCGGCCAGGCTCGCACACAAGAGCAGGAAGATCGCCGCCAAAGGCCGCGCGGGCGGTGTCGGCAATCACCTTGAAAATCGCGTCGAAATTCGGCGCGGTTTGCGCATCGCGGTGGCTGGGAAAGCCGCCTCCCACGTTCAGGCGGGCGATTTTGACGCCTGCCGCGCGGGCAATCACCGCCGCCTCGCGAATGTAGGCGGCCCAGACCTGCGCGTCGTTACACTGTGTGCCGCCGTGGAACGTCAGCGAGGGGGTAAAGCCCGCCGCGGCCGCCGCGCGCAGCAGGTCTGCCGCCTGCGCGCTTGTTGCGCCAAACTTTGCGCCAAAGTTATAAGCTGCACCCTGCACGGGCAGCTTAAACCGCACCGAGATTTCCACCCGCTGCCCGCCAATTTGCACGGGCACCATCGCAGTTAGTTTGGTCAGTTCAGAAGCGCTGTCAACCGAATAGGCTGTTACCTTATGATCCACCGCAAACTGGATCTCTCTGCGCGAGCGGATGGGGTTGTGATAATGGATCGCGGAATCGGGCGATAAACGGCGGATCAGTGCGATTTCAAAAGGCGATGCACAATCAAAGCCTTGCACGCCAGCCGTGACCAAATTTTCGATCATCTCTTCGGAGGGGTTGGATTTGACCGCATAGGTCACCAGCCCCGGAAAGCCCGCCAAAAAGCGGCGCGCCACCGACTGAACGGCAGCGGGGGAAAAAAACAACACGGGGTTTTCTGGCGCTTCGGCGCGCAGATATTCGGTCGGATTGGTCCAGATTGTTTTCGACAGTCCCATCGGCGTTTCCTTTCGGCCAATAAGAGCTTAAGCCGCAAAATTGCGGTCCCAGCGCGGTTGTTACAACCAGGCTAGGTGCGTAGGAGCCGCCCTTTTCCTGCCATTTGAGAATGCCGCATATGCGGCACAACTTCACCGAACAAAACTATATAAATGGCGCGAAAAGGCGTTATAATGACGAAATGGCACTACACATTGCAAGGTGCCAAGTCAGAGGTGCGTGTGGATGATTTGGACAATAGCATTTTGGCCCTGCTGGGGGCGGATGCACGGATTTCTGTGGCCACGCTGGCGCGCAAACTTAAGGTGGCACGGTCAACCATCCAAGCGCGGTTGGAACGACTAGAGACGACCGGCGTGATCGCGGGTTACACCGTGAAACTGGGCGAGGCTGCGCGGCAGGGCCGCTTGCGGGCATCGGTTTTGCTGACAATAGAGCCGCGCGCACAGGCCGCGATTTTGGCGCGGCTGAAGTCTATACCCGAGGTAGAGCGGGTGTTCTCCACCTCGGGCCGCGTCGATTTGCTGCTTCAGATCGCCACAGCGAATACATCGGTGCTGGACGCGGTGCTGGATCAGATCGGGCAAATGGCGGGGGTGAAATCGTCCGAAAGCCTGATCCATTTGTCCACGCGGTTGGATCGGGCGGTGTAGCAGCAAAGTCTGGATGCCTGCGGGATAGGTATTTTTATCAGTATGAAAGCCTGAGCCTTGGCCTTTTCGCATAGGTTCGCTATGGCTTTGGCCAAAGATGAGGTGCCCAAATGCAAATGGAAAAGAACTTTGATGCCAGTGCCGCCGAGGCGCGGATTTCTGCCCTGTGGCAAAAGCAGAAGATTGGGGCTGCGGGGGCGAATGCCAAGGCAGGGGCAGAGGCGTTTTCCATCATGATCCCGCCGCCTAATGTGACGGGTTCGCTTCACATGGGCCACGCGTTTAACAACACCTTGCAAGACATTCTGATCCGCTGGCACAGGATGCAGGGACATGACACGCTTTGGCAGGTGGGCACGGATCACGCAGGGATTGCCACGCAAATGGTTGTGGAGCGCGAACTGGCCAAGTCTGGTGCGCCTTCACGGCGCGACATGAGGCGCGAGGCGTTTCTGGCCAAGGTCTGGGAATGGAAAGACCAATCGGGCGGCACGATTATCAATCAACTCAAACGCCTCGGCGCAAGCTGTGATTGGGACCGCGAGGCCTTTACCATGTCGGGCAATTTCCCCGACGCTGTGACCAAAGTTTTCGTCGATTTGTATAACAAGGGGTTGATCTATCGCGGCAAGCGCTTGGTCAACTGGGATCCCCATTTTGAAACCGCCATTTCCGATCTTGAGGTCGAGAATATCGAAGTGGCGGGCCATATGTGGCATTTCAAATATCTGCTGGCAGACGGCGAGACCTATGAATATGTTGATCGCGATACCGACGGCGCGGTGATCCTGCGCGAACGGCGCGATTATATCTCGATTGCCACGACGCGGCCTGAAACCATGCTGGGCGATGGGGCGGTGGCGGTACATCCCTCGGATGCGCGTTATGCCGCGATTGTCGGCAAGATGGTCCATCTGCCCCTGTGTGACCGTTTGATCCCGATTATTCGCGATGAATATCCTGATCCGACCTTCGGATCGGGCGCCGTGAAAATCACGGGCGCACATGATTTTAACGACTATCAGGTGGCGAAACGCGCGGGTCTGCCTTTGTATCGGCTGATGGACACGCGGGGGCATATGCGATCCGACGGTGCGCCCTATGATGTGGCGGTCGCCCGTGCGCGGGAAATTGCAGGCGGTGCGCATGCGAGTGAGGCTGAGATTGACGCGCTAAATCTGGTGCCTGATCGTTTTCGCGGCCTAGATCGGTTTGAAGCACGGGATGCCGTGGTGGCCGAGATCAACAAGTTGGGACTGTGTGTTCCTGTCAAAGTAATAACGATTGACCCAGAGACAAATTCCGAAGATTGGCGCAACGAGCCTTACGTCGAGGCAAAAAAGATCATGCAGCCCGTTGGGGACCGATCAAAAGTGGTGATCGAGCCGATGCTGACGGATCAGTGGTTTGTCGATACCGCGAAGATCGTGGGGCCAGCACTGGACGCGGTGCGGTCTGGGGCGACCAAGATCATGCCCGAGTCGGGCGAGAAAACCTATTTCCATTGGCTGGAAAATATCGAGCCTTGGTGTATTTCAAGGCAGTTGTGGTGGGGGCATCAGATACCGGTTTGGTATGGGCCCACAAGTTACAATTTGGCTGGAAAAGAGTTCTGCGGCGCAACGGAACAGGATGTCGCCGCTGAAGCAAAAACTTATTACGGCAACATACTAGGAACCGAAATCAAAGTGGAGTTTCCAAACGAGGCGTTCTTTGCCGCAATTGCTATTGGCGATGAGGGACGCGACGCGGCTGCGGCGATTTCGGTCAATGGCGATGGCTCGCACACCATAAGGCTACACCGCGACCCCGACGTCCTAGACACTTGGTTCTCCTCTGGCCTTTGGCCGATTGGCACACTCGGCTGGCCCGACCAAACCCCTGAACTGGCGAAGTATTTCCCCACCTCGACCCTCATCACAGGGGCCGATATCATCTTCTTCTGGGTCGCCCGCATGATGATGATGCAGCTTGCTGTGGTGGATCAGGTGCCGTTCAAAACGGTCTATCTGCACGGCCTTGTCCGCGATGCTAAGGGCAAGAAAATGTCGAAATCCTTGGGCAATGTCATTGACCCCTTGGAAATAATCGACGAATTCGGCGCGGATGCTTTGCGCTTTGCCAATGCGGCGATGGCGTCTTTGGGCGGCACGCTGAAACTCGACACCGCGCGGATTGCGGGCTATCGCAATTTTGGCACCAAACTGTGGAACGCCTGCCGCTTTGCCGAAATGAATGGCGTGTGGGAGGGGCATGTGACGCAAGAAACCGCCCCGAACGCCGCCGCCACCGCAAACAAATGGATCATCGGCGAGACGGCGAAAACACTGGCAGAAGTGAACGCCGCGCTAGAGGGCTACCGTTTTGACCAAGCCGCAGATGCGCTTTATAAATTCGTCTGGGGCAAGGTCTGCGATTGGTATGTCGAATTCGCCAAGCCCCTGCTGGACGGCGAATATGCAAATGAAACCCGCGCCACGATGGCCTTTGTGCTGGATCGTTCCATGATCCTGCTGCACCCGATTATGCCCTTTATCACCGAAGATTTGTGGGGCCAAACGGGCCAGCGCGCCAAGCTGCTGGTGCATACCGATTGGCCCAACCTACCGCTGACCCTGGTCGATACCGCCGCAGATGCCGAAATGGCCTGGGTGACCGGCCTAATCGAGGAAATCCGATCCGCACGCACGCAAATGCATGTTCCTGTGGGACTAAAGCTGGATATAGTCGCCACCGAAATGGACAATGCCGCCAAAGCCGCCTTTGCGCGCAACGAAGCGCTGATCAAACGCCTTGCCCGCATCGAAACCCTGACCCATGGGGCGGCCCCGAAAGGGTCAATCTCGCTGGCGGTTGACGGCGCATCCTTTGCCCTGCCGCTGGACGGCGTGATTGACGTGGCCGAAGAAAAGGCGCGCCTTTCCAAGGCAATGGACAAACTCGCCAAAGAAATCGGCGGACTGGCGGGGCGGCTGAAGAACCCCGCCTTCGTGGCTTCGGCTCCGGAAGATGTGGTTGAAGAAGTGCGCGCCAATCTGGCCCTGCGCGAGGAAGAGCAAGCCAAGCTTGCCGCCGCGCTGCATCGATTATCGTCTATGGGCTAGTTTAACCGCGGGAATAATTTAAAAGCATCCTTTTATGATTACTGGGGAACAATTGGGAAAAGTATGGTAAAATATCGCACAGAAATCGATGGGCTTCGCGCTTTTGCCGTTTTTCCCGTGATAATTAATCATGCATTCCCAAATCTAATGCCAGGTGGATTTGTTGGCGTTGATATATTTTTCGTGATTAGCGGTTACCTGATAACATGCATACTTATAGAAGAGATTACTCACGAAAAGTTTTCGATTTTTGGCTTTTATGAACGACGGGCAAGACGCATCTTGCCTGCACTTTCTGTTGTGGTAATTTTCAGCACATTTATGTCTTGGCAGTTGATGACAAATAGCCAATTTAGGGACTTCTTCGATAGCGTTTCAGGAACAGCGCTTTTTTATTCAAATTTTGTCTTTTGGTTTCAAGTCGATTATTTTGATGCAGACGCATTACAGAAGCCGTTATTGCATATGTGGAGTCTTGCGATTGAAGAGCAGTTTTATATCTTATTTCCTTTCCTCCTCCTAGTATCATGGCAACGTCTAAGAGAAAAACTGTGGGTGCCAGTTTTGTGTCTCGCTGTGCTAAGCCTTTTACTTTCGATCCAATTTAGCCCAGATTATCCAAGCGCATCATTCTATTTGCTTCATACTCGATTCTGGGAGCTAGCAATTGGGGCTTTAGTAGCGATTGGATTTAAAGGCCGTGAAATGCGCGGTGGCGATTTTTTCGGTCTCGCCGGATTGCTTTTGATAATTTTATCTATTACTTTCATTGACGAAGATTTAGTTTTCCTCGGTGCGATTGCTTTAGTGCCTACGTTGGGCGCTGCTTTTGTTTTGCTAGGCGCGCGGGATGGAAATTTTTCTGCAAGATTCTTGTCATTCAAGCCGTTTGTTTGGCTTGGACTGATTAGCTACAGTGCATATCTTTGGCACAATCCACTTCTGGTATTCGGCCGGCGATACTTTTTTCACGAATTGCCAGTGGATGTAACAATTCTAATCGTTGTTCTGAGCATTTTCTTGGCATTTTTAAGTTGGAGATATATTGAAAAACCGTTTCGTAACCGATCTTTCTTAAGCAGGCAGGCGATTTTGTCTGTTTCATTGGTGATCCTTATACTTGGCGCAGTGTTGCCAAACGTTGCGCTATTGAAAGATTGGGGAATGCAACGGACAACAAGTGCTGGGCATACTACAGACTGGCTAGACGAATTACGCAAGCCTAATTATGGACTTGGTAAAAATTGCGAAGCAGACGAAGATTTCTCAATCGCTGACTGTAGCACATCTACAATACCCGAATACATTTTGTGGGGAGACAGTTATGCAATGCACCTAGCCCAAGGAATGGTTGCTGGGAAACTTGAATTTACTCAGATTACGAAAAGTGCATGCGCGCCGATATTTAATGTTGCACCCTTTAGCTCTAAGTACAATCTTGCTTGGGGTGAAAAGTGTATAGCACATAACGATAAAGCATTAGACATAATAATTAACAGTCCAGTAGATCGCATAGTTATATCATCGCCGTTCGGAAGCCTAAGGAGTGGTTCGTTTGAATTAAACATTAACGGTAAATTGGAGCCAAATATAGAAAATAAGGCGATCGATATGCTTATATCCACTTTGGATATTTTAAAGAAAAATGGAAAACAGGTCTTAATTATTTCTGCAATGCCCAGCCCTCCATTTAACGCCGCAGACTGCATGACAGCGAGCAGTTTCATCGGTAGTACTTTTGAAAGTTGCGCCTTTTTACGGGAACTAGATACTCGCAAACAGGATTATGAGATACTAGAAGTTGTTTCAAAACTAAGCGGGACCCCCGTTTTGTACCTACGAGACTTTGTTTGTGATCAGAAAATATGTCATGTGGAAATCAACGGCATTCCGTTGTATCGCGATCCCTCACACATTCCGCCATCGGGGTCCACTGCCATTGGTGCGCTGACGGATTTTCCAAATGCACTAAAAAGGGTGTTCCAACAGCATGCGCAAGATGGACGTGCAGCGGATTAGCGTATCCATGTATCCATGTGGCTATCGTTTACATAGGCGGCACTTATTCGCGGGTCGCGTCAATTAGTGGTTTTGCGGTTTTCGGATAAAGCAGCGCCCTACCCAAATGCGAGGAAGATGGGCGGCGGATATTCGCTCCGATGTGAAAACACTTTCTTAAAAGCAAAATTACCTGCGCCGCAGGCACTTTAATCAAGCGCATCTTCATGTCAGCAAACTGGTGGGCGATCTTGGAATCGAACCAAGCATGAGTCGCCTCGGCGGAGTTACAGTCCGCTGCCGCACCTTGCAGCATATCGCCCACTGCGGCTGTGAATAGACAAGGAGCGTTGGGGCGTCAAGGCATATTGCGGGATATATTTTGG
>CAMAXX010000017.1 GCA_945862435.1 Pseudorhodobacter antarcticus
GGCACCAAGCACGGCACACGCGAAGTGTTCGACCTGCGCGTGATGGAAGCTGGCTGCAAAATGTTCAAATCCGATAAGGTTATCAAAAAATCCAATGGTGGCGACAAGGCCAAAACCCTTGAGACCTGCATCAAAATGCGCACCGATGGCCGTGTTGTCGAAATCGACGGCGACTATTCGGAAACCTTGGCGCGTTTGAAATCCAACCCAAATGGCGTGGGCGTTTTCGGCTTCTCGTTCTATGAAAACAACTCGGACACGCTGAAAGTGGCGCGCTATCAGGGCACCGTGCCTTCGCGTGAAAACATCGCCAGCGGCGTGTATAACGTGGCCCGTCCGTTGTATATCTATGTCAAAAACCAGCACATCGGCGTGACCCCTGGCCTGAAAGAATTCGTAGAATTCTTTGTATCGGACGATATCGCGGCCAAGGGCGGCGCTTTGGACCGTGCAGGTCTGGTGGCTGACCCTGCTTTGGCAAAAACCCAAGCAGCAGTTGCCTCGGATTTGTAATCCGGCGCACATTATCTGACCCAAGCAGATAAATTGGGGCCAGAACCGAAAGGTTCTGGCCCTTTTGCGTACGAAACTGTTGCGTGAAAATCTGCTCGCATAAGGTGCAAAATAAGAACATAATGCGAACATGCCCGTATCGCGCCGAATCTTATGCCTGTGGTTTCCCCGCCTTGCTGCCGAGCGGGTGTTGCGCCAACGCGCCGATACGCTGCCTGCGCCCTTTGCCATTGTGGGCGAGGCGAACGGCGCGCAGGTGCTGGTGTCGCTGTGCGCGCAGGCGCAGGCGGCGGGGCTGCATCTGGGCCAAGCGCTGCGCGATGCCACGGCGATGTGTCCCGCCCTTGTCCACCGCCCCGCCCATCTGGTGGCCGAGGCGGCGTTTCTGGCCAGTCTGCGGCGCTGGGCGGGCAAGTTTACCCCTTGGGTGGCCGAAGATACCCCCGACGCGCTGGCCTTGGATATCACGGGCTGCGCGCATTTGTTTGGCGGCGAGGGCGCGCTGATTGATGTGGTGGCGGGCGATTGCGCCGCGCTTGGCCTTTCGGTGCGCGCTGGCATTGCCGATACGCGCGGGGCGGCATGGGCCTTGGCGCGGTATGGCGGGCAAACAGCCCATGCGCATCGAAATGGGGACGCCATCGCGCAAGAGGCCCGCGCCACGCGCTCGCGCGCGTCCAAACGCCGAAGCTGGGAGGTGATGGCCACCCGCGTGCGCACGGCCCGCGCGCTGGACAGCGCAATTATTGCACCCAGTGGTGATATGGCGGCAGTGCTGGCCCCGCTGCCGCTGGCTGCGCTGCGGCTGGACAGCGCCGTGGTCGATGGCCTGCAACGCCTTGGCCTGCGCCTTGTGCGCGATGTGATCGCGCTGCCCCGCGCGCCGTTCGCGCGCCGCTTTGGCGCGGTGGCGCTGCGGCGGCTGGATCAGGCCATGGGGCTAGAGCCTGAACCGATCAGCCCCGCGCGCGGCGAGACCCATTTTGCCACGCGCATCAGCTTTCCAGACCCGATTGGGCTGCGCGCCGATATCGAGGCAGGGCTAGACCGCCTGTTGCCGCGCCTGTGTGACGGGCTGCGCGCCAAGGGCTTTGGCGCGCGCACGCTGCGTCTGCAAGCATTTCGCGCGGGCGGCGGGGTATCAAACGTTGAGGTGGGCCTTGCCCGCCCTGCCGATCATCCCGCCCGCATACGGCCCCTGCTGCTGCTGAAGCTGGACCTTATCGACGCAGGCTTTGGCATTGATTGCCTGCGCCTGCACGCCATTGCGGTTGAACCCCTGCCCGCGCTGCAACACGCAGGCCATCTGGACGCAGGCGCGCGGGTGCAATCGCGCGCGAGTGGTGACACCGATTTGGATGATCTGATCGGCAAATTGGGCGCAAAACTGGGGCCAGAGCAGGTGCAGCGCCTTGCCCCCGCGCACAGCCATATCCCCGCCAAAGCCGCCCAGCCCCTTGCCGCCGCTTGGTTTGGTTTTGGGGGGGCTGCGCAAGCCGTGGGCGAGGCCCCCGAATGGCCCGCACCCCCCGCCCCCCGCCCACTGCTGATGTTTCCCCCCGAAATCGTGGGCGCGCCCGAAGACGACCCAACCCCGCCCGCCAGTTTCAAATGGCGGGGGCGGATGTGGCAAACCCGCGTCGCCATCGGCCCCGAACGCATCGCCCCCGAATGGTGGTTTGATGATCCCGATTGGCGATCAGGTCCGCGAGATTATTGGCGCATCGAGGTGACGGGGGGCGAGAAGTTGTGGCTGTTCTATGCCGCTGGGCGCGATGTGGCAGGGGGGTGGTTTTGTGAGGGGGTTTGGGGCGGCGCGACATAGTTGCGCAAAAACGTGTCCGTGCAGTGCTTTTAGTCCTAAACGCCCGCGCACGCCTGCGCGGACAGGGTGGCGGCGCAAGTCCAATCCCCCCTTGGCTTGGAATCAAGGCGTGAAACGCCGCCGAGTTTGCCATTGGTTTTGCCATTGGTTCAAGAAACCAATGGCATGGCCCTCCCTCCCCCCGGGAGGGCGCACTTTGCCGCCAGTGCCTAGAACTGGCGGCGGGGGAACCGAGCCATAAAGTGTGCAGAACTTCGGCAGAGCGCCCGCCCGAGAGAGGGCGCGGCCCTAGGGTTGGATTGTTGCCAAAAGGGATACTCTCGGCCCCGTCAATTCCCCCCTCAGCAACGCCATCGGATGGCTCCTCAGCGTCAGCCGCATCGATATATAGTCCTCTACCACCGCCTCGCCCTCGCTCATCTGCGCAAACACGATATGCGGCTCGTGCGTCACTTCGCCGTCCAAATCCTGCGCGAACAGGGGCAGGGGGGCATCGCCGGAAATGGCCTTGGCCGCCCACAGCGCAGTGCGGCGGTTCAACCCCAATGCGGCGAAACAATCCGCCTCGGCCAGACGCGCAATCACCCCCGCCCCCACCCCCGCGCGCCGCCAGACATCGCCGACCTCGGCGTATCCATTGCCGCGCGCGGCCACGATCCATTGCGCCTCCTCCTCGCCCATGCCTTTGATCTGGCGAAACCCCAACCGCAGGGCCAGCCCCTGTGGCCCTTCCTCCATCACACAATCCCAGTGGCTGGCGTTGATGCAGGGCGGCAGCACCACAACCCCGTGCTGGCGCGCATCGCGGACAATCTGTGCGGGGGCATAAAACCCCATCGGCTGGCTGTTCAGCAGCGCGCAAGCGAAAATGCCAGGCTGATGGCGTTTGATATAGGCGCTGGCATAGACCAGAAAGGCGAAACTCGCCGCATGGCTTTCGGGAAAACCGTAACTCCCGAACCCTTCGATCTGCGCAAAGCAGCGCGCGGCGAAATCGGCATCGTATCCATTCGCCTGCATCCCTGCCAAAAACCGGTCATGAAATTCCGACACCGATCCATGTTTCTTGAACGTCGCCAGCGAACGGCGCAAACGGTCCGCCTCATCAGGGGTAAACCCCGCGCCAATAATGGCAATCTGCATCGCCTGTTCCTGAAACAGCGGCACGCCAAGGGTCTTGCCCAGCACGGCCCCCAGCGCATCAGACGGAAAGCTGACCTGTTCCTGCCCATTTCGCCGCCGCAAATACGGATGCACCATATCGCCCTGAATTGGCCCTGGCCGAATGATCGCCACCTGTATCACCAAATCATAAAAGCAGCGCGGTCGCATACGGGGCAGAAAGTTCATCTGCGCGCGGCTTTCCACCTGAAACACGCCCAAACTATCGGCGCGGGTCAGCATTTCGTAGGTCGCAGGGTCTTCAGGCGGCAGGGTGGCAAGGGTAAACCGCCCCGCCCCATGCTTATCCATCAAATCAAAGGCGCGGCGTATGCAAGACAGCATCCCAAGGGCCAGAATATCGACCTTCAGTATCCCCAAACTGTCGATATCATCCTTGTCCCAGCAAATCACCGTGCGATCCTCCATCGCGGCGTTTTCCACGGGAACCAATTCGTCCAAACGCCCCTCGGTGATGATAAACCCGCCGACATGCTGCGACAGGTGGCGCGGAAAGCCCTGAATTTCCTCGATCAATTCCATCGTCAGGCGCAGACGTTTGTCCGCAGGGTCAAGGCCAATCTCGCGCAGCCGCGCCTCCTCCATGCCGCGCACACGGCCAAATCCCCAAATCTGGCTGGACATCGCCGATAGCGTGTCTTCCGACAGGCCCATCACGCGCCCCACCTCGCGCACGGCGCGCTTGCCGCGATAGTGGATCACCGTGGCGCACAGCCCCGCGCGGTGGCGGCCATAGCGTGCATAGATATGCTGAATAACCTCCTCGCGCCGTTCATGTTCAAAATCCACGTCGATATCGGGCGGCTCGCCCCGCGCTTCCGAGATAAACCTCTCAAACACCATCGTGCCAATCTCTGGGGAAACGGACGTCACCCCCAGCGCATAGCACACCACAGAATTGGCCGCAGACCCCCGCCCTTGGCACAAAATTCCGCGTTCGCGCGCAAAGGCGACAATGTCATGCACAGTCAGGAAATACGGCTCATAGCCCATTTTATTGATAAGCTTAAGTTCATGCGCCACCTGATTGCGGGCCTTTGCGGGCACCCCATCAGGATAGCGCCAGTTCAGCCCCGATTCCGTCAACCGCGCCAGACGGGCGGGGGCAGTTTCGCCATTTGTCAGCTCGGACGGGTATTCATAGCGCAACTCGTCCAGTGAAAAGGTCAGGCCATCGGCCAAGTCGCCCGCCCTGTCCACCGCGCCTTCATGCCCCGCAAACAAGCGGCGTATCTCAGTGTCCGACCGCAGGCGTGCTTCGGCATTGGGCAGGGCGCGGCGGCCAAGCTGTTCAATCCGCACCCCCAGCCGAATGGCGGTTAAAACATCCGCCAACTTACGCCGCGCGCCGTGGTGCATCAGCGGGGCGGCGCTGGCGATGGTGGGGATGTTCAGGCTACCCGCCAGCGCAGCCAGCCGCGCAAAGCGGGGGCCGTCTTGGCCGTCATAACGCGGAGCCATCATCAAATGGCACTGCGGGTTTGCCGCAATCAGCGCGCGCGCCGCCGCCTGCCAATCCGCCCCCCGCGCGGGGTGGATCAGCCACGCCATATCCCCCGCCCATTCCAGCAGATCGGGCAAATGCAACGCGCACTCCCCCTTACCCGCCCGCCTGCGCCCCAACGTCAAAAGGCGGCACAGGTTGCCCCAGCCTTTGCGATTTTGCGGCAGGGCGGTTGCGGTAAACCCATCCGCCAGCACAATCTTAGCGGCAGGGATCAGGCGGATATGCGGGACGTTATCGCGCCCGATTTCCCTCGCCTTCGTATGCGCCCGCACAATGCCAGCCACCGAGTTCACATCCGCAATCGCAATCGCCGCCATCCCCATCTCGCCTGCGCGCATGACATAGTCTTCGGGATGCGACGCCCCGCGCAGGAAGGTGAAGTTCGATGTGATCGACAACTCGCAAAAGGGCATGAGGGGTATGGGGAATCATGTTGGAACAAACTGTGAACATGATAGCGCAACGCAAAGGGCTTGGGTAGGGCGGGGGGCGTTTGATCCACTGGATGTAAATATATCAAGGTGAGAACAGCAGCTAACAAGGAGGCCCAATGTTTGATAATAAATCCGGGGAATATCGACGTGCCTTCGCTGCCTATCTGCGAAAGGGCACGCCAATCAAACGTTTGGGCAAGCAAGAAGCTATAACAACACACTACATCTGGCGCACGCGCGACGATGATAAGGTGCGAGCAAGCCATGCCGCCAATGAAGGCCGCGTTTTTGCATGGGACAGCCCACCCCCTACAGGCCATCCAGGCACCGATTTTGGTTGCCGATGTTATGCCGAACCCTATGATCCAAGCACAGCGGAATATCTAACAATCAGACTTGAAGGGGTCTCTGATAGTGTCACCCCTTGGACAAGCCGCGATTTCGTGCGGCACTATTTTCAGGGCGCAGGCCGGAGTGTGACTTTGCGCGAGACTGGAAACCTAGATCGTATTGTGAAGAGATACATGGAATACGCAGAAGAGGGAACCTTAAATGCTATCGTTAGTGCAGCTCGCAGCAACCCTGTAGGGCGGTATTCCGACTATTTTGAAAATTCATATGACATGACAGGAATCGTGTTCAGCATTGGCGATACAACAGTAAGGGGAGATTTTTTTGGAACTTGTGAACTAGACGGCGAAAATATAATCACAAGAGGGACAATTATCTTTTCTTTGAATGACGCTTTTGAAGATCCGCTCGATGTCGGTATTGAAGTGATTGACATAGAGGAAACCATCTTCGAAAATATCCTTAGGCCAATAGAAGATCATGGAAGATCAAGATTTGGTTTTTTACCAAGTGGTCCAAAGCGGGAAGGAATTTATACTGGAGAGCCATATAAAATAAGCGATACATGGACAGGAGCCTTTGAAGGCCGCATTCGCGTAAACCTGCTTGAAAGCACCTTCAAATGAATCGAAAATGACCACCCCTGTGAAATACAACATTTCCCAACGTTTCGGTCAAATCTTGGCCGCCCTTTCCCTATCCCTCTTTTTCATTTCATTGATACCCGCACTCTGGGTATTCATAGCATTTAACGCCAAATACCGATCCTGCGTCCAGCTTTCAAATGGATTGAATCTTGGATACGAAGCGGTTTTTGATTTAAGCCGCCCTTACCTTAAACCAATCGCCGTTCCAAAATATCCTAATGGCAAGCCCCTGATCCGCAAGCAGACATGGGCTATTTATTTCACCGAAACCACCCTTTATGGGTCAACCATGAATCCAGATGACACCGAGCATAGGTTCGCTTGGCGCGCAGATACGGGCCTTGTTCTTCAAATGTCTGATTCAAAACACTATGACAGCCTCATTGCTGAAGCTGGGCCTTCAAATAAAGACATTGGCGCAGGTCAAATCGGGGCTGGTGCGGCACTTAATCGCTTGCTTGAACTAAAACAATCCAACGTTCAAAAATGTCCAACCGCCCTGATAACGTGGTAAGGCGCGGATAACGGTTTTTACCCCGCCACATCCTCCACAGGCGCGGCCGCAATCGCGGCTTCCAAATCAACCGCCTGCTCACACTCCCCGCACAAATCCTTCAGCTTGGCCAAATTGGCCTTAGCCTCGTCCAGACGTTTCAATTCGACAAACATTTCGCCCTGATATTCCAGCGCGCCCAGATGTTCAGGGTCAAGTTTCAACGCCGTCTCATAGGCTTCCAGCGCGGGGCCAGCCAGTTTCATATTGCGGCTGGCGTATCCGAACAGGTTCCAGACATCGGCGTTTTCAGGCTCGGATACCGTCAGCACCGCCAGCAGGCGCTGGGCGGCTGGAAAATCGCCCGCATCAATCGCGGCCTGCGCCTCGGCGAAGGTCGGCACAGCCTCTGCCTCTGGCGTTGCCGTATCTGCGGCCCATGCGCCGCTTGCTACCAATACCAAAATCGCCGCCCAAGTTGCTGCCGCTTTCATCGTGTCCTCCTAAAATAATTTTTTCCAATATAGCACCGCGCGCCGCCATCCGCCATACGCGTGTCGGGACGGATGCAATACGCATAAAATACAGATGCCATACGCAGGCCAGCCCTGCCAATCCTGCCCAATACTCCCCCGCATCATTTTCGCGTGATCCTACCCTGCCACTGGATAATCCCGCCGCAATCGGGCAAAACCATGTCAAAGGAGAGGATATGGACATCGCAGCCACAGCCCAAGCCATCCAATCAGGCGAGCGCCGCGCGCTGGCCCGCGCCATCACGTTGGTCGAAAGCGCGCGGGCAGATCACCGCGCGCAGGCATTAGCGCTGTTGGCCCAATTACCGAAGGAAAAACAAGCGCTTAGGATAGGCTTGTCTGGCACGCCAGGCGTGGGGAAATCCACCTTTATCGAGGCGTTTGGGTTGATGCTGATAGCCGAAGGCCTGCGCGTTGCGGTGCTGGCGGTTGACCCGTCTTCGGCCCGATCTGGCGGTTCCATCCTTGGCGATAAAACGCGGATGGAGCAGCTTGCCCGCGCGCCCGCCGCGTTCATCCGCCCTTCACCTTCGCAGGCGCAAATGGGCGGTGTAGCGCGCCGCTCGCGCGAGGCGGTCGCGCTGTGCGAGGCGGCTGGCTATGATGTTGTTTTAATTGAAACAGTTGGTGTTGGGCAGTCTGAAACTGTGGTTGCGCAGATCAGCGATTTGTTCGTCTTGCTACTGGCCCCTGCGGGCGGGGACGAATTGCAGGGGGTCAAGCGCGGCATTATGGAGATGGCCGACATGATTCTGGTCAACAAAGCCGATGGCGATTTGGCCGCCGCCGCCCAGCGCACCCGCGCCGACTATGCAGGCGCCTTGCACCTGCTGCGCCGCCGCCCGCAAGATCCCGAAGGATACCCTTTGGCGATGACCGTTTCGGCCTATACGCAGGCAGGTCTGCCCGAGGCTTGGGCAAAAATGCAGGCGCTGGCCGCGTGGCGGCGCGAAAATGGCCATTGGATTGCTGCCCGCGCAGCGCAAGCAAAGCATTGGTTTTTAGAGGAAATTCGTCAAAATCTGCTGTCCAGCCTAACCGCCGAGCCAGTGCGCGGCATTTTGAACAGCCTTGGCGATCAGGTGGCGCGCGGCGACCTTCGCCCCGAAGTCGCAGCAGCCCGCGCGCTGGCCGCAATGGGACGTGGATAGATCAGTTTTTGCGCGCCTTTTGGCAAAGGGCGGCTTGACGCCGGGCTACTTTGGCCGTATCAGCCCCCAATTGAATTTGGCCGCTGCCCCGCTGCGGTGGCTTTGTGTTTTAGAAAACAAGGAACACGACCATGTCGCGCGTCTGTGAACTTACTGGCAAAGGCCCAATGTCTGGCAACACTGTCAGCCATGCCAACAACAAAAGCCGTCGTCGCTTTTTGCCAAACCTAAACCAAGTCACGCTGATTTCTGACGTGCTGGGCCGCTCTTTCAGCCTGCGTATTTCGGCGGCTGGCCTGCGGACAGTGGATCATCGCGGTGGTTTGGATGCGTTCTTGGCCAAAGCCAAGGATGACGAGCTGTCGCTGTCGGCACAGAAAATCAAAAAAGAAATCGCAAAAGCACAGGCTTCGGCCTAAGTTTTTTGTGGTCTGCCTTGAAGGCCCTGCTTGCTGGTCAAGCGGGGCCTTTGGCATTTTGCGCGCGCTTGCCTAAAATCGCGGCGATCTGACAGCTTGGCTTTTTGGCCCCGCACCGTATAAGCGCACCATGACTTGGCGTTTTGTATCAACTTTTTTCTTTACCGCCTTTTTGGCGCTGACCTCGGTCACGCTGGCGGTGGGGCAGCACGCCATGCCGCAGGGCATGACGATGGTGATTTGTACCGATATGGGCGCGCAAACTGTGACGCTGGACGCCAATGGCAACCCCGTTCAACCCGCCCATTCCTGCATTGATTGCAATGCCGCGCCCTTGGCGCAGGCCCTAGTGCGCGCGCTGCATGTACCCTTGCCGCCATTGGTTGTGCTGGGGCAATTGGCACCTGTCGAAATTATTACCGCCACCAGCCGCACCCCGCCGCCAACCCATGCGCGCGGCCCACCTTTAGATGATGTGATCTAACCCTGTCGTCACACCAATCTAAGGATTTTCAAATGAACCGACTAAAAATTACTTTGGCAGCCCTTACTGCCCTTATCGCCTTGCCCGCTTTTGCGCATGATGGTGTGCATATCAATAACCCTTACGCCCGTGTGATTGGCGGGGTCGGCGCATCGGGCGCGGTGTTTTTTGAAATTGAAAACCACCAAGACGTTGATGATCGCCTAATTTCCGTGGGCACGGATGTGGCCGAAAGGGCCGAGTTGCACACTCGCTACGAAGAAGGCGGCGTTATGAAAATGATGCATGTCCTTGAGGGGTTTGCGGTGCCTGCATTGGGCTTTCACAGCCTTGCGCGCGGCGGCGATCATGTCATGCTGATGGGCCTAAGATCCGAACTGAAAAGCGGCGATGTCATTGATTTGACTTTGACCTTTGAACTGGCGCGAGAGGTCACGGTGCAGGCCGTCATCGACAATGACCGCAAGCCCGAAGATGGCGCGGTTGGCCATGACATGAGCGGACATGACATGGACGGCATAACAAAGCAGTAGGAGTTTTGGGGATTGGGGCAGGGCCGCAGCCTTGCCCCCTATGCGCCCAGCTTAAGCGCCGCCGCGCGCCCAGCCCATTGGCCCGTGGCCCATGCCGCAGTCAGCAGATAGCCACCTGTCGGGGCCTCCCAATCTAGCATTTCGCCACAGGCGAACAGGTTTGGGATGACGCGCAGTTCCAGATCAGCGGTCAGGCTTTCAGCGCGAATTCCGCCCGCCACCGAAATCGCCTCATCCAGCGGGCGGGAGCCAATTAGGCGCGGGGATAGGTGTTTCACCGCGTCCTCAATCGGGGCATCGCGCGCAAATTCCTGAACCAAAGCGACAGCCTGCGGCGCAAGGCCCAGCTTGCGCAAACGGTTCGCGCGGCTCTCGCCCCGCTTCATACTGGCAAGTTTGGCGGTGATGTCTGCGCGCGTAACATCTGGCATCAGATCAATCTCCAGCGCCCCGCCCAATCGCAGCGCGCGGGATACGGCGTAAATCCCGCCCCCTTCCAGCCCGCGCTGCGAAATTACAAATTCGCCGCGTTCGGTCTGACTGCCCACGCGCAGGGACGCGCCCTTTACCGCCTGCCCAAAATGCCGCGCCATATGCGCCGACCAGTCCACGGAAAAGCCCATATTGGCGGGCTGCCACGGCGCGATTTGCACGCCCTTATCGGCCAACAGTCCCGTCCAAGCGCCGTCTGATCCAAGGCGCGACCATGACGCTCCGCCCAATGCCAGCACGCAAACATAGGGGCGCAAAACCTGTGCTCCTTGCGGCGTGTCAAAGCTGTATCCGCCCGCTTCTTCAAACCCCGTCCAGCGCCAGCGCGTGCGCAAATTCACCCCCGCCGCACCAAGCCGCGAAAGCCATGCGCGCAGTAGGGGGGATGCTTTCATCGCGCGCGGAAACACCCGCCCCGATGTGCCTGTAAACACCTCGATCCCCAGCGCGCGTGTCCAAATCACCATCTCGCGCGGGCCAAACCCTGCCAGAATGGGGGCCAAAAGGGGGCTGCCATAGGCGGCAATAAACGCCTCGGACGGCTGATCTTTGGTGATGTTCAACCCCGATTTTCCCGCCATCAGCAGCTTGCGCGCGGGGCTTGGCTTTGCCTCGCAGATCACCACCTTTGCCCCGCCTTTGGCCAATTCTTCGGCAGCCATCAGCCCCGCTGGGCCTGCGCCAATCACCAATGCTTCAATGCTGGCCGTGGACATGGCGAAACTTTCCCTTACCTATCGTCCAGACTTGGCGCAGAACGGCGAAAGGCACAAGTATGAGCGATGCGACCACCCCCTTTTGTCCGCTTTGCCTGCGCCCCATTCCGCCCAGCGCACCGCAAAGCCTGCATCATCTGATACCCAAGCTAAAGGGCGGCAAAGGCGGGCCAGTGGTGCTGCTGCATCACATCTGCCACAAAGAAATCCATGCGCGGTTTTCGGAGGCTGATTTGGCACGGCGGCTGAACACGCCCGCCGCCCTGCGCGCAGCCCCAGAATTGCAGGTGTATCTGAACTGGATCGCAAAGCGCCCGCCCGAGTTTGCAAGCAGGGTAAAAGGCGGTGGTCGGCGTTAGGGGATCATCGCCTTAATCGCCGCCACATGTTCAGGCGCGGCCGCAAGCGCGTCTTGCGCCAAGGCATTTGCTGCATCCATCATCCCGCCCTGCGGCACAATGCGATCGATCAGTCCCCACGCCAGTGCTTCGGTTGCATCAATCTTGGCCCCGCCCAGCAAAATCATCTTGGCACGGGCCGGGCCGATTAGGGCGGCTAGCCGTGCAGGGTCTGATGGTTGCGGCAAGTATCCCAGCCGCATGACGGGGTAGAAAAACTTGGCCCCCGCGACCGCCAGCCTGATATCGCAGGCCAGCGCCATGCCAAAGGCACCACCTGCCAATGTGCCGTTCAGTGCGGCTATGGTCAGGCAGGGCAGGACGGCAATGCGCGATGACAGCGCCTCCCAAATCGGATCGGTGGCCAGCCCCGCGCGAGCAGCCTCCAAATCGGCCCCCGCGCTGAACACATTGCCTTGCCCTGTAAGAACCACGACGCGGGCAAGTGGGGCATCAAAGGCAACGTGCAAATCTACCAACATATCGCGCGTTAGCGCATTGGCCTTTTCCGCGCGGCATAGGGTGATAATCCGCATATCCCCCTGATCGGCAACAGTTATCACGGGCCAACCCCCACTTTGGCGCGAACATCGGTGTCACGCAGCGATATATCGCGCCCCAGCCAAGCATCGGCCCCCGCCCCGCACATCCAGACCAGCGCCTTCGCGGCCCAATCTGGCGGAATATGCGCCGAAGGGTCAAGCTGCGAGATGGGGTTGATGCCAGATGCTTTGATAACCACCTGCATTTCGGTGGCCACAGTTCCGGGCGAAAGACCAAGGACACGCAATCCATGCGCGGCCTCTTCTAAATGCGCCACGCGGGTCAGCATCAAAGCGCCCGCCTTACTGGCGCAATAGGCGCTCCACCCCTCCATCGGGTTTACGGCTGCGCCCGATGAGACGGTGATGATCGTGCCATGCCCCTGCGCGCGCATGACCCTGATCGCGGCGCGCATCCCGTGGAACACGCCGCGCAGGTTGGTATTCATTGCCTCTGCCCATTCGGAAGGATCCGCGTCGTGCAAATGTGCGATGGGGGTGATGATGCCAGCGTTGTTCACCAGCACGTCCAGCTTACCTGCCCAATCCACTGCCGCCCCCACGGCGGCCTGCACTTGGGAATAGTCACCCACATCGCAGGCTATGGCCCGCGCCTGCGGCCCCAGTTCAGCGGCCAACCCCGCAAGTTTGTCCGCGCGCCGCGCGGCCAGCACAACTTTTGCCCCCGCCGCCACAAAAGCGCGCGCGCCCGCCGCCCCAATTCCGGCGCTTGCCCCCGTAATCAGCACGCATTTTCCCGATAAATCCTGCATTTACTTTCCTTTTTCCGCCGATAACGCGGCAAAGCATTGACCCCGCCCCATGCTGGCGCAATGCTGCACCTAACCGGTGCAAAGCGAAAGAGGCCAGATATGCATTCACACGCCAAATCAACTTCTGTTTTTGCCGCATTGATGGCTTGCGCGGCGTGGCCCGCACTGGCCGATGTAACCCCCGAAGATGTTTGGCAAAACTGGCAAGATGCCAGCGCCGCCATGGGCCAAACAGTGGTTGCAGGCAGCGTAGCGCGTGATGGTGATACGTTGAAGATTGAGGCAATTACCCTTGCCAGCGCCGCCAATAGTGTGACCGCCGAAGGCAGCATTGAACAAATTTTGATGGAAGATCAGGGCGATGGCACGGTTTTGGTCACGATGTCGCCCGACTATCCGCTAAAAATGCGCCTGCCCGCAATGGAGGCGGGCAAGCCAGAGGTCGAGTTGAACATTCTGGTCACGCAAACCGATTTTCAGATGATCGCCAGTGGCGATGCGGATGCAATCAGCTATGATATGACGGCCCCGACTATTACGGTGAAGCTTGACCGCATTGCAGGCACCGCTGCGCAAGAGGCAAACCTAACCTTAGATGCCACCATCACGGACATTGCGGGCACCTATGCCACGCGCAAAACGGATGCTGGTTTGCAGGCAGACAGCGATATAACCGCCAGCGGCATGGCGCTGGCCGTGGTTGGTGCCCAGCCTGCGGATCAATCCGAATTTCGCGCCACGGCGGCGATGACGGGCTTGGCGCTAAAATCTTCTGGTGCGCTGTTGGGGGCTGCTTTGGCCGCGGGCGCTGACCCGCAGATTATGGCGGCGATGGAAAACTCTAGTGACATTACAACGCAGACTACCGAATTCACCCTAGAGATGGTCGAATCAAACGGCACGACAACGGCGAATGGAACTTTGGGACAGGGGCAGGTCACCGCAAAAACGGCAGGCGGGGTGATGGATTTTTTCGCCACCCAATCCAGCGCAGCCCTGACGGTGAATACCCCGTCTGTTCCTGTGCCTGATATGGCGATCACGCTGGATAAGTTTGCCATAGCGCTAACCGCGCCCATCGCAGCCAGCGAGGCGGCGCTGCCCTTTGCCTTTTCGATTGAACTGGCAAACCTAAGCTTGTCTGATGTGCTGTGGACATTGTTTGATCCAAGCGCAGCTTTGCCGCGTGATCCGATAAATCTGTTGATCGACAGCGAAGGCACAACGAAGCTGAACGCGGTACCGCCAGATCCGAGTGCTGCGCAGATGATGCCTGCGGATTTGGAAACGCTGAACCTAAAAGCCTTGCGCCTTTCGATGGCGGGCGCGGAACTGCTTGGGGCAGGCACCAGCACCTTTACCCCCGATCCAAGCGGTATTCCCAGCCCCAACGCTAAGCTGGATTTCACGCTGACGGGCGCGAATGGGCTGATGGATAAACTTGTCGCATCGGGGCTGATTGCGCCCGAAATGCTGACTTTCCCACGCATGATGCTGGCAATGGTCGCAAGTCCGATGACCGATGGATCGGACGGCTATACATCCACCATCGAAATTCAGGATAAGGCCGTTTCAGCCAATGGCCAAGTGCTGTACCAACTGCCATAAGGGCCGTGCCGCTTTTTGAGGGGTTCTTAGGGTAGGATGGCATAATGACGATTGATCTTGCGGGTTTGACAGATGCGCTGCTGGCCGCAGCGCGCAGCGCTGGCGCAGAGGCTGCCGATGCGATGGCCCTGTCTGGCGCAGCCCTTTCGGTGGACATCCGCAAAGGCGCATTAGAGCAGGCCGAACGTGCAGAATCGATCGAGATTGGCTTAAGGGTTTTGATCGGCGGGCGGCAAGCCTGCGTTTCGGCATCCGATATTTCAGCGCGCACCATTTCGGAACTGGCCGCGCGCGGCGTTGCTATGGCGCGCGAGGCCCCTGAAGACCCCTATGCAGGGCTGGCAGAGGCGGGCCAGTTGGCCAAAGGTTGGGATTTGGCCGCGCTGGAATTGCATGAGGACGCACCCGAAACAGGAGCAGTTGAATTGCAGGCCATGGCCCGCGCAGTGGAAAGCGCGGCAATGGCTGGCGCTGGCATTACCCAAGTCGAAGCATCGGCATCCCACAGCCGCCGCGCGGTGCATTTGGCCGCAAGCAATGGGTTTTCGGGTGGGTATGCGCGGTCTAGCACATCGGTTTCTGCCGTGGCTTTTACGGGGGCGGGCACCGCGATGGAGCGTGATTATGCAGGCGAAGGCCGCATTTTTCGCGCTGATTTGCCCGATTTGGTGGACATTGGCGCGCTTGCAGCCACCCGCGCACTGGCGCGTGCGGGCGCGCGAAAACCTGCTACAGGAACCTTTCCCGTGCTGTTTGATGAACGTGTTGCTAGCAGCCTGATTGGCCATTTGCTGATGGCGATCAACGGCGCGTCCATTGCGCGCGGGGCTTCGTGGGCGCTGGATTTGCTGGGTGCCCAAGTGCTGCCCGCGGGTCTGTCGATTGTGGAAGACCCGCTGCGCCCGCGCATATCTGGCAGCCGTCCGTTTGACGGCGAAGGTTTGCCATCGGCCCGCCGCATGGTGGTGGAAGGCGGCGTTCTAATGGGCTGGACGCTAGATTTGGCATCGGCGCGCAAGTTGGGGATGGTGTCCACCGCATCGGCGGCGCGGGGCACGTCTGCGCCGCCTTCGCCATCCTCCAGCAATATTGACCTGACGCAGGGTGCAAAAACACAGGCGGAATTGCTGGCAGATATGGGCACGGGGCTGTTGATCACCTCGATGATTGGCAGCACGATCAACCCCACCACGGGGGATTATTCGCGCGGGGCGGCAGGGTTTTGGGTGGAAGGCGGGCAGGTTCAATACCCTGTTAACGAATGCACCATTGCGGGCAATTTGAAAGACATGCTGCTGCGGATTGTGCCTGCCAATGACGCGCGCGCGCATCTGTCTACCCGCGTGCCCAGCCTTCTGGTGGATGGTATGGTGATTGCGGGGGCCTAACCCTTTTTAGCGCCAATATACGAAAAAGGCCGCCCAATTGGGCGGCCTTTTTGTTACTTTTTCTTCGGTGGCACAAAGCGTTTGGATGTATCGCGCGCATCCGTCTTTGGCTTATCTACCTTGCCCTTATACGCGGGCTTGCCGTCATAAGCTTTACCTTCGGTCGCATGGCTTTTGAACCCTGCGGCGCGGGGGGGCGCGTCTTTGCCGCCGCCATGGGATTTAAAGCCAGCCGAGCGGGGGGCAAACGGCTTGGCATCGCCAAAATCGCGGGCCCCTTCCTTTTTGGCATAGGGTTTGGCCCCATCTTCACGTTTGGCATAGGGCTTGGCTGCATACGGCTTGCCGGCTGGGGCGGCGTCATCCCGCTTGACATAGGGCTTGGGCGCGTATGGTTTTGCCCCATCTTCGCGCTTGGCATAGGGTTTCGCGCCATAGGGCTTGTCGCCATCTTCGCGCTTTGCATAAGGCTTTGCGCCATAAGGCTTGTCCGCGCTTTTCGCGCCGTAAGGTTTGGCCCCGTAAGGTTTGGCATCGCCCTTGGGCGCATAGGGTTTGCCGCCCTCTTCACGCTTGGCATAGGGCTTGCGCTCGGGTTTTGGCCCCGGGGCTTCGGCTGGGGCGCGGTCTGATCCGCCTAAAGGATTATAGGCGGAATTGTAGCCGCCGTCGTCTTCCACAACGCGGGCGGGTTTGGGGGTATAGGCGGGCTTGTCCGCGCGCGGTGCGCGGGCGGGCTTATCTTCATAGGATTTGGCCGCATAGGGTTTTTCTGTGTCATCGCGCGTGGGATAGGGTTTCGCAGCAGGCTTGCTGCGCGGCTTATCGGCAAAGCCTCCTTCGCTGCGGGGGCTGCGTTCGGGGCGGTCAAGGCTTGGCTCGCCTTCTAGACGCGCCATTTGCACGCCGCTTTCCAGTTCCAGTCCCGCACCAAACTTGCCCGCCTGCGCGGCTGCAATTTGCACAAAGGTCTGGTTTTCTTGTACGCGGATTGCGCCAATGGAATCCTTGGCAATACCGCCCGCGTCGCAAATTTTGGGCAGCAGCCAGCGCGCTTCCGCGCGGCCAGCACGGCCTACGGACAGCGAGAACCAGATCGATGGGCCAAATTCGCCGCGCTCGCGCGGGGCGCTGTCTTTGGGTGGGCCTGCTTGGTCCGACAGAACATCGGGGGCTGATCGCCCTTCGCGCCACATGCGCACAAAGGCGGCTGCAGTTTGCGCTGGGCCGTAGCGGTCGACCAAGTTTTGTGCCAGTTCGGCATCATCGCCCAAAGGTGCCTGCAAAAATGGATGATCGGCAAGGCGCAAATCCTCGCGGCCCTGAACATCTTCGGCGCTGGGCGCTGGCCCCCATTCGGCGACCACTTTGGCCCCTTGCAGCAGGCGCTGGGCCTTTTTGAATTCGGATGGGCTAACGATTAGCGCCGAGACGCCCTTTGACCCCGCCCGCCCCGTGCGGCCACTGCGGTGTAGCAGCGTTTCGGAATTGGACGGCAAATCGGCATGGATCACCAGATCCAGCCCTTTTAGATCGATCCCGCGCGCGGCAACGTCCGTGGCGACGCAAACGCGTGCACGGCCATCACGCAGCGATTGCAGGGCCAGCGTGCGTTCTGATTGCGAAAGCTCGCCCGACAGGGCCACCACCTGAAAGCCGCGATTGCCCATTCGGGCCAGCAACTGATTCACATTGGCGCGGGTTTTGCAAAACACAATCGCGGCGCGTGCATCGTAATAGCGCAGCGCGTTGAAAATGGCATGTTCGCGGTCACGCACGGCCACGGAATAGGCGCGGTATTCGATATCGACATGTTGTTTTGCCTCGCCTTGGGCGGCAATGCGCAGTGCGTCGCGTTGAAAATCACCTGCCAGCTTGGCGATTTCTTTGGGCACGGTTGCCGAAAACATTAGGGTGCGGCGATCTTCTGGGGCGGCTTGCAGGATAAACTCTAGGTCTTCGCGAAAGCCCAAATCCAGCATCTCGTCCGCTTCGTCCAGCACGGCAGCGCGCAGGCCAGAAAGGTCAAGCGAGCGGCGCTCGATATGGTCGCGCAGGCGGCCCGGGGTGCCGACAACAATATGCGCGCCGCGATCAAGCGCGCGCTTTTCGGCGCGGTAATCCATCCCGCCAACACAAGTGGCAATCTGTGCTCCAGCCTTGCCGTAAAGCCAGTCTAATTCGCGCGCGACTTGCAGGGCAAGTTCGCGCGTGGGCGCAATGACAAGGCCCATCGGCACATCCGCATACAGAAGTTTGTCCACGCCGCCCAGAAGTTGATCGGCAATGGCAATACCAAAGGCCACTGTCTTGCCGCTGCCCGTTTGCGCCGACACCAGCAGATCGCGCCCACGCGCCGCCTCGTCCAAAACCGCCGTTTGCACGGCTGTCAGGTTTTCATAGCCCTGCGCTGCAAGCGCCGCAGCCAAAGGGGCTGCGATTTCATATGTGTTCATTATCTATCCCATGGGGGGCAGCCATGCTGCGCCCGTGAAGTGCCAAAATTTACGGCACCTCATTTTCGCGGATGCGGGCCTCCTCGCCCACAGCGCCGAAATCTTTGGGCCGATTTGGGGCGCATAACGGGAATTTGCGCGCCTGTATATAGCCAAGGGTGCAATTGGTGAAAATTGCCGCAAAGCCGCGTCTTGCCGCGCGCGGCGCGAGCGTTTACCGTAAGGGCACCGAAGTAGGAGGTTAACACATGGCGCAGCGGTTGCATTTGGTTTTCGGCGGCGAGTTGGTCAATCTGCAGACCAATGTGTTTAGGGATGTCAAAGACATCCATATCGTTGGCATGTTCCCCGATTATGACAGCGCTTTTCTGGCGTGGAAGGCCGAGGCGCAGCGCACTGTGGACAATGCCCACATGCGATACTTTATTGCGCATATTCATCGCCTTCGCGAAGAGGGCAAATCTGGTTCGCTGACCGAGGAGATGGGCGCGTAAGGCGCCCTGCGCGCGGTGTCATCTTTTGGGCTTACCCTTTATTCTCTGACAGCGCGGCAGGTGGCGAGCGTGCATTATGCGCCCCGCCCTGATGGCCCCCTTGTTTGGCTGGTTCTGCCTGATCCCGCAAAAAGCGAAGCTGCGCTGCTGCTGGCGCGCCGTTTGCATGGTGAGCATGGGTTGGCGGTGCTGATCTCGGGCGGCGAGGGGGATTTGCAGGCAAACGGGGTTGTGACAGGCAGTTTGCCCGCCGATCACCCCGCCACGGTGCAGGAATTTTTGGCCCATTGGCAGCCCGATGTCATTGTCATTCTGGGCAGCACACTGCGCCCTGTTTTGATTGATATTGCCGCAAGCAAGGGCATTCCGATGCTGCTGGTGCAGGCAGACATTCCGCATTTGCTGCGCGGGTCAGATCGCTGGTTCTTTGGCCTGACGCGGCGCAGTGTGTTGGCCTTTCACGCCATTATGACTGTCGATGAAACCGCCGCGCGCGAATATCGCAGGCTGGGGGCCAGCAATGTCGCGCGGCTGGGGCGGATGGAGGCGGGCAGTATGGCGCTGCCCCATAACGAGCCTGAACGCGCGGCATTGGCCGCGCTGTTTGCGACCCGCCCCGTTTGGCTGGCGGTCGATGTGCCGCCCGAAGAAGAAGCCGCAGTAATTGCTGCCCACCGCGCGGCGCTGCGCCCTGCCCACCGCTTGCTGCTGATCTTGGTGCCAGGGGACCCCGCCCGCGCCTCTGCCGTGGCAGCGGCGCTAGAGGCAAGCGAAGGATGGATCGTGGCGCGGCGCGATCTGGACCAAGAGCCTGATACCGAAACTGCCGTATATATAGCCGATGCTGGGCAGGAATATGGGCTGTGGTATCGGCTGGCTCCTGTCACCTTTATGGGGGGCTCGCTGTTTGGTGCGGGTTCGGCGCGATCGCCACTGGAACCTGCGGCGCTGGGGTCGGCGATTTTGCACGGGCGCAAGACGGGTGCGTTTGGCGCGGCTTACGGTCGTTTGGGCGCAGCGCTGGGCGCGGCCCCTGTCAGTACCGAGGGAGAACTTGCTGAATTTCTGACCGAGCTATTGTCTCCTGACCGCGTTGCGCGCATGGCCCATGCGGCATGGGGCGTGGTGTCCGAAGGGGCCGAAGTGACCAACCGCATTGTCACCACTATTTTGCATCTGGCCGAAGGGAAACGCTAATGCGGGCGCCTAATTTTTGGCAACACCGCGGGCCATGGGCGCAAATGCTGCGCCCCTTGGGCGCGATGACGGCGATGTTGACGGCGCGGCGCGTGGCGCGAGCTGGTCTGCGCTTGGATATCCCTGTGATTTGCGTGGGAAACATCAATGCTGGTGGCACGGGAAAAACCCCCACCGTAATCGCCTTGGTCGAGGCGCTGACGGCGCGCGGCATAGCTGTTCTTATCGTCTCTCGCGGGTATGGCGGGCGACTGGTTGGGCCTGTTCTGGTGGATCCCTCCCTTCACAGTGCCGCTGATGTGGGCGACGAGCCGCTGCTTCTTTCGGCCTTTGCCCCAGTGATTGTGGCCAAAGATCGCGCGGCGGGGGGGCGGCTTGCGCAAGACAGCGGCGCGCAAGTGATTGTGCTGGATGATGGGCTGCAAAACCCCAGCCTTGAAAAAGACCTGTCCATAGTCGTGGTCGATGCTAGCGCGGGTTTTGGCAATGGGCTTTGCCTTCCTGCAGGCCCTTTGCGCGAACCTATCGATGCGGGGCTCAAGCGCGCGGATATGGTGTTATCCATTGGCGACGCCCCTGCGCAGGTTGATTTTTCTGCGCGCTGGGCCAGCCAAATTGCGCCGCGGCCGCATATCACGGGCGCGCTAGAACCATTGCCGATGGGGGTGGATTGGCACAGCGCAAGGGTGATTGCCTTTGCCGGAATTGGTCGGCCTGAAAAGTTTTTCGCCACGCTGCGCGGTCTGGGGGCAATCCTCATTCGGGCCGAGGCGCTGGGCGATCATGCCGCTTTGCCTGATCCCCTGCTGACCCGCCTTTTGGCCGAGGCGCGTTTGGCGGGGGCCGATTTGGTGACCACGGAAAAAGATGCTGTGCGCCTACCCAAGCGGTTTCGAGCCGAGGTGTTGACCCTGCCCGTGCGGCTGAGGCTGACCAATTCTGCGCCTCTGGATGCGGCCCTAGACAGCCTTTTACTCTAACACGCGTGCTTCACTGTCCAGCATAATTGGGATGCCTTCACGGATCGGAAAGGCCATCCCCGCGCTGCGCGAGATAAGTTCTTGCGCCGCAGCATCATAGGTCAGCGGCCCCTGCGTCAGCGGGCAAATCAACGCCTCTAGCATCCGCCGATCTAGCTGCGGGCCGTTGGCTGGGGATGCGTCATTCATTGGATCACTTCATCGCTTTTGCCGCCTGCATGCAAGGCAAACTCCATCAGCGCCATCATCGTCTCGCGCCGCGTTTGCAAAGAGGGTGCCTCTAGCAAAGCTTGTCTATCTTCGGGGGAAAAGGGCATTAGCATGGACAAAGAATTAATCAGTAGTTCAGGTTCGGCATCTTTAATGCCTGACCAATCCCCGCCCATACTGTAGGCGGCGAAGTAGCGCTTGAGCAGGGCCAAGAACCCCTCGCGGTCAAAACCTGCGTCATGTTCTTCTGGCCCCAAATCGCGGGCAAAAGGTGCCCAGTCGATATGCGCGCGGCGATAAGGGGTGAAGCCTTGCACTTCATCGGCAATGCGAAAGCGCGACAGACCCGTCAGCGTAATCATATAGCGCCCATCATCGGTTTCGGAAAATGATGTGATCCGCCCTGCGCAGCCGATGGCCGATAGCTTGTTGCCGCCGCCTTTTGGCATCTCGCGGGGTTGCACCATGCCGATCAGCCGAGCGGGGCTTTTCAGGCAATCTTCTAGCATCGCCAAAAAGCGCGGCTCGAACAAATGCAAGGGCAGCCTCGCGCGCGGCAATAGCAGCGCGCCAGGTAGGGGGAAGATGGCGATCAGGTCGGGTAGTTCAATTGGTTTGCTCATAGCGGGGAACCTAGTGCGCCAAAGTGATCAGGCAAATATCATCGACGATAGTCTGCGCCTTCCCGCCAAAACAATTGGGTCTTGGGGGGGCAACGCCTCGAATATCTGGAACAGTTGTGCGCGCGCTGCGCCATCGTCCCACTCTCGGTCGAGTTTGAACAAATCAAGCAGCGTGCTGATTGCCTCTTCAGATTTTCCGCCCGCGTGCAGCGCCAAAGCAAGGTCGATGTAGGCCTGACGATTTGCAGGATCGGCGGCCAATGTGCTGCGCAAATCATCTTCTGGGCCCGCGCTGGCGGCGGCACGTACAAGATCGATTTGCGCGCGCAGAGGGGTCAGTTCGCGGGCGTTGGCAATGGCCGCAGGGGCGGCGTTGAGCAGCGCTTCGGCTTTGTCCAAATCGTCTGCCATCAAATGTGCGCGGATCAGCCCTGCATAGGCCAGCGCGTTTTCAGGGTCTTCTTCCAAAATCGCGGCAAAGGTTTCTATCGCATCAAGCACCGCGCCTTCTGCCAGCATCGCGTCAGCGGCAGCGATAGCATCAGCAAGCCCACCATCAGGTTCGGGCGACATGGCGACAAGTTTTGCCACGAAACTGGCAATTTCCGAACCTGGAATCGCGCCTTGGAACCCATCGACAGGCTTGCCTTGGAAAAAGGCATAGACTGTGGGGATGGATTGAACCCGCATTTGACCAGCAATGCCCTGATTTTCATCGACATTGATCTTGACCATTTTAACTCGGCCCTTGGCTGCTTCAACGGCGGCCTCAAGGGCAGGGCCAAGCGTTTTGCACGGCCCGCACCATGGCGCCCAGAAATCTACAATCACGGGCACTTCCATCGACGCGTCGATGACATCGGACATAAAGCTGGCCTCATTCGTATCTTTTACAAAAGTGCTGGCGGGTTTGTTTGCGCCAAGAGTGGGGGTGCCGAACATAGGTCTCTCGCTGGAAAGGGTTGCTAGCCCCTGTATGCGCGCGTTAGGCTACAAATTGAAGAGGCAAGACGTATATAATTTTTCGAATATGAAAAGAGGCTAATTATGGCGCTGGTATTGTGTTTTGGCGATAGCAACACCTATGGCACACCGCCAATTATCGAACTGGGAAAATCAGAAAGGTTCGATCCGCAAACCCGCTGGCCGCGCATCATGGCGGCAATGGCTGGGGTTGAATTGGTCGAAGAGGGCCTTCCTGGCCGCACAACGATGTTTGACGATCCGATCATGGGCGCGCATATGAACGGGCAGACGGGGCTAAAGATAGCGCTTGAAAGCCATGGGCCGATTGATCTGTTGGTGATTATGCTGGGAACGAATGATGTAAAGGCCCGCTTTACCGCAATGCCCGCCCAAGTGCAGGGCGGCATGTCCAGCCTTTTGGATATTGCCCAGCACCGTATCATGCAAGAACGGCACGGCGGGTTTCAGATTTTGGTCATTGCCCCGCCGCCTGTGCTGGAACAAGGGCCGATCCGCTTTGAATTCTTTGGCGGCGCTGCGCGCTCGTCTCAACTGGCCGCGTTAAATAGCGAACTCGCTGCAGCGCGGGATGTGCATTTTCTGGATGCAGGTCAGCATATTGCCGTTAGCCCCCTTGACGGGGTGCATTTTGATGCCCCCGCGCATAGGGCTTTGGCCGCCGCTGTGGCGGCCAAAGTCAGCGCTATATTGGGTTAGTCAGCCGAGGATTTTGCCCAAAGGTTGATATCTTTTTCTTCGGATATCCGATCAATCTGTGCAAGTTCTGCATCGGTAAACTCTAGGTTTTCGATTGCGCCGACACAGTCGATGATCTGTTCGGGCTTGGATGCGCCGATCAGCGCCGAAGTGATGCCGCCGCGCCGCAGCACCCATGCAATAGCCATTTGCGCAAGCGTTTGGCCCCGTGCTGCCGCCATATCATTGAGCGCGCGCACCGAGGCCAATGCCTGCGGCGTGATCACGGCAGGGTCTAGCGATTTGCCCTGAGATGCGCGCGACCCCGTTGGAATGCCGCTTAGATATTTGGTCGACAATATTCCCTGCGCTAGCGGAGTAAAGGCTATCGAGCCGACGCCAAGTTCGCGCAGCGTGTCCTTTAGCCCATCGGTTTCAACCCAGCGATTTAGGATATTATAGCTGGGCTGATGGATCACGCAGGGCGTGCCAAGGTCTTTCAATATCGCCGCAGCCTCGCGGGTGCGGGCGGCGTTATAAGATGAAATCCCCACATACAGCGCACGGCCTGACCGCACGATGTAATCAAGCGCGCCCATGGTTTCTTCCAGTGGGGTATCGGGGTCTAGGCGGTGGGAATAGAAAATATCAACATAATCAAGGCCCATGCGTTTGAGTGATTGGTCACAAGACGCAATCAGATATTTGCGCGACCCCCATTCGCCATAAGGGCCCTGCCACATATCATAGCCCGCCTTGGACGAGACAATCATCTCATCGCGGTAGGGGGCGAAATCATCGGCCATAATGCGGCCAAAGGCGGTTTCGGCGCTGCCTGCGGGGGGGCCATAATTATTGGCCAAATCAAAATGCGTGATGCCTAGATCAAAGGCCGTGCGGCACATCGCCTGTTTGGTTGCGTGGGGCGTATCATCGCCAAAGTTGTGCCACAGCCCAAGGCTGATCGCTGGCAGTTTTAGCCCCGACTTGCCGCAGCGATTATAGACCATACGGTCATAGCGGCTCTCGGCGGCGCGGTAGGGGGGTGGGATAAAGGCCATAATCTTCTCCAATATATATTGCGCTAACTTTTCCGCTTTTGTGCCAATGGTCAAGCGCGGGCCTTAGTTTAGTTGCATCTGGCACCTATCCACGGCATACTGTGGATAACTCGGGCAGAGGCATAAATGACTGGTTGTTCAAACTGGCGATATATTGTTTTGGCAGCGGCGCTGATTGCGCCCGCACAACCCAGCCTTGCGCTGGATCGCGTAACGTTTCGCGTGCAAAGCGATGACAAAACGCTAAGTGCTGCTTTGCAAGACGCCTCGCTTTTGTTTCCGTATCGCCGCGGTAGTAAACTGCCCGCGCAAGACATTATGTCTAAGGCGCGCGCAGAATACGCGGCGCTGCTGGATGCGCTGTATGCACGCGGATATTTTGGCGCAGAGATCAACGTTCTGGTCGACGGGCGCGAAGCCGCCGACATTGAACTGCTGGACGCCCCCGAAACGATTGCCAAAGTTGAAGTCTTGGTGACTTCGGGGCCAGAATTTGTTTTTGGGCGCACAAAGATTGCCCCCATCCCCGGCAATGCTATCCCAGTCGATGGCTTCGCGCAGGGCGACATTGCTGCCAGTGGCGTTATTGTTGACGCAACCTTTGCGGGCATAGATGAATGGCGCAAACGCGGCTATGCGATGACGAAAGTCACAAAAAGCAGCTTACTTGCCGATCACAACACCCAAAAGGTCAATGTTGATATCGTTTTGGAGAAAGGTCCAAAGCTTAACTTTGGCAATCTGGCGGTTCGGGGCGAAAAGAACATGCGGCTAGACCGTGTTATAGCGATCGCGGGCCTGCCCACGGGCGAGCAGTTTGACCCCGAAGAATTGGATATCGTCGCGCAGCGTCTGCGCCGCACAGGGGCCTTTCGGTCGGTTTCTATCCAAGAGGGCACGGCATTGGATGCAAATGGCAACCTGCCGATCACAGCCGTCTTGGTGGAAGAACGGCTGCGCCGGCTTGCCGTGTCTGCCGATGTCGCCTCGCTTGATGGGCTAACAGTGGGCGTGGTGGGCGCGCATCGCAATTTGCTTGGCGGGGCTGAACGGCTGACGCTTTCGGCCTTTGCCACGGGTATTGGTGTGGACAATGGCGGGCTGGATTACACGCTTTCGGCCACGTATGAACGCCCAGCTACCTTTACCCCAGACATCACCTTTTCGCTGGGGGTGCAGTTTGATCGCGAACAAGATGGGCGCACAACACTGGACGCCACCAATTCGAACGCCAAGCTGACGCAGTATTTTTCCAATACACTGACGGGAACTGGCGGCGTGGCTTATCAGTTGTCGCGCGCAGTCGATCCTTCGGGGACGACGATTTATAAAAGCCTCTCATTTCCTTTTGGTTTTTCGTGGGACACGCGCAACATTAAAAAAAGCGCCTCGGAAGGGGTTTTTATCACAGCCGATCTTAAACCCTATGTTGGCTTTGGCGGCACAGAAAGCGGGGTGCGCAATGAAATCGACGCGCGCGGCTATTTGGGTGTGACCCCTTTGGACAGTTTGATATTGGCGGCGCGGGTGCAACTTGGCATGATTATGGGGTCCAGCCTTGCAGGCGCGCCGCGTGAAGATTTGTTCTATTCGGGCGGGCCCTCGACTGTGCGCGGACAGCCCTATCGATCGCTTGGCGTGTTCGCACTGACCTCAGGCAGCGGTGCCGCGTTTGAAACGGGGGGCACGCATTATCTGGGCGGTAGCCTAGAGGCGCGGCAAAAGGTCAGCGAAACCATTGGCCTTGTGGGTTTTTTGGATGCGGGGCGTATTGATGTGGGTGGGTTCTTTGAAACCAAAGACAATTGGCACGCAGGTGCTGGCGTTGGATTGCGGTATATGACGGCGATTGGCCCTGTGCGGCTGGATCTGGCGGGGCCTGTCGCGGGCGGGACGGGCGACGGCGCGCAGGTTTATATCGGCATCGGTCAGGCATTCTGATGCGGCGCTTCCTTTTTTCCCTAGCCGTGGCAAGCCTGCCTATGGTGGTGCTGGCCCAGACAAGCGGTGCTTTCGATGATCGCGACTATTTGACCGCCCTGTTAGAAGACAACCTGTCAGGCGCAGGCCGGCAGGTGGTAATCACTGGCTTTGAAGGCGCGCTTTCCTCGCAGGCTAAAATTGCCGAATTAACAATTGCCGATGATCTGGGTGTTTGGATCAGTCTGAAAGACGTTACACTTGACTGGACGCGCAGCGATTTGTTGCAGGGCAAGGTGACCGTCAATACGCTGTCAGCAGCCGAGATTGACCTTGCCCGCCTGCCGCAAAGCCAAAGCGATGTGGTGGCCGAAGCCGCGCCGTTTGCCTTGCCCGAACTGCCTGTATCCGTCAGCATTGGCACGATTTCGGCGCAACAGCTACGGCTGGGCGCGCCTGTTTTGGGCCAAGAAATTACCGCCAGTGTGACCGCAGCGTTGCAGCTTTCGGGGGGCGAAGGGCAGGGCAACCTGCGTATTCAGCGGCTGGATGAAAACGCGCCGACAGGGCAGGCGGACATTACGATCAGCTTTGCAAATGCCACGCGGCAATTGATGGTGGATGTGCAAATCGCCGAAGGTGCAGGCGGTATTTTGGCTGAAATTATGGGTGTTGAAGGCGCGCCCGCTTTGGCGTTTACGGCTAAAGGGGACGGGCCACTTTCTGACTTTGCGGCCCAGATTGCACTGGCCAGTGACGGCGTTCAGCGCTTTGGCGGCAGCGTTAAAATGGCCAGCCTTGATCCGCAGACAGCGCGCAGCGGCAGTGCCTTTGCGGTGGATTTATCGGGCGACATCTCGCCGCTGTTGGCGCAAAATTACCGCGCCTTTTTCGGCAGCGATAGTACATTGCGCGCCAGTGGCACCGCCCATGCATCAGGCGGCTTTGATTTGGACGCGCTGCGTATCACGGCGCAGGCGCTGGATATTTCTGGGCGCTTGTCTGTTGCCGCCAACGGTGTGCCAAGTCAATTTGACCTGTCGGCGCAGGTGCAGGGCCCAAGCGGCACGCCGATTTTGTTGCCCTTGGGCTTGGATATTCCTGCAAGCATTACAGCGGCAGACCTGCGCGCCAGTTTTGACGCAGCACAAGGCGATACTTGGGCGCTGTCGGCAAATATGGCGGGCTGGCAGCAAGAGGATTTGCGCATTGCGCAAACGCAGATCACTGGCCAAGGCACATTGCGCGATGTGGCAGGTCATGCGCAGTGGAACGGCGATGTCGCCTTTTCTTCCGAAGGCGTTGTGCCTGCTCGCGCAAGCCTGTCGCGGGCGCTGGGCAGTGTGATTTGGGGCGGCAGCAAGATCGCTTGGAAGGACGGGGTGCTGTCACTTTCGCAACTGTCGCTGGCGGGCGAAGATTATCAACTTGCGCTGAACGGCAGTTTTGGCAATTTAGCGCAGGGCGTTACCTTTGATGGGCAAATCGAGGCAGAGGCGCAGGACGTCGCACGTTTTGCGGATTTAATTGGCCACCCTATCGAAGGCGCTGCTCAGCTTAGCTATCTGGGCAAGGCGGTTCTTCTGACCCAAGCCTTTGACGGCGCGATTGCGCTGACCACAACCGATTTGGCGCTGGGCATTCCAGCACTGGATAGCAGTTTGGAAGGGGCCACGCGGATCGATATTCAGGCGGCGCGCGGCGAGACTGGCATCGCCCTGCGCGCATTTGCATTGCGCGCGCGCGGAGTAACGGTTGATCTTTCTGGCCGTATTGCCGCCGCGGGCGTGGCCGTGGAAGGTGAATTTGCCCTGCTGGATGTGCCCGCGGCACAGCGTGGTTTTGGCGGCACCTTGTCGGGAAGTGTTTCCCTATCTGGCATCCCAATGGATGCGCTTGCCCGCATAACCGCGCGCACAGCAAACATCGATCTGCCGGTCGCAATGCTGCAAGGCGTGGCCGCAGCAAGTGCGGATATTAGTGCGGAAATTGCCGTGAAAAACTTATTCCCCCAATTGCAGGCTGCACATCTGACCTCGGCGGCGTTAAACGCAGATGTTTCCGCCGCAATCAAATCGGGCAGTTATGATGTGCGCATTGCTTTGGCGAATCTGGGTTTGGTTTTGCCTGAATTCCCGGGTGCTATGGCTCTGGCTGGCACAGTTGCCCCCCAAAGGGGTGGGGCCGAAATTGATGTTACGTTGACAGGCCCTGCGGGCCTGAACGCAGCGGCAAAAGGGCAGGTCAGCGCCGGGCAAGGTAACGATTTGCGTCTGATTGGCGGCGCCGATGCTGGGCTAATCAACAGCTATATCGCGCCGCGCAGTATCGCGGGGGCCGCGCGCTTTGATCTGGTGCTGCGCGGCGCACCTGCCTTAAGCAACCTGTCCGGCAGCGCAACCTTGGAAAACGGGCGACTTGCCGACCCAAGCTTGCCGTTTTCGCTGGGCAAGATGAAACTGCAAGCTGATCTTGCAGGCGGCCAGATTTCCTTAGCAGGGTCTGCCAACGCGACAACGGGCGGTAGTTTCGACCTTGAGGGCAGCATCGCATCAAGTGCGCCCTTTGACGCAGAGCTAAAAGTTAGACTGAACGACGTGCGCCTACGCGATCCTGATCTTTACGATACATCAGTCGCGGGCAAGCTGCTTGTGAAGGGGCCATTAACAGGCGGGGCCAGACTGGCGGGCACAATCGATTTGGGCCGCACCGAAGTGCAGCTTCGCCCAACCGATGCCAGCACTGTCACTTTGCCCGACTTGCGCCATCGCGGTGATACGGACGCGGTGCAGCAAACCCGCCATCACGCTGGCTTTGATCAGCGCACGGCTGTTAGTGCCCCCGCCGCCCCCTTTGGGCTGAACATCGTTGTGCGTGCGCCCAATCGGTTGTTTGTGCGCGGGCGCGGGTTGGATGCCGAACTGGGCGGAGAGTTGCGCCTTGGCGGCACTACTAATGATGTGCGGCCCGCTGGCGCATTTGACTTGGTTCAAGGGCGCTTTGATATCCTAGGCAAGCGGCTGGATTTGGAAGAGGTGCGGCTGGAAATGCAAGGTCAGTTGATCCCGTTTCTTTCGGTGCGCGCCACAAATCAGCGCGGCGAAGTGACGACGACCGTTATCATAGACGGGCCAGCAACCGACCCTAGCTTTAGCTTTACCTCATCGCCTGAAATGCCGCAGGAAGAGGTTTTGGCCGCCTTGCTGTTTGACCAAAACCTACAAGGACTATCGCCTTTGCAGGCCGTTCAACTGACAGGGGCGATTGCCACGCTATCGGGGCGCGGTGATGGGCTGATCGGCCGCATTCGCCGCGCGCTAAAGCTGGACAATTTAGATATGCAAACAAGCTCGTCGGGCAAAACTGCGCTTAAGATGGGCAAATACCTGTCTGACAATGTCTATTCAGAACTATCAGGCGATTCTGATGGTCAGCAAAGCATTGATTTCACCTACACACTGAACAGCAAACTTAAGCTGCGCGCGGGAACAGAAACCACAGGAAACACAAGCCTGGGGATCGAGTATGAAACGAATTACTAGCGCTGTCTAACTGTGCGGATTTTGGGTTCGCTCGGCGTCCACCGCTGCGCCCAAAAGAACTGCATAGGCACTGATATATAGCCAAATTAGCATGGCAACAACCGCACCGATGGATCCATAAATTTGATTGTAGGCGGCGAAATTACCAAGGTAAAACACAAAGCTCTGCGTGGCTGCCAGCCATAATACCACGGCCACCAGCAGCCCCCAAGACAAAAGCGGTGGTTTAGCATTGGCAGTGAAATTTGGCCCCAAACGAAAGGACAGCCCCACCGCCAAAATCGCGGCCGCTGTCCCCAGCGCAAGATTTGATCGGTTCAGCACCTGCGCGCTGATCCCGTGAATGGGCAAAAAGGCAAGCCCGATGGGCACCGCAATTGCCATAAACAAAACCGACAAGATCAGTGCGATCAGAACCAGCGTCAGCAAAACCGCTCGCATTTGATGCCAATGGCCCGCACGGTTGGGCAAATGATGGATCGCATTCAGCCCCCGCATCAGCGCGGCAACCCCTGCCCGCGCTGACCAAAGCGCAGCGAGGGTTGAAACAAAAGTCGTGGCCCCCAAGCTGGACGTATTCATCGACATCAGGGCCACGATTTGCCCCTGCAAAAGGCTGTAGACTTCGGCAGGGATAAAGCGTGCGACAAGAGCGATTTCTTGGCGGATCACATTAGGGTCGGCGATAGCGCCCCAAATGGTGATAATAGCCGCTGCCGCAGGGAAAATGGCCAAGAAGGCGTAAAATGCCACGCCTGCAGCAATCAAATCCAACTCCGCCGCTTCGATCCTGCGGTAAAAATGCCAAAAACTGGTGCGCAGTTTGGATAATTGGGGAAATCGTTTGTAATGCATCCGCGCATGATGCGGCCATTGCCTTTACGGGGCAACCGAAAAACCCCAAACTAAATGCCACGCTGCGCCGTGCTGCCGCGAAAATACGCCTCAATATAGGGCAGCAGGGCGTTACACACTTCGCGGTGGACATAAGGGCCAGGAAGGCTGGCCGCGATGGGCAGTTCGGTGGGGTCATAGACCATCCCGTCCAGCCCCATGGCGCGGGCCTCTAGCGAGGGTAGGGCGTAAACGACCTGCCCTGCATGGGGTGTTAATGCGTCGATCATCGCAGTGTCGATCAGCATTGGGTTAAAGAACAAATCAATTTGTTGCGCAGGGGCAGGTGGCATCGCATCAGCGATCCACAGCAATAAAGGCTTGCCGCCCAGTTGGCCCAAAAGATTGCGCATATGCGCTGTCCAATCTTTTTGCAGCCCGCGCACCAGCACTGTAAAGGGCTGCGGCGCTGCCAGTTGCAGCGCGTGCAGCAGATGGCGTGTAAAATGAAACTCGGTAAAATCGACTTTGGGAAACAGCGCGCGCAGGCTGGGCTTTGCGGCCAAGAACCGATCATTGCGGCGCGGATGCACAGTGTAAAAGCGGTTCGAGATGTTTTGCGCGCCAAAAAGCTGCACGACTGTGACAGAGGCTTGCCCCGCTTTGGCCAATACGAAAGGATCGTTCAAAAACACATCCGGCCCCGCGTTGGATAGGCCAAAATTGGCCACAGGCAAGCCCAGTTCCTTTTCCAACAAATCTGGAAAGGGATACTTCACGCAGCGGCCATACACCTCTGATCCGCCCAAAATGGCGACAAAGGCGCGTTCCGTTTCCCGCTTGGGCCCGCGAAACAGCAAACGCGATGCCCCATACGTGCAATTTGCATAATCCAGCGCCCCCGCGCTGGGAAAAGCATAAGCCATTCCACCCACCATTTGTCATCTACACCCACTGCCCAATTTGCGCCCTAAATCTTTCCAAATCGCTAAATTCGGCTTTTGCCGCAAATTTGCCATGTTTGGCCGCGCGTTTGTGCAACTATTCGCCGCGCGCCCTTTGGCCTTGCACCCGCGCGGGGCAGGGGCATAATGGCGCAAAATGGGGGCGCGCGTGGATATTAAATCGGTTGGAGTGGTGGGTGCGGGCCAAATGGGCAATGGGATTGCCCATGTGTTTGCCGCAGCGGATTATGACGTGCTGCTGAATGATATCAATGCCGAAGGGCTGACACGCGCGCTGCAAACTATTGCCAAAAATCTAGATCGCCAAATTGCCAAAGGGAAACTGACTGAAGACCAAAAGTCTGCTGTAATGTCGCGGATCAAGACCACGCAGGTGCTGGCCGACCTGGGCCCGTGCGATTTGATTATCGAAGCTGCGACCGAACGCGAAGACGTGAAAAACGCCATTTTTGAAGGGCTTGCGCCGCATCTGGCACCGCAGACGATACTTACATCGAATACGTCCAGCATTTCCATCACGCGGCTTGCCTCGCGCACGGATCGGCCCGAAAAGTTCATGGGTTTTCATTTCATGAACCCCGTGCCTGTGATGCAACTGGTTGAACTTATTCGCGGCATTGCCACCGATAAGGAAACCTATGACACGCTTTTGGCTGTGGTGGGCCGTTTGGGTAAAACCGCTGCAAGCGCAGAAGATTTCCCCGCCTTTATCGTAAACCGTATTTTGATGCCGATGATTAATGAGGCTGTCTATACCCTGTATGAAGGGGTGGGCAGCGTTCAATCCATCGATCAGGCGTTGAAACTGGGCGCGAACCATCCGATGGGGCCGCTGGAACTGGCCGATTTTATCGGGCTGGATACCTGCCTTGCCATCATGAACGTGCTGCATGATGGGTTGGGCGATAGCAAATACCGCCCCTGCCCGCTGCTGTCGAAATATGTCGAAGCTGGATGGCTGGGGCGCAAAACCCAGCGCGGATTTTATGATTACAGGGGCGATGTGCCCGTACCGACAAGGTAGCGGTGCCAGCGTAAACTTGCCGCCGCGCTAATCTGTCTTACCACCCAGCGCCAGCGTGCGCGCGCGCAGCCACGCCAAAAATCCGCGCGGGTTGCCGTCCCATTTGTCCAGCTCCGACGCATCCAGCGCCGCGCCGATATGGGGGCGCTGCGGGTTGTTCAAGGCGCGCTTAATCTCGTGCAGTAACAGCCCTTGCCGCAGCGAATCAGACAGCAAATTCGCAATCAAAAACGCACGCGAGTTTTGCCCCGTAAAGCAAATTGGCAAAATCTGTGCTTTGGATTTCTGGATCATCTTGTGGGTAAAGACGTTCCATTCCGCCTCGATTGCAGGGCCGAAAAAGGTTTCCGACATGGCCACTTTGCCCGCAGGGAACAGAATAATAGCGCCGCCGTTGGCTAAATGCTCCATCGTGTCGTTGCGCATCTTTAGGCCCAGTTCCCGCGCATTTTCTTCGTGCGGAAACGGAACAGGGATCATGAACTCTTCAATTTCGGGAATGCCCGTCAGCAACGAGCGGGTGAGAATTTTGAAATCACCGCGCACCCGCGACAGCAACTCGCCCATTATCATGCCGTCAACAAGCCCGTGGGGATGGTTTGCCACCACCACCAGCGGCCCAGTTTTGGGGATCAGTTCAATTTCTTCTGGCGGGGTCTGAATATAGATCCCCATTTGCTTGACCGCCTTTGACCAGAACGGCACACCAAACGGCACGCCAGTGCGTTCAAAATCACGAATCGCCCGCAGCAAGGTGACTTTGGCGGTAAGCCATTCAATCGCGCGAATCGTTCCCACCTTGAAAGGGTTTTTGAACGTGCCTGCATAAGACAGGCGGCGCATGTCATATTTTTTGGCAACGACGGGGGGCGTTGGCAGCAAAGTTTCTATTATTGGTTCCGAAAGTTTCGTCACAAAAGATCCTTGTCTAAAAATCTTCGCCAAAGCAATTTCCCACCAGATCGGCCAAAGCGCGTGACAGTGCGTCCGCCTCGGTGCCTGCAGTTACCACCTCAATACTGGTTCCGCGCGAGGCTGCCAACATCAAAAGCCCCATGATCGAATCGCCCGACACCTCCATTCCGTCTTTGCTGACAGTGCAAGTTGCGTCATATTTTTCGACCACTTCAACGAATCTCGCCGATGCGCGGGCATGTAACCCCTTTTCGTTGATAATATTCAACACATGACCAGACATTCACACAGTTCCATCAATTATCATTGAATTCAGATATTTACGCCCTGCTTCTAAGGCCGAAGAAACCGCTTCGTCCACGGGCAGGTCGCGCGATTTGGCCAATTTAATCAGCAGCGGCAAATTCGCGCCATAGATGATGCGCCGTCCTTGGCCAGAACAGGCCATCAGGGAAAGGTTCGAAGGCGATCCGCCGAACATGTCCGTCACCATCACAACGCCTTTGCCCTGATCGACCGCATCGCTGGCGTCGCAAATCTCGGCCTGTTTGGCGGCGCGGTTGTGATCGTCTTCGATTGATATGGCGACCATCGCCGCTTGTTTGCCGACAACATGCTCTACCGCGGACAAGTATTCCCGCGCTAGGCCACCATGAGCTACGATCACAATTCCGATCACGCGGATGTTTCCTTGGGCTGTTTGGGCAGGGCTGATGCCTTGCGTTCTAACTCTCGGTGTCGTTTTGACACTGGCCAGCCAGCTTCTGCAAGCACTTTGCCTAGTTTTTCCACAACGGCGACAGATCGATGCTGGCCGCCAGTGCAGCCAAAGCCGATTGAAAGGTGCGATTTACCCTCTTGGCGGTGGGCAGGTAACAGTAGCAAGACCAACTCTTGTACCTGAGAGAAGAAGGGCGTGAACAGGGGGTCTGCCTGAACATAGGCGGCAACGGCACCATCGCGCCCGTCTTTGTCGCGCAGATCGTCGTCCCAATGCGGGTTTGCCAAAAAGCGGCAATCTAGCACCACATCAACACCGCGTGGCAAGCCCCGTTTATAGCTAAACGATTGTACCGCAACAGACATCTGCGCTGCGGCGTCGCGGCCGAAGACTTGGACGATTTCGGCCTTTAGATCATGCGGCGACAGTTCGGATGTGTCGATCAAATGGTCAGCGCGGGCGCGGATTGGGGCCAAAAGATCGATTTCTCGTCCGATCCCTTCGGTAGGGGTTTCATCCATAGCCATCGGATGACGGCGGCGCGTCTGATTGTAGCGGCGGATCAATTCTGATTCGGAACAGTCTAAGTATAACACTTGCAACCCCATGCGCGGATCGCGTGTCAGCGTGTCGATCAGTTCAATCAGGGCACTGGCGGAAAAATCGCGGTTGCGCACATCCAGACCCAGCGCAATGGGCCCCGGCAGGCTAGGACCATCAATCAGACGTGGTACCAGCGACAGCGGCAGATTATCGATCACCTCATAACCCAAATCTTCAAAGGCATGGATTGCAGTGCTGCGCCCTGCCCCCGAAGGACCAGTGATGAAAACCAAGTTGCTGGCCGTGTTGGGCAAAGGACTAGTCCTTGGGGTTACGCGCTGCGGGGTTACGCGCTGCAAGTTCCTATAAAATAGCACATCAGCGCCGAAGGAAAGTGCGGCGCAGCGTGGAAAGACAGAAATTGCACGTCCACCTCCATCAACTGAACGCTGCGCGGTAGCGGCAATCGCGTATAGGATGTATCTGATAAATCAACCGCAGCCTGAACTTGTATTTGTTCGCAATAGGGAAGGTGCAAAATGCCAATGCCGCGCGCCTCGATCAGACCCGCTATTTCGGCGGGCGCGCGGGCGTACAGTTTATCTTGTTCCGCCCAAATCTCGCAGCGATCATCGGCAACCAGTTGCGCGCCAAGTGCAATCATTTGCAGCGCCAAGGTCGACTTACCCGCGCCAGATGGCCCAAGGATCAGCAGCCCCTTGCCATGGGCGGCAACGCAGCTGGCGTGGATGTTCTGGATGACTGGCGTCTGGGCCATAGATTAAATCGGCAGACCCACAACAAAGCGCGCACCCAAAGGTTCGGATGCAGCATCAGCCTGTGTTGGGCGAATGTTTTCGGCCCATATAACGCCACCATGCGCTTCGACGATTTGTTTGGATATCGACAGGCCCAAACCCGAATTATTACCAAAATGGGTTGGCGGGCGGTCAGAATAGAACCGCTTAAACACCTTGGACAGCGCCTGTTCAGGAATGCCTGGGCCAGTGTCTTCTACAACGATCAACAGTCGGTGGTCACGCTGCCGCGCCCAGACCCGCACCGCATCGCCATCTTCGCAAAAGGAAATTGCGTTGGTAATCAAGTTGACAAAAACTTGCGCCAACCGTTCTTCCAGACCGCGCACGATGATCGGATCTTTGGGAAAATCAGTGATGAATTCCACACCCCTTTCCTGCGCCTGCTGCCCCAGATGGTCGCACAAGCGGGTGAGGGTTTGGATCAAGTCTGCGTCGGTTTCTTGTTCTTTGACGAGTTCGCTATCAAGCCGCGACGCGTTGGCAATATCGGTTACAAGGCGGTCCATCCGCCGCACGTCATGCTCGATCACACCCAGCAGTTTCTCGCGCTGGTCATCTCGTTTAGCCACCCGCATAGTACCTACTGCCGAACGTAGGCTGGCCAGCGGGTTCTTGATTTCATGCGCGACATCCGCGGCGAATTGTTCGTTGCTTTCGATCCGATCATACAGCGCCGAGACCATGCCGCGCATGGCAATTGATAGGCGGCCAATTTCATCGGGCCGCGCTGCTAAGTCAGGAATGCGGACGCGTCCTGCTTGCATTTTGGTGATATTGCGGTCGCGGCCCATTTCGGCAGCGGCGGCAAGGTCTGACAGCGGATTAGCAATGGTCGAGGCCAGCACCATAGAAAGGCCTGTCGAGACAAGCAGGGCAATCAAGAACATTCGCAAAATCTGTTCTCGTTCGTTGCGGACAAGGCGGTCAATTTCGCCTGCTGGCGAGGATAGCGCAACGACGCCCAAAACACGCCCAGAATCAATGATGGGCGTTGCCACTGAAAAGCTGGCCCCATCTTGACCTTGGAATGTTTTGATCGCCGTCTCGCCAGCCGCAGCCTGTGCAAACAATTCGCGCGCCAAACTTTCGGCATTGGCTGTGCTGGGCACATCGGCCCGCCCAATCAGTACCGAAACCCCGGACCAAACGTTGCCAAGAAAATCAGTGATAAGGGTGGATGTTTCGGCCGAGTTGGGCAGGCTTTCATCAGGTTTGCCCACACCGCGCGCAGTGATAATGCCAGCGGGATCAAGCAAAAACACCTCAACCCCTGCGCTGATGCTAAGATCGGATAAGTCGGCAGGCAGGCCGCCTGTGCCTGCGGCACGCGTCCGCATCACGTCAGCCAAAAGACGGGCTTCAGACACAAGGCCCGCCTCGCGTTGCAATACTAGATTGTCGCGGAAGGGATTTAGAAACAAAACCCCAGCAACCAAAAGCACCAGCGCCAGCAGATTGAACAAGATAATCTTACGTGCCAAAGGCGATTTGTTCAGTGCGAAAAGCCCGCGTTTGCCGCGACCGCCTTGCAAGGCTTGTTCTGACAGCACTTCGGGCGATACCCAGTCTTCACCCAAAATCACTTGGCCCTTGGCCTGATCATCAGCCACGGCGCTGCCATCTAGCGGAAATTTCTGCGCGGCTGTCATCCTGCGGCGTTACTCTTCGTTGTAACGGTAACCAATACCATAAAGGGTTTCGATTGCATTAAAATCATCATCAACGGCGCGCATTTTCTTTCGCAGGCGTTTGATATGGCTGTCTATGGTGCGATCATCCACATAGATCTGGTCATCATAGGCCACGTCCATCAACTGATCGCGGCTTTTCACAAAGCCTGGGCGCTGTGCCAAGGCTTGCAGCAGCATAAATTCGGTCACTGTCAGCGCCACGTCGCGGCTTTTCCATGCCACGGCATGGCGCAGCGGGTCCATTCGCAGATGGCCGCGTTCAATCACCTTGGTTTCTTCGGTTACGGCCACTTCGCCCGTGGCAATCGCCTCATTGCGGCGCAGCAATGCGCGGATACGCTCTACCAGAAGGCGTTGGCTGAAGGGTTTTGTCACATAATCATCAGCGCCCATACGCAGGCCCAAAACCTCGTCAATCTCGTCATCTTTCGAAGTTAAGAAAATAACGGGCAGGGTCGATTTCTGACGCAGGCGCTGCAGCAAATCCATCCCGTCCATGCGTGGCATTTTGATATCCAGCACGGCAAGGTCTGGCATTCGGCGGTTGAACGCGTCCAAGGCGGATTGGCCATCATTATGCGTTTCAACCTCAAAGCCTTCAGCTTCTAGGGTCATCGATACTGACGTAAGGATGTTTCTGTCGTCGTCAACTAGGGCTATTCTGGCCATGTGGGGCGTCCTTTATCTGCTCGGCTGCCTGATTTTTGCCATATATTGTGATTTTTGCGCAAAAGAATCAACCCTTAAGTGCAGACCGCCCACCTACATACCATATTTAGATGTGATTTTTGGGGCGTAAAAGCGAAGTTGTCTCATATCTGACACAAATCCCCAAATGATTGCGCTAACATGAAAATGGTTGCGCTAACATCGCCAAACCCTTCTATTATAAGGGAAAACTGCATGTTATAGCCCTTATATGGCCCTTCGGAGGAGGGGGCATGAATTGCGGCTCTGGCCCGAGCCGCTCATTGGGATATGCGCCATTTTTGGTGACGAGGGGAGCTTGAAGGATGACTATGGCAGAGGCTGCGCAAGGACGCGTAAACCGCAACAAAACGCTGGAAAATCAAGGCATTACTGACCTTGGCCATGTCTATTACAACTTTGGCGTACCCAGCCTTGTCGAGGCCGCCACTGTGCGCGGTGAGGGGCGTTTGGGTAAGGGCGGGGCGTTCTTGGTTTCCACTGGTCAATTCACTGGCCGCTCACCCAAAGATAGATTTGTGGTGCGCACCCCTTCGGTTGAAAATACGATATGGTGGGAAAACAATGCGCCGATGACGCCTGCGGCATTTGATGTGCTTTACGCCGATATTCTGGTCCATATGAAGGGCCGCGATTATTTCGTGCAGGATTTGTTTGCTGGGGCCGATGCTGCATATCGCCTTGATGTGCGGATGGTCACCGAATTTGCATGGCACGGTCTGTTTATCCGCCATTTGTTGCGCCACCCGACTGCTGCCGAGTTGGACACTTTCAGTCCAGAATGGACATTTATCAATTGCCCCAGCTTTAAGGCCGATCCAGCGCGTCACGGCTGCCGCAGCGAAACCGTTATTGCGCTGAATTTCGACAAAAAGCTGATCTTGATCGGCGGCACGGCCTATGCGGGCGAAAACAAAAAGGCCGTGTTCACACTGCTGAATTACCTTTTGCCCGAACAGGGCGTGATGCCAATGCATTGTTCGGCAAACCACGCCATTGGCAACTCTGACGATACAGCAGTGTTTTTCGGTCTGTCGGGTACGGGCAAAACCACGTTGTCGGCCGACCCTGCGCGCACCCTTATTGGCGATGATGAACATGGCTGGTCAGATCGTGGAACCTTCAATTTTGAAGGGGGCTGCTATGCCAAGACCATCCACCTGTCGCCCGAAGCAGAACCGGAAATTTACGCAACCACGTCCAAATTCGGCACAGTGGTGGAAAATATGGTCTTCGACCTGGAAACGCTGGAATTAGATTATTCAGACAGCAGCCTGACAGAAAATATGCGCTGTGCCTACCCGCTGGACTATATCTCGAACGCATCCAGCACGGGCCTTGGTGGGCATCCAAAAAATATCATCATGCTAACTTGCGATGCTTTCGGTGTCTTGCCTCCCATCTCGCGGCTTACATCGGCGCAGGCGATGTATCATTTTCTGTCGGGGTTCACTGCAAAAGCCCCCGGAACCGAGCGCGGCGTGCTAGAGCCGATCCCCACCTTTAGCACCTGCTTCGGTGCGCCATTTATGTCGCGCCGCCCAGAAGTGTATGGCAACCTGCTGCAAGAGAAAATTGCGCAGTTCGGCGCAAATTGCTGGCTGGTGAATACAGGATGGACAGGCGGTAAATTTGGCACGGGCAAGCGGATGCCGATCCAAGCCACCCGCGCGCTGCTGACGGCAGCCTTGGACGGCACATTGGCTACTACAAAGTTTCGCCGTGATCCCAACTTTGGGTTTGAGGTGCCAGTTATGGTGCCAGGCGTTGATACGGGCCTTTTGGACCCGCGCAGCACATGGGCCGACAAAGGTGCCTATGACGCGGCCGCGCAGAAACTTGTCGGCATGTTTGCCGATAATTTCGGGCAATATTTGCCCTTTATCGGGGCCGATGTGAAAGCGGCTGCAATCGGCTAGTCTTGAAATGTATCTGCGGCTGTGGTCTTGCTTCTGCAGACCGCAACCGCAGGACGCCCAATGCATATCGAAAAAACCCCGATTGAGGGCCTGTTGATAGTGGTGCCAAAGCGGCATGGAGATGCGCGTGGTTGGTTTTCTGAAGTGTATTCGCGCGCAGCTTTCTTGTCGGCGGGAATAGATTTGGATTTCGTGCAAGACAATCATTCGATGTCTGGCGAAATTGGCACGTTGCGCGGTTTGCATTATCAAAGCCCCCCCTTTGCACAGGATAAATTGGTGCGCTGTGCGCGCGGGGTCATTTACGATGTCGCCGTTGATGTGCGGGCAGGCAGCCCCAGCTATGGCAAATGGTTCGGAGTAGAGTTGAGCGCCGAAAACGGCTTGCAACTGTTGGTGCCAGTTGGGTTTTTGCACGGGTTTATCACCCGCAGCGAAGGGGCCGAGGTGCAATACAAAGTCACTGCTCCTTACTCAGCCGAATGCGATGGCGGCGTTGCGTGGGATGATCTGGATATTGGCATCGACTGGGGCAACTCCTCGCCCGTGCTGTCGGCGAAGGATATGATTGCCCCGCGATTTGCCAACTTCCAGTCCCCCTTTACCTATGGTGCTGCATGAAGATTTTGGTCACGGGCGGAATGGGGTTTATCGGCTCGGCTGTGGTTCGGCTTGCCATTTCGCGCGGGCATGAGGTCATTAATCTGGATGCGATGACATACGCCGCCTGCGCTCAGAATGTGGCGCAAGTTGCCACGTCGAACCTCTATTCCTTTGAGCAGGCCGATATCCGCGACCGCGCCCGCTTGGACGAGGTTTTCGCCACCCATCGCCCAGATGCCGTGATGCATCTTGCCGCCGAAAGCCATGTCGACCGTTCCATTGACGGGCCAGATGATTTTGTGCAAACCAATATCACGGGCACCTTCAATATGCTAGAAGCCGCCCGCGCCTATTGGCAGGGCGCGGGCCGCCCTGAAGGTTTTCGCTTTCACCATATCTCGACTGATGAGGTTTTCGGCAGTTTGGGCGAACTGGGTAAGTTCACCGAAGATACCCCCTACACTCCGCGCAGTCCCTATTCCGCCAGCAAAGCCGCCAGCGATCACTTGGTGCGCGCTTGGGGCGAAACCTATGGCCTACCTGTGGTTTTGACCAATTGTTCCAACAATTACGGCCCCTATCACTTTCCCGAAAAACTAATCCCTGTGGTGATTCTGAACGCGTTGGCGGGCAAGCACATTCCCGTTTACGGGCAGGGCAAAAACGTGCGCGATTGGCTGTATGTCGAAGATCATGCAGACGCGCTGCTGCTGGTTTTGGAAAAAGGCGCACTTGGCCGCAGCTATAATATCGGCGGCGAGAATGAGGCGCAGAATATTGAAATTGTGCAGAAGATCTGCGCGCTTTTGGATGAGATGGCCCCAACGGGCGTGCCCCATGCCCGTCTGATTACCTATGTTACCGACCGCCCAGGACATGACATGCGCTATGCGATTGACCCAGCGCGTATTCGCAACGAACTGGGCTGGCGGCCATCGGTCACGCTGGACGAAGGTCTGCGCCGCACGGTGCGCTGGTACCTGGACAGCGAGGCGTGGTGGAAACCGCTACAGGCGCGCGGCGGGGTGGGGCGGCGCTTGGGAACCCGCGGATGAGAGTGCTTGTGTTTGGGCAAACTGGCCAAGTGGCACAGGAATTGGCGCGATCCACACCTGCGGGCGTGACAGCGCGGTTTCTGCCGCGCGATAAGGCCGATCTGATAGTGCCGTCGGCTTGCGCGGCAGCGGTGCAAGATTGCGACCTGGTCATCAACGCCGCTGCATGGACGGCAGTTGATTTGGCCGAGACGCAAGAGGCAGACGCCCATATCGTCAACGCCGCCAGTCCCAGCGCCATCGCGCGCGCTTGCGCAGCGCTGGGCGTTCCAATGATTCATATTTCGACCGATTATGTGTTCGATGGCGCAGGGAATTCGGCCTTTTTGCCCGATCACCCCACTGCGCCCTTGGGGGCCTATGGACGCAGCAAATTGGCGGGCGAATTCGGTGTGCGCGACAGCGGCGCGCGACATGTAATCTTACGCACGTCTTGGGTGTTTTCAGCCCATGGCGGCAATTTTCTAAAGACGATGCTGCGGCTTGGCGGTGTGCGGGAAAATCTAAATGTAGTCACCGACCAAATTGGTGGGCCAACCGCTGCCAGCGCGATTGCCACGGCGATTTGGCAGATTGCTATGGCGCTGCACGCAGGCCACGTGGGGGGAACCTATCATTTTGCAGGCACACCCGATGTGTCTTGGGCGGGGTTCGCGCGCGCAATCATGCAGGCCGCTAACCTGCCTTGCACTGTCACTGACATTCCCACATCCGCCTATCCAACCCTCGCCCGCCGCCCCGCCAATTCGCGGCTGGATTGTAGCGTTTTGCTACGTGATTTTGGGATCGCTCGCCCCGATTGGCGCGCGTCCCTTCCTGCCCTTATCAAGGAGATAACCCTATGAACCGCAAAGGGATTATTTTGGCAGGGGGCACAGGCTCGCGCCTCTGGCCCATCACTTTGGGCGTCTCTAAGCAGCTACTTCCTATCCATGACAAACCGATGATCTATTACCCGCTATCTGTCTTGATGCTGGGCGGTATCCGCGAGGTGGCGATCATCACCACTTCCGAAGACCAAAGCCAGTTTCAGCGTCTGCTGGGGGACGGCGCGCAATGGGGATTGCAACTGACTTACATCGTGCAGCCTTCGCCTGACGGGCTGGCGCAGGCCTATCTGCTGGCGCGGGATTTCCTAAATGGCGCGCCTTCGGTTCTGGTGCTGGGCGATAATATCTTTTTCGGCCATGGCCTGCCCGAAATGCTGGCCCAAGCGGATGCCAAGTTACAAGGCGGCACGGTGTTTGGTTATCGCGTGGCCGACCCAGAACGCTATGGCGTGGTGGATTTTGATGCTAATGGCCAAGTGCGGGCTATTATTGAAAAGCCCGCAAAGCCGCCGTCAAATTACGCCGTCACGGGCCTGTATTATCTTGATGCCCGCGCGCCAGACTTGGCGGCGCAGGTGAAACCCTCGCCGCGCGGCGAGTTAGAGATTGCCGACCTTTTGGAAATTTACCGCGCTGAAGGCACCCTCAGCGTTGAACGCATGGGGCGCGGATACGCTTGGCTCGATACGGGTACACATGGCAGCTTGCTAGATGCGGGCAATTTTGTGCGCACGTTGGAAAACCGCCAAGGCTTGCAAGTTGGCTGTCCTGATGAAATTGCCTATCGTCAAGGATGGATTTCGCGTGATGATTTGGCCGCACGGGCGAAAATCTATGCCAAAAATGATTATGGGCGCTATTTAGCCGCGATTGTGGCCGAGCGGGGATAAAAGAAGGGGGCTTTCAGCCCCCTCGTCGCTGAGGCTCCTCACCCCCCGAGGATATCGAAAATACCGTTAAATCAACGCACTGTATGAAAACATGTGCAAATTGTGTGCAGGCGAAGTCTGTGCAGTTTGCTTTTCATTAACGTATGATACGACATCTTTGGAGAACTCTCATCCATTCTGCTTGTGCTCCTCGGATAACATCATTGCAGTAAACGTTCAAATGTACGATGCCAAGCCGAAGCAAGATTCTTCGTATGGGGCTGTCACAGACCCGACAAGTTGTGCGGTGCCTCTGACCGATCAAATTATGAGGCCCGCCGCGCAGTAAGAAAGCTTTGCGTGCCGAGCGACTGATCAACCCTCGCCAAATGGCTTAACTGAACTGCTGGCTTCCGTTACATTTGGCTGGAGGAGCAGGGTGAGGCCCGTTGTCTAACTCCTTTTTTGGTGTCGTCTTGAGGTCGCAGTGGCCCAACGCATGTTCAAGCATCTTCTTTATCGGGACGCGAACATATCCCGCGATTGTGCGTGCGTTCCACTAATCGCAAGACCTTTGCAGGTATTCCAAGGGCCGCAAAAGCGCAATTTCTTAATGCTGATCGTATTCTTCAATAATGAGGTGGTTCTAGTATTTCGACCATTTTGCGGCCTTGTTAAGATGGATCAGGGTTTCAAGTCAGGCCGCTAATCTCATTGGTGCCATTTTGGCATCATAGGCTTCGTTGGGGGTCAAGATGCCATGGGGCGAGTGTGGCCGTTCGGCATTGTAGTATACCAGCCATTTCCCAATGCCCGCTTTGGCCTCTGAGCCTCTCTCGAAGGCGTGCAGATAGACGCATTCATACTTCAGGGACCGCCACAGCCGCTCGATCATACGGTTGTCGATCCAACGGCCTTTTCCATCCATGCTGATCTTGATCTTCGCATCCGTTAGGACCTCAATCCAATCGCTGCTGGTGAACTGGCTGCCTTGATCCGTATTGAATGTCTCTGGCGTGCCATGCGTGGCCAAGGCCTCTTTCAAGGCTTCCACGCAGAACTCCGCGCCCATGGTGTTGGACAGCCGCCATGCCAAAACCTTGCGGCTATACCAATCCATGATGGCTACCAGATACAGAAAGCCCCGTTGCATCGGGATATAGGTGATGTCTGCGCACCAAACTTGGTTCGGGCGGTCGATCACCACGTTCCTCAGCAGGTAAGGCCAAATCTTGTGCTGCGGATGCTTCTTGCTGGTGTTGGGTTCCTGGTAAATGGGCACCAACCGCATGAGGCGCATCAGCCGCCGCACACGGTGCCGACCACGGGCGTGGCCTTGTCGCATCATATAGCGGGCAATCTGGCGTGACCCATACCACGGCATCTGCAAAAACTGCTTGTCGATAATTTCCATGAACCGCAGATTCTGCGCGCTCTCACCCTTTGGCTCATAGAAAAGGTTCGACCGCACCAGCGCGCACGCCGCACGCTCCGCTTATGATCCTTGCTCACCATTTTTCGCCGCGCGTCCCGAGCAGTTGAACCGAGGCATCTGCCAAAAAATCCCGCTCCACGACAAGCTGCCCAATCTTTGCGTGCAGCTTTGCTATATCAGCCGAGCTTGGCGTATCGCGATCAGGTCCGCGTCGCACAAACGTCGCGACCATAATCGCCGCCCGCTTCCACGTGCTGATCTGGGTCGCATGCACCCCATACTTGACCGCTCACAAAGCGTCATCTCCTTACGGATCGCCTCAAGCGCAACCTTGGCCTTGAACTAGGGCGCGTGGTTCTTTCTCTTCATCATTCTGGATCATCTCTCGCATCAAGAAATCCACCTTAACAAATGGTCCGAAATTCCGCGACCAACTCTGGTCAACGTGGTCCTTGAAATAGATCACATGCGAGCCTGCAATGTATTTCCAATGACCGGACCGCAAGTGCGCTGCTTGGCCCGATTTCCGACCTGATACCAATTCCAGACACCCATCCCGTATTTCGTCCGTATAGTGATCCGCCAAGTCTGGCCGCCAGTATTCGGCGCGTTAATCCCAAAGCCGATCAATATCGGCCATTGCCAACGTTGTGAACACGAGACGCTTTATTTGTTTGTAAATGCCACAAGTTTGCGCGCCTTGATTGCCCTAAAATTCATTACAGTTGGCGCACGCAACTGCTCACCCGCAATGACGGCGTCGTGTAGCGCCTTAACGATCGCCTCACACTTTTCCAGAAGGCACAGGTCTGCCCGCATGGCTTCGCTGGCACAACTATAGCACCCAGCCAAAACCTGCCTGTTTATATAGCAAACAGGCCTCTAACGGGCTGCAAACAATAAATTGGACGCGCAAAACATGCGGTCAACTTCCCAATAACCAAAGAGATTGCCCAAAGCGGGCGTCTAAAATGACTTGTCATCGTTCTGTGACCGTTCTGCAAAACCCATGTCATAAGAATCGGCTAAGTATCACCAGAAACATAATCGGGTATATCATCATGTCTAATAAGCCAATTCTTGGGGCGGCCCTTAATCACGCCAGCCTAGCTATGCACCGCGACTGGCTGCTAGAAGCCCCGCGAGACGTAGAATTACAGCATTTCGTTGATGCAGAAGTGCTGAACAGCGACTGGTCTGCACTTGCCGCAGAAGTGGTTGGTCTGCTGGATGGGCATCAAGGCCGGCGCGGGATTCATGGGCCTTTCTGGGGCTTTACCATTGCCTCTTATGATCCAGAAGTGCGTGGCGTCGTTGCCCGCAAGATGCAACAGGCGCTGGATGTCTGTGCGGCCGTTGCTGGCACGCATATCGTGATCCATTCGCCCTTTACCACATGGGCTTATAACCATCGCGGTCTGAATGCATCTGACGCTGACCGCATGCTGTCGGCAGTGCGCGACACGATGGCGGCTGCCTTGGCCCGCGCATCCGATATGGGCGTGACCTTTGTTCTGGAAAACATCGAAGACATCGAACCCGCCGACCGCGCTGAATTGTGCGCCGCATTGGATTGGCAGGCGCTGGAACTGTCCGTTGACACGGGCCATGCGCATTACGCCCATATCTCGACAGGCGCGCCACCTGTAGATTATTTTATCCGTGCGGCAGGCGAAAAGTTGGGCCATGTGCATTTGCAAGATGCTGATGGCTATGCTGATCGGCATTGGCAAATCGGCCATGGCACAATTCTATGGCCGTCGGTGTTTCAGGCGATCGCCGAAACGGAGGCGACCCCGCGCCTGATCTTGGAGTTGCGCGATCATGCGGGCGTGATCCCTTCGGCGCGTTATCTGCAATCGCTGGGGTTGGCGGAATGAAGTTCGTTGTTTTGTCAGATTTGCATCTGGGCCTGCCTGGCCAAGCGGTGAACGGGTTAGACCCTGCGGCACGTCTTATAACTGCCGTTGAGACGATCAACCGCGATCACGCCAATGCGGATTTCGTTGCCATTGCGGGTGATCTGGCAGATCTGGGCGCGCCACAGGCTTATGTGCAGTTGCACACAATCTTGTCAGGTTTGACCGTTCCTTATCATATCACGCTGGGCAATCATGATGATCGTGCAAACTACTTGGCTGTGTTTGGCGCAGAGCAAAACGATGCCGAGGGCCGCGTGTCCAAAGTCATTGATCTAGATGGTCACCGCGTGATCCTTTTGGATACAACGACAGAGGGCAGCCACGGCGGCGCGCTGTGCGCAGGGCGGCAAGGCTGGCTTGCGGCGAAATTAGACGAGGCCACTGATCGGCCCGTGATCGTGGTCATGCACCACCATGCTAACGTGCTGTCCCTGCCCGTGGACGAAATTCCACTGTCTGATGGCGTGGGTTTTGCCCAACTGCTGAAACGCCATCCCGATGTGCGCATGGTGATTTCTGGCCACGTGCATTTGACCACCTCTGGTGTGTGGCACGGCGTGCCGATGACCACATTGGCGGGCAGTCATTATTCGGTGAATGCCCATGTTCCAGGCATGGCAGGATCGCAAGCGCGTCTGGAAGGACCAGCGCAAATGGCGGTTGTCTTGGCAGACGCCGACGGTGTGGTTGTGCATTTTCAAGACCACTTACCACGGCATATTGAACTGGCTTCGGGTCTATTTGACTGGAACTAACTGGCTGTACAACACAACTTGGCCGCGCAGGGATCCCCTTGCGCGGACATAGTCAATTGTATTGTTTTTTAGAGATTTTATCTGATTTTTTTGACGCATAAACTTCAAAAAACATTAGTGCCACAATCAAATTTTTGTTACCGAGCGCTGCTAATTCCGCTCCATGCCACAGGCAAGCTGCGGCCCCCTTTTGATGGAGACAGGGATAATGACATTCAAGCTTTCGATAACGGCCTTCGCGCTGATGGCCGCTGCCACTGCCGCACATGCCGAAAAGACCAAGTTCGAATATTGGTATGGACTGACGGGCGATCTGGGTGCCGTCGTGGCCGAGACCTGCAGCCGTTTCAACGCCAGCCAAGCCGACTATGAGGCGGTTTGCGTTGGTCAAGACGGCTACGACAAGGCCGTGCAAAACACCATCGCTGCATTCCGCGCAGGCAAGCATCCTTCGCTGCTGCAGTCCTTTGACGCGGGCACCGCTGATCTGATGCTGTCGGGCGAATTCTATCCCGTCACCAAACTGATGGCCGACATTGGCGTGACCGTTGACTGGGCAGACTATTTCCCTGGTATCGCCAACTACTACTCGTCGAAGTCGGGTGAATTCTTCTCGATGCCGTGGAACTCGTCCACCCCTGTTTACTATTTCAACAAGGATCATTTCGCCAAGGCTGGCATCACCGAAGCGCCGATCACTTGGGAAGGTCTGGAACAGGCATTGGTTGCCCTAAAGGACAGCGGTCAGGCTTGTGGTTTGGCTTATGCACCTTCGTCGTGGATCGACCTAGAGCAGTTCTCGATGGTGCATAACGTGCCAGTCGCGTCGAACAACAACGGGTATGACGGTTTGGATACTGAATTGCTGTTCAACACCACGTTGCACGTCAAGCATATGGAAAACATGCAGCGTTGGTTGGCTGATGGTGTGGCGATGATGCGCACGCAGGCTGCTGGAAAAACCGCGCGCGACAGCTTTGTCGAGGGCGAATGCTCGGTCTTCTTTTCGTCGATCGCAGACCACAACACCGTACATACGCTAACGCCAACATTTGCTTGGGATGTTCAGATCATCCCAACATATGAGGGTGTCGAGCGTACGAATTCCGTGGTGGGCGGCGCGTCGCTGTGGGTTTTGTCGGGTAAAACCGAAGCGGAATACAAAGGCGCTGCGGCCTATCTGGCGTTCTTGGCCACCAAGGAAGAACAGCAGTTCTTGCTGGAAAACTCGGGCTATATCCCAGTAACGAAATCGACCTATGACGCGCTGCTGGCCGAAGGTTTCTACGCCAAAGAGCCCTACATCAACCGCGACATCGCAATGAAGTCCTTGACTTGGACCGAGCCTACAGACCTGACGCGCGGCATTCGTTTGGGCGGGATGATCCAAATCCGCGCCGAATGGTTGGCCGAGGTAGAGGCCGCATTTGCTGGCCAAAAGACCATGAAAGAGGCACTGGACACTGCTGTGTCACGCGGCAACGAACAGCTGGCGCGCTTTGCTAAAACCTATGCGGGCAAATCTTTCCCCTAAGGACGAACGGGGGCGCGGCCAAAGGGCCGCGCCCCACTCTCAAACTTGGGGATTCCAATGCGCCGCGCCTATTTTAAGTTTAGCTGGATCGCTGCCGCGTTGCTTGCGCCGCAGTTGTTGATCGTTTTTGTCTTCTTCTATTGGCCATCAGCACAGGCGCTTTACTGGGCCTTTACGCTGGAGCAGCCTTGGGGTGGGGGCAACACTTGGGTTGGTTTTGACAACTTCCGTCAGGTGCTGAGTGACCCGTATTATTGGAGTTCGGTGCGCGTGTCGGTGATTTATGCGCTGGCCACAACCGTTCTAGCGATGTCTATGGCGCTGATATTGGCCATGTTTGTTGATCGTCAATTGGCGGGTTACAAAGCTTATCGCGTGGCAATTATCTGGCCCTATGCTGTGGCAGCTCCTGCGGTGGGCCTAGCGTTTCAATTCGTGTTCAATCCTGGCGCGGGACTTTTTAGCTATATCAACACGATCGCGCCAGGCTGGTGGGATCTGTCGAAATACCCGTGGCAGGCCGTCACAGCCATCGTGATTGCGGGAGCGTGGAAACAAGTCGCCTACAGCTTCATCTTCTTTCTTGCTGCCTTGCAGTCGATCCCCCGTAGTCTGACCGAGGCCGCCGCGATGGACGGCGCCCGCCCACTGCGCCGCATGATGGATTTGCAGTTGCCGCTGCTGACGCCGACCTTTTTCTTTCTGCTGGTGATCAACATCACTGACAGCTTTACCGACAGCTTTGGCATCGTCGATACGCTGACGGGGGGCGGTCCGTTCCGCGCCACGGATTTGATGGTCTACAAAATCTATGCTGATGGGTTTCGCGGTTTTGATTACTCGGGCGCTGCGGCCCAATCTATCATCCTGATGCTGCTGGTGATGGCGCTGACCTTTGTTCAGTTCCGCTACATCGAGCGGCGCGTGCATTATACCTAAGGGGCTGGCCATGATCGAACGCACACCCGTCTTGAACTTTGCAACCCATGCCATTCTGATCTTTGGACTGGTCATTATTCTTGTGCCGATATGGCTGGCCTTTGTCGCTGCCACGCAAACCCTACAGGCCGTCAATTCCGCGCCTGTAGAGTTTTGGCCCGGCGATCAATTGCTGGTCAATCTGGCCGAGGCTTGGGCATTGTCGGACTTTGGCCCAAAGTTTGTAAACACTTTGATCGTCGCCACTGGGGTGGTGATCGGCAAAATCACGCTGGCCTGTATCACAGCTTTTGCCTTGGTGTTTTTCAATTTCCGTGGCCGCGTGCTGATTTTCTGGATGATTTTCATCACACTGATGTTGCCGCTTGAGGTGCGGATCGTGCCGACTTATGCCGTTGCGGCCAATGCCTTGACACCGTTTCAAACGATCATGGACTGGACGGGGATAAGCTGGTTGATCAAGGCCGTCTCGGGGGTCGAAGTGGCGCTGGAATGGAATTTGCTGAATTCCTATACGGGGCTAATCCTGCCACTGGTGGCCACTGCCACAGGCACGTTTCTTTATCGGCAGTTTTTCCTGACCATACCAGACGAATTGGTCGAGGCGGCGCGCATGGACGGCGCTGGCCCTTTGCGCTTTTTGTGGGACATCCTGATTCCGTTGTCGAAAACCAATATCGCTGCGCTGGCCACGATCATGTTCGTCTATGCGTGGAATCAATATTTGTGGCCACTTTTGGTCGTCACGGACCGCGCCAATTACGGGATGGTGGTGGTGCAATTGTCTGACCTTGTGCCAGACCAATTGACCACGGGGGGCGGCACGCCAACGTGGCATTTGGCAATGGCGGCCACCTTGGTCGTCATGCTGCCGCCCATCGCCATCGTCATTCTCATGCAGCGCTGGTTCATTCGCGGCCTGATCAACACCGACAAATAAGGGCATCCCCATGGCTGAAATCTCTATTCGCAACGTCACCAAAACCTATGGCAAGACGACGATCATGCAGGGTGTCAACTTGGACATTCACAATGGCGAGTTTGTCGTAATCCTTGGCCCTTCTGGCTGTGGCAAATCGACCTTATTGCGCCTAATCGCGGGATTGGAAGATATCACCGCAGGTGAGGTCTTGATCGCGGGTGAAGTGGTCAATCAGTTGGAACCGCGCGAGCGGGGCTGCGCCATGGTGTTTCAAAACTATGCGCTTTATCCGCATATGACTGTGGCAGAAAACATCGGCTATGCGCTAAAGGTGGCGGGTCTGCCCAAGGTCGAACGCCAATCGCGTGTCGAGGCCACGGCGAAATCCGTGGGCTTAACTGACTTTTTAGACCGCAAGCCAGGCCAATTGTCGGGGGGGCAGCGCCAGCGCGTCGCCATGGCCCGCGCCATTATTCGCTCGCCAAAGGTGTTCTTGTTTGACGAGCCGTTGTCCAACCTCGACGCCCAGTTGCGTGTGCAAATGCGCCATGAAATCCGCCGCATCCACAATCAGATCAAGGCGACATCGGTATTTGTTACCCATGATCAGCACGAAGGCATGACATTGGCAGACCGCTTGGTGGTGATGAACAAGGGCACGATTGAGCAGGTGGGCAGCCCCGCCAAAATCTATGACAATCCCGCCTCTATTTATGTAGCAGGTTTTATTGGCAGCCCCGCGATGAATTTTCTGCCAGGTCACATATCGGTGGCACTGCGCGGCGTTGTGCTGGAAAGCGGACGATTGGTACCATTGGCCAGCCAGCCCAATCTGCCAGACGGACATCTTGTGCATCTTGGTATTCGTCCCGAACATGCCACCCTCGTCCGCGCGGGGGCCGGCACGATCGACGCGCAGGTGGATATGATCGAAGAACTGGGCGCAAGCCGTTTGTGCAACCTGCTGTTTGAAGATATCCCGATTTGTGTCCTGACCGAAGAGCGCCCTGATTTGGCGGCGGGCGCAACGGTTGGTCTGGATTTCCCGCCACAACGGATCCATTTGTTCGATGCGGTGACTGGAAGGCGGATACCGAATGATCTCGCCTTAGTTTTTGAGAAAAGGGAGCAACCGATATCTGTTTAGGGCCAGCGCACCTTGGACAAGTAAGCAGCTATGACGGCGACGATTTGGTAATTTCCAACTCAACCAAGGATGCTTAAGGCGACGATACAGATGGAAATAGGACTGCGGCCGAAGTACAAACTCAACCTTCGGCCAGCACAGTCTTGGCCAATCTAAACTTTTTCGATTTCTCATTGGGGCGCGACGGGATCGGTGATACACTCATTGAGCAAATCTTTTATCCTAGCGCCCATGCGGCCTGATCAAGTCGCTCTATTGCCAATGCTCTTTGCTGAAAAAAGCATTGCCAAATATGGAACAGACATAGGAGAAGACCCCGAAGCCGTATTCACCTGATTTCGGCGAGCGCGCGGTGCGGTTGGCGATGGAACACCGCGATCATTATCACAGCGCTGCGGCGCTGATGGCCGTTGGAGGTAAATTGGGTTGCCCGGATATTGAAGCACGTCTTCGTGGCAATAAACCCAACCTAAAAGTTCCACCATTTTGCGCTGACTTTTGGCTCACTTTTATTCCGCCGTTCACTGCGCTCAACATTAGGGGGGAAAGGCCCGTTGGCTTTCGAGAGGCACGTTGCATCACTGAGCACTGGCTGCACTATTACGCAAATAGACCAATAAAATGTCCAATATTATAGGAGTTTTTGCGAGCACCTATCCATAAGAGTGCAGCCATGAGTCACCCGAGAGATTGAAAGTGCGTTAGATATCAGGCAGCATCATATGGGTATATATGCGATGAATCCTGGATAAATACTGTAGGCTTTTTCAGCTATGGCAGTCTTTTTATAGGGTTCTTGGAACAGCGCCCAACCCTATCATAAGGACATCAAATGAAATTTCGCTCTTACGGAATTGCCGCTATTTTTGTCGCGATTGTTTTAACGGTGGCGGGCGCAGGCTACACCACGTCGCGGCTTTTTGCGGGGCTGACCGACGCGGTCGAACAAAGCCGTTTTGTTACGATGGAACAAATCGTGCAAACCGCGCTTTCGGATGCAAAGAACAAGGCCTTGGCGCGCGCCGAGTTCGTGGCGGATTTGCCAGAGGTAAAGCAGTTGTTTGCAGCGGGCGACCGCGAAGGTCTTATGGCGGAACTGGGCACGGTCTTTGCCAATCAAAAGGCGCGCCACGGCATCGCTCAAGGACAATTTCACGTCGCCCCCGCCACATCCTTTTTGCGTCTAAACAATCCTGCGAAATTCGGGGACGATCTTTCCAAATTCCGCCCATTGGTCGTGGCAGCCAATCGTGATCATACACCGCTGAAAGCCGTGGCCATTTCGGCCTCGGGTCCGGCTATTTTTGGCATCACCCCCGTGGACGACACGAGCGGTAAGCCGATTGGAACATTTGAGTTCGGGCTGGATTTTGCACCGTTGCTCAGCGGTCTGAAAAACGCCTATGCGATGGATCTCGCGCTGTTCATTGACGAGAAGCACTTGGTTGAATTTGGCACAGGCGTCGATCCAGAACGTTTGGGCGATCAATATCGCGTCGGCAAATACATCCGCTATGAAACCACCAACAGCGCCTTGATGCAGGACTTGATCCAGCCGCAAGATTTGGCGGTCGTATCTGAGCCAACCACACTGGTGCGCGATTTTAATGGATTGGCGCAAGGGGTTTTGCTGGTGCCTCTGACAAATGTATCTGGAACCTTAATCGGAGTGGTTGCTGCGGCAGCCGATTTTAGCGGCACGCGAGCGGCAGCAAGCCAGTCGGCGATTTGGCAGGCGCTAATCGTTGTTTTGGCGATTGTGGTCCTAAGTGGTGTCGTAATTGTCGTATTGTTTGGCTATTTGTTGCAGCCGCTGCAAATCATTTCGCAGCGTTTCAAAGCTTTGGCAGAGGGCGAGTCGGTTGAGCCGATCAACGACTCGGCGCGTTTTCCCATCGAATTGGCGCCAATGGTTGCGGTCTTGGACCACTTGCGCGGCAACCGTGAAGGGACACGCACATGATTTTGCGTAAGATTTTTGCAACGCTGGGCCTAATCATGGTCATGACCACGGCACAGGCGCAAGATATTCCGCTCGATGCGGGCTTGCCCTTGGCTGTGCAGGCGGGTGTCGCGCTGGTCGAGATGGAAGGCTTCGATGAGAACGCGGGCACTTTCGAGGCGACAGTTGACCTGCGTCTGCGCTGGCGGGATGGGCGTCTTGCACGCACGGATGGCAATATGCTGGCCCCGCCCTTAACTCTGCGCAACGAAGCCGCTGCAGAGCGACTGGCGCAGATTTGGGTGCCTGATGTGGTCATTACCAATCAGATCGGTGATGCCTCAAAAGATCAAAAAGGGCTGCGTATTTTTGCCGATGGCACCGTCGAAGTGCTGCGCCGCGTTACCGCTGTGTTCAAGGTGGATGTCAATATGGATCGCTTTCCCTTTGATCGTCAGAAATTGACCATAGAAGCCGTCATTGATGATCGATCCATCAATGAGGTAGTTTTGAAAACTGCTCAATCAGATTTGGATTTCAGCAGCGTCTCGCGCAACGTCAGCCTTTCTGGCTGGCGGGTTGGCCTGATTGATATAACAACTCCGCCGAGCGCGGGTTGGTATAGCACCAGCGCGGCACGGCTTGTGGCGACTGTTGATATTACCCGTGAACCGGGTCTGGCTGTCGCATCGATGCTTATTCCTTTGGTGGCAAGCCTGTTGATCCCGTTATTGGCGCTTTGGCTAAATCGTCTTGAAGAAGGGGTGTTTCAGGTCGACGCGTTTGAGTTGGTCAATATCGTCATCGGTGGGTTTTTCGCGGTTATTGCGCTGAACTTTACGGTTCTAAGCAGCTATCCCGCACTTGTTGAGGGGAATAATGCGGTCATGAGATTGCTGACCCTAAATTATGGCACTTTGGCGATTGCCTTGGTAATTAGTATCTTATTCGCTCGCTTTGGTGTTTTGGCCAACAGTTTCGGTCTCTTCATACAAGAACAAACCTATAAGTTTTTGATGTGGGCCTTGCCAGTATCTTTAGCGGCGATTGTCGCGGCGATTCTAGGTGCGGCCTATGTTTAAAGGGGATTGCTAGAGGGTCTTGGTACGAAGTGGGGGTTTCATACCCCCACCGCTCACTGAAAATTTGGGAAAGAAAAAATGTGTAGTCAGTACGAATTAAATGACAGCCAAATTCCTCAATGGCGAGCTTTGGCCGCCGATCTTGCAGAAATACCAACTGTCATCTAAGCTTGGATTCAAATTTCAAGTGCAACGTTTGATTTGAAGGCCGCGATTTCCTGGGCCATGGCTTCTTCGGGTGTTTTCCACCCGAGCGTTTTTCTGGGGCGCTGGTTCATCAGGCGCGCCACATCGTTGAGTTCGGTCTGGCTGATG
>CAMAXX010000018.1 GCA_945862435.1 Pseudorhodobacter antarcticus
GGCACATCCATAGCGGGGGATGTGTATTTCAAGCAGTTCAATAATGCGGGCACGAGCAACGATTACACCCTGGTTTTCATCGACACCGACGCCGACAAATCCAGCGAAGGCGTGATTAAGGTGATGGGCCTGCATAATTTCACGGCGGGAGATTTTATTCTGTAGGGGCAAATCTGCCAAATCTACGCGTAAGATTGGATTGCAAACCATCCCGCCAAAGCTAACCTGCTAGCTGCCTGATCTGCGCGGGCGATTTGCTGGGGACCCGCACGTGAGCTCGTTTGGAAGCGTTTTTGAACTATCGTGGCTGAGTGGCGCAGATGGGATTGTGATTAATGGCGTGGCGGCGGGTGACTACTCTGGCCGTTCTGTTGCATCGGCGGGCGATGTGAATGGCGATGGATCTGACGGCCTGATCATTGGGCCAAATTTCGTCAATCCAACTTGAAACAACACTTGTGGCGCGTCTTACGTGGTATTTGACACATTGCTCTAGATCTGCTACCGCGCAGCTCCGAGGTTGCCGTCTGCTTGTTGTCTGGCTGACAAATTCTGATCTGCAAGCGTGCAAACTTGCCGCACAGATTCAAAAAGTAACCAAAATCCAGTTTAATTGGTTTTGTCCGCAGGCGGCCTTGGCCAGTCATGCGGGCAAGACGTAGCCTTTAGGGGCTCCTTGAAAGATGAAATGACAATTTTTACCTTTGGGCCGAAACCTTCTTTGTTTTCTACAGACGATGCGACAACAGCGGCCTTGTCGAGCGATATGATCCTTTTTGCAACTATCTCTGGCATTAGCTCCGCAGGGGACGGCGCCATTACATTCGTAACCTATGGTGGGACCTACATCATTTTCAGCGGCGCTGGGGCTGATACCATTACGACCAGCAGTGGAAGCGATTTTATATTCGCCGGAGAAGGGGCCAATACGATTTCTGGGCTGGCTGGCGACAAAATCATCATCGTCGGTGCGGGTGCGGATACCATTACCGTGACAAATGGCAACAATACGATCCACGCTGGAGATGGCGCGAATACGATTATCACTGGCTACGGAACAAACGTCATCTTCAGCGGTGCCGGGGTTGACACAATAACGACAGGCGGCGGCGGCAGCTACCTCGATGCCGGAAACGGAGCCAACACCATTACCACCGGTAACGGAAATGACACGATCACCTCTGGAATTGACGCCGACACTATTACCTCGCAGGACGGTAACGATACCATCATCGTAACAGGCGGCAAGGACACGATCGATGCGGGCGCAGGAAATGACACCCTGGCTGTCGACTACTCTGCGGCGACAGCAAACATCGCAAACAGTGCTTTTGTTGGCTCTTTAGCTGCCGGTTATGCGGGAAATTTTGACTTAAACGGTGCAACCGCCGCCACATATACGAATGTCGAGCATTTTAGCGTTACCACAGGAAGCTTTGATGACTCGATCAAGACCGGCGCTGGCAATGACAAGCTGATGGGTTGCGCTGGGGCGGATACGCTTGACGGATGGCTCGGTGACGATACGGCAGGCTACTCATCGTCTTCAACAGGGGTGGTGGTAAATCTTGCGACTGGCATCAACACTGGCGGTGATGCTATGGGCGATATCCTGATCGGCATCGAAAACCTGACTGGCTCGTCCCACAACGACAGTCTGTCAGGCGACGCGGGTGACAATTCCATCAGCGGTGAAGCTGGGTCTGACACGCTGAACGGCGGCACCGGCAGCGACATGCTGATCGGCGGCTTAGGCGACGACAGCTATGTGACCGATGGAAGCGATACTATCACCGAAAGCTTAGGTGCAGGAACCGACCTAGTTCTGTCATCGGCAACCGCGACTTTGGGTTCGAATCTTGAAAACCTGACGCTGACGGGATCTGACGCGATCAGTGGCACGGGCAACACTCTGAACAACACCCTAACGGGCAATAGTGCTGCGAATAATTTAAACGGCGGTGCTGGGGCTGACGAGTTGAACGGCGGAATGGGAAGAGACCTTTTACGTGGCCAAGCGGGTAATGATACGTTCATTTTCAAAAATGTGCTGGAATCGCGGAAAACGGCGACCACATCGGATGGAATAAGCGATTTCGTCCGTGGTCAGGACAAGATAAACCTAAGCGCCATTGACGCCTTTGCGTCGTCTGGCTCAAATGACACATTCATCTGGAAAGGGACTGCGGCAATGGGCAGCACGACCCAAGGCGAAGTGCGTTACCAAAAGTTTGACAACAAAGGCACGACCAACGATTACACAATGGTCTGGATCGATAATGATGCCGACACGGGCGTCGAAATGGCGATCCGTCTGACGGGGCTTTATAATCTTTCGGCGTCGGATTTTATTTTATAGGGGTAATTCCCTACGCAAGATTTCCTTGCGCAGGGAAATACGCCTAGTGCGCGGGATGCAGACCCTGCTGAACCAAATGGTCAACCAAACGCTGGGCGGCGCGGCGCTCTTGCTCGGTTTGGGCTGCATCTAGTTGTGCGCGGCAATAAGACACGATGTCGGCCTGTGCGACATCCATTGCAGGCTGCGCTGGGGCGGGTTTTGGCCGCGCGTCCAGCAGCGCCCGCGCCGCGTTATCGCTGATAAACACCTCATCCAGAATGCCCGAAAATTCGCGCAGGCGGGCAATCCGTTCTTCCGTGCAGTCAATCAGGGCCGCCATGGCAGAAACCTTGCCCATATCCGCCACTTTGCCCACATAATCATAAGGCGCATTGGCCGAGCGTTTCATCACCCTGTTCATGATTGGGTCAATCACGGTGATGATGTCGAGAATCCCCGAATTGCGGGCATATTCTAACATGCCAATCATAATTTCCGAGGTCGCCCGCGCAACGCCGCCCACCTGCACCCCCGCCGACAGCCTTTCGGTATCTACACAAAAGCGGGTGGATTCCCACAAGGTTGCGCTGCGCAGCGGGGGCTGGCCATTCAGAATTGTATGGAACACATCCGACAGCATATGTGGCCCCGTGGTTTGCAGAAACCGCGCACAAGACACAAGCTGCCCGCCCTGGTCCAACCCGATCACATAGGCTGGGTCTAAATCATCAAACTGGTCGTATTCGCGGCCATTATTGACCTGAACCTCCCATCCTAAACGCCCGCCAAACACTCGGGCACGCAACTGGAACATCTCGTCCAAGACATCTGAAAAACGATCTTGGTTAAGGGCATCGATCACAAGTATCATCGTTGTTCCTCCATTGCTGTGGTCAGTGCAACAAGGTTAACAACGCAAAGGTTAAATTGATATGCGGTGAATCCCGTATAGGTTGTTTTTTAAGCGCGCCACATCAAACCATCAAAGTGGATAGATCATGCCCATCGCAATCGCCCGCGCCACGGCCTGCGGCGTAGTCAGCGCGTACAGTTTATGGCGGCCAGATCGCAGATGCACCTCAACGGTGCGGTGCGAAATACCCAAAATATCGCCCACATCTTGCTGCGATTTGCCCGCTGCGGTCCACTGCAAAATCTCAATCTCGCGCGTCGACAGATGCGGGGCGTGCAAAGTGCGGGTCAGCGTATGGCTGCGCATCGCCCCGTCATGCACATGCACTGCAATCGATTGCAGCTCGGACAAGATGGTTGGGATCAACCCATTCCATTCGTCGGTTTTGCAATTGCGCGTCACGCTTAGCATGCCGACATCGCCGTAAGGGCCGCGTACGGGAATGGTCAGCCCTTGCGGCACAATGCCAAAATCGGCAGCGTTTCTAAAGACCCGATCAAAGTTCTGGGTCTTTTCCAGCCGCGCCCAATGGACAGGCGCAATACTGCGGGCCGCTGTGGCCAGTGTAGGGTCGTAAAGATGCAGTTGTTCGTCCAAATACAACTGCTTCCACTGTTCAGGATAGGTCACATAGGCATGGATGGTGCCCGCAATTAGGTTGCTTCCAGCATAGGCAGCATGATCAAAGCCAAACTTTTGACGAATGCGGTCAAGGATCTCGTCAAAATCTGCGGGTTTAGCCCCCGCGGCGCCAAGATCAATCAGATCCATCCTGCCGCCTCTTGTCCAACGAAGAGCCGTGGCTTGCGACCAAAATAAGCGGCCCATCGCTGTGAGGCGCGGCGGCGGTATTCGAGGGCGTGGCAAACTGCGCCAGTTTGCCCCCCTCTTTCGAGATCGAGACGACCAATTCCAGCACAGCCTGCTTCTGCGTTTCATTCAGCCTCTGGAAATGCGTCATCAGCGCCGCCAAATACTTACCATTTTGCACAGCATCAGCGGTTGGTCGTGCCTTTATAGGCACCAGAGTTGTCATAGCGCCTGGCCCGTCCGGATAGCGCTGAAAAAATGCCGAAACCTCAACGCCCAAATGGCTGGCAATCGCCATCAGCCGTGCGGCGGTGACACGGCTTTTTCCCGCTTCATGGCTGCGCAACTGCGCCAAAGAGATGCCTACAGCATTGGCCAAATCAGTTTGTGAAATGCCCTGCAGCCAGCGGTAATGCCGAATACATTTTCCAATGGTCGAATCTATTTTATCCATAACTCGCTTCGCACTCGCAAAAAAGGGCCTGCTTCACCAACTGAAGGCTATGAAAACATTCATTCAATTAGGCTGCAAGTAAAACGAAAGCTTAATGCATCGCCGCGATGCATTTAACTTACCCTAAGGTTGTATTCCGCCTTAGTTTGTGCCGCTGGCCTTAACCACGCGGCCCACAATCCCATCCCAAGCGCCTGTTTTTAAGGCAAGACCCAAGATGCGGTCAGGATTGGTGGGCGGGGGCATGTCAACCGCCGACAATTTGGCAAACCCAAAGCGGCCGTAATAGGGCGCGTCTCCGACCAGCAGCACCCGCTCCCATCCCAGCCGCCGCGCTTCGGCCAGACTTTCGTTGATAAGCAGCCCGCCCAGCCCTTCGCCCTGCCGAGTGGGGTGCACAGCAATTGGGCCCAGCAGAAGCACATCTTCGGCCTCGTTCTTTGCCAAAATCTCTGCAGGCCAATAGCGGATGGCAGCGGCCAAAGTACCATCATCATCGCGCAGAATAAGGCACAATCCCGCCACTGTCGGCACGCCATCGCGCAATCGATAGGATGACAGCGCCGCGCGCGACGGTGCAAAGCACAGATCATACAGCGCCTCGACTTCCCACCAGTCGGCCTCGATTTCCTCGGAAAGTCTATACAAGGGCGGCCCTGCCTAACGACGATGGAATCACTTGCAAATGCGCCTAGCATGGCCCCCAATCTGGATCAAACCCCTATGGTGCCGCGACCAGAAAGTTTGCCATGTTTTACCAGCCCAAAGATGGCCACACCCTGCCGCATAACCCTTTTAACGCCATCGTTGCCCCGCGCCCGATAGGCTGGATTTCAACCCGCGCCACCACAGGGGATAACTTGGCCCCCTATTCGTTTTTCAACGCAGTGGCCTATGATCCACCGCAGGTGATTTTTGCGGGCAGCTTGAAAGACAGCATTGCAAATGTGCAAGAAACGGGTGTGTTCGCCGTAAATATCGTGGCCCGCGCCCAACTGGAAAAGATGAGTGAAACCTCTGCCAAATTTGCACGTGGCGTGGATGAATTTGCCCGCGCAGGCGTTGCCAAAGCCGAATGTGACATAATCGATTGCCCCCGCGTGGCAGATAGCCCCGCCACATTGGAATGCCGCATGTCGCAGATCGTTTCCCTAGTGGGCGGGGAGGATTTTCTAGTCATTGGCACTGTCGTGGGCGTTCATATCGCGCCAAGCGCCCTTGACGCGCGGGGGCAATTCTCGCCCGCGCTGTTTGGCCAAATGGCCCGTCTAGGTTATATGAACTACGCCGAGGTGCGCGAGGTTATCACCCTACCCCGCCCCAAAGACCCTGTTTAAACCAACCGCCCCGCGTTAAGATGCAAAATGCGATCCATCTTGGCCGCCAGCGTAAGGTTATGCGTGGCAACCAGTGCCGACAGGCCCGTGCCGCGTACCAAATCCATCAGGGCCGCGAAAACTTGGTCAGATGTGGCGGGGTCTAGGTTTCCCGTAGGCTCATCCGCGAGCAGCAGGCGCGGGCCATTGGCCAGCGCGCGGCAAAAGGCCACGCGCTGCTGCTCGCCCCCCGACAGGGCCGCTGGGCGGTGGTCTGCGCGCGCAGCCACGCCGACGCGGGCCAGCAAATCCATCGCGCGGGCTTTCGCGGCCACCGCCGAAACACCCGCCGCCAGCTGCGGGATAACAATGTTTTCCAGTGCGGAAAATTCGGGCAGCAGATGGTGGAATTGATAGATAAATCCCAAATCGCGGCCCCGCGCCAGCGTGCGGGCACTATCCCCCAGCCCACCCATATCGCGCCCCGCCAGCAGCACCTGCCCCGCGTCGGGCGTATCCAGCAGCCCCGCAATATGCAGCAAGGTTGACTTGCCCGCCCCCGATGGGGCCACCAGCGCCACCACCTCGCCCCGCGCAAGGGTCAGGTGGGCCCCGTTCAGAACGGACACTTCCGAAGGTGTGCCGCGTTTATACGCCTTGGTCACGCCGCGCAGTTCAAGAACGGGTTCACTCATAGCGCAGCGCCTCGACAGGGTTCATCCGCGCCGCACGCCGCGCAGGAAAAATGGTGACGATAAACGACAGGCCCAGCGACAGCGCCACTGCCGAGGCCACATCCCCCACCTGCAATTTTGCAGGCAGGGCATAGATGCCGCGAATGGACGGATCCCAAACATCGCCGCCCGAAATCAGGTTCACAAACGCCATGATCTGATCAATGTAGGCGGCAAATAGGCAGCCCAGCACCACCCCCGCAATCGTGCCAATCACCCCCGTGAACGCCCCGCACAGAAAGAATATGCGCAGCACCGACCCTTCGGTCAGCCCCATCGTGCGCAAAATGCCAATATCGCGGCCCTTGTTCTTGACCAGCATAATCAGCCCCGACACAATGTTTAGCGTGGCGATCAGCACCAGAATGGTCATGATGACGAACATCACGTTATCTTCAATCGTCAGCGCGCGCAAATAACTGCCCGCACTATCGCGCCATGTCCAAAGTAGCGCGCCCTGCCCGCCTGCGGCAAGCAAAGCGCTGGAAAAATCGTCCACCGCTTCGGGGTTATCCACCATCACCTCGATTTCATCGGCGAACCCTTCGCGGTTGAAATAGCTTTGCGCCTGATCCAGCGGCATATAGATGCGGGAATTATCAATGGCAAAACCGCCCGTGGTAAAGATATAAACCACCTCATAGGCGTTGACACGCGGCGAGGTGCCCATGGCAGTTTTCACCCCCGTAGGCGCGATCAGTCGCAGACGATCGCCCACCACAATGCCCATCTGCCGCGCAATGCCCGACCCGACGGCGATGCCACTATCAAAGCGGGAAAGATCGCCCTGTGCCTCGGGCCCATGTGCCACGCGCGGTAGGGTAGAAATATCGGCGGCGCTGATGCCGTAAACCTCTGCCCCCGTGGCCCCCTGCCCTGCTGTCACCATCACCTGCCCCTTAACCAAGGGCGCGGCGCGGGTCACGCCTTCGGTGGCTTTGATCTGATCTGCGATGGCCGTGTAATCTTGGAAACCTTTTGTCACGCGGCCCAGATCATCAGCGCGCCCAATTGTGTACACCGACACATGCGCGTTCGCGCCCAAAATCGTATCGACCAATTCCGCCCGAAAGCCTGCGCGCACCGCCATTGTGGCAATCAGCGCAAACACCGCCAACGTGATGCCAATCAGCGAAATCCACGTCATCACCGACACACCGCCTTCGGCACGCTTGGCGCGCAGATAACGCCATGCGATCATCCATTCCACGGCGGAAAATGGGCGCGTTGTGCTGGTCGGTTGGGTCACGTCAGGCTCCTTTTCCTTTGTGTTGCAGGCGCACCGCCGCGGGTCAAGTCGCGGGCAGCGCAAGTGGCAGGTTTATGTCGATGCTGACAGGGAAGTGATCTGACGCCATCTGCAGCGCAGCCGCCAAAGCGGGGTTTGCCGCAATAGCCGCATCATGCAAAGGGTGCCAGATACGCCATGTGGGGGCGGATGCCGCGATGGCGGGCGAAACCATAATAAAATCCAAAAGCGCCTCGAAATAGTCTTTCACTTCTGGCAGATAAAAGCGCGATGTTGTGGGCGGTGTATCGCCGCGCGGCGCAGCGTTTTTGGCGGCATGTGGGTCAAACAATTGCGGCTGATCGGGGTTTGCTGCGCCCATCACCACCTCGACACTCGAATAGCCGAACTGACGTTCATATTCATCCAATCCTGGCCCATCATTGAAATCGCCCAGCACGACCAGTGGCATATCTTGCGTCAAAATTTGCGCCACCCGCCCGCGCAGCCAGAAACATTCGGCCAATTGTTTGCGACGGTTCTGAATCGATTGCGCGACAAACTCGGCCTCATTGCGCGTGCCCCGTGGGGCTTTTGATTTGGTATGAACGCCGATAAGTCGCACATCAGGCCCGCCGTGAATTTGCGCCAAAACCTCTAGCGGTGGCTTAGAAAAGCCAATGTTTTCATCAACTCCATCGCCGTTCAGATCATAAAGATATTCAAAATCAAAGCGCGGTGCAGCGCTTGATTTATTCGCATCCCCTATCGGATCATGCCGCACCAACATCACATCGGGATCATAGATCAGCACAATTTCCTGCCGTGTGTTTGAGGTGAACCCCACCAGCGCGCGGCGGGCACGCAATTTGAAATACGCTGCAAAAGTTTCCAGCGCCAGCGCCGCCGATCGCGTATCGCTTTCATCTGGGCCTTCGATAATCATCACGGCATCGGCATCCAGCGCCGACAGAACCGCGCCAATGGCTGCAAACTGCTGCGCCTTACTCACGTCATGTCTGATAGATGGTGATTCATCGTTCAGAAAAGCGCCATCGTCGTCAAACAACTCTGTAAACCATTCGACGTTATAGGTGGCCAGACGCAGGTTGCGCTTCATACCGTGCCTCGCATCGCCTGCACATCGCGCCATGCGTCATTGATGGCAATCAGGCGGCGCGCGGCAAGTTGCACGGCCTCGGGGGGAACGCCGCGCGCGATCATCCCGTCAGGATGGCTTTCCTTGACCGCCACGCGCCACGCGCGGCGCAACTCGTCCATTGTGGCATCAGGGGACGCGCCCAGCACATCAAACGGATCGCGCTTTGCCCCTTCGATATAGCGCGCGCGCACCGAGGCAAAGCAGCGCGCATCCAACCCGAAAATATCCGCGACCTGACCCAGAAATGCATCCTCACGCGGGTGATAGACCCCGTCGGCCATCGCAATAGCAAACAGCGCCTCTAGAATATCAATCAGAATGTTGCGGTCATCCGCGCACAGAGCATCACCACCCGAATTAAACAGCGCCGCAATCTTGCGCGCATAGGTGTCAAACCCCGCAACATCTTGACGGGCAAGGTTAAAAACGTAGGCGGCATTAGCCTCTTCTTGCGGGGTCAGCGCGAAAATAGCGCGAAAGGCGCTGACCTCGTTGCGCGTCACAGTGCCGTCAGCCTTGGCCATTTTCGCCGCCAGCGCCAGAATCGCAATGGTAAAACCCACCGATCTTTCGGGCGCAGGGGCCGCACGCAGGCGGTCGAACACAGCCGCCAACCCCTCGCCCGAGGCTAGGGCAGCAAGCGCTTCAGCAATGCGAGTCCAAATCGACATGAGCCAAGATTATCCGTTTTCGCCGCCAGCGATAGCGGCAGACGCGCCTTTCACCGCATATCCCCAAAACGCGTTTGGGCCTTCATCGATGCGGCCAACGAATTCAACCTTGCCAGCGCCACTTCGCCCAGCAAACCACGCCCTTCGGCGTTCAAGTCCACCTGCAACAATTTTTGCGCGGCATCATAACTTAGGCGGCAGACTATGGACGGATCGCGCACCGCAAACATTGCGCCAAAACGCATGGCCTTGCCCAGCACTTCTGCGGTTTGAATTTCGCTATCACTCAGCAAACTGAACAAGGGTTCCAAACGCGATCCTGAACGACTGTTTTTGTAACGATGTACAAGGGCAAGGCCCAAGAAAACACGGCCGGGATGATCCAGTCCGCCAAGGTTGGCGCGGGTGGCCGCGTCAAAGCAGGCTTCGGCACGAAAATCTGGGTGCGTGCGCCACGATGTATCATGCAACAAGCAGGCTGCCTTGATCAAGCGCAGGCGATCAGTGCTGGCATCGCCAAAAAGCGGAACCAAAAACTCATAAAGTTTTTTGCCAAACCCGGGCAGACGGCTTTGCGTTTTTTCGGCCATGCGCGCCGCTTCCAGCAGCGGATCGCGCGCGCGCAAACTGGGCGGCATTTGTTCAAACAAAAGCCCTTCGCGGATGCCATAAGCCGACACATCAATGCCGCTGGGCTTGGCAATTTGCACCAAGGCGCGGAGCACTTCGCAGGCAATGGGAACCAGTTCCATCCGTTCCGCAGAGGTGCCCGTGCGCGAACGCAGGCTAGACAGATCCGATTTTGCAATCCAATCTAGTGTGTCCAGCAGACCTGCGCCGTCCATGCGATATTCATGCAAAACCGTCAGCGGATAGCCGCGCCGCTCCATATCCAGCCGCGCAATCACGCGCCACGATCCGCCCACCAGATATATCCGCTGGCCCGTGCAGGACAATTCATCCACCGCAGATTTTACCAACTCGGCGATATGCACAGCGCGCACGGCAGGCTCGCTAGAATGCTGTTGCAAACGAAACGGGCCAAGCGGGGTAGATAGGCGCGCGCCCACTTGTCCGCCGCCAATTCGCGCCAATTCCATCGAATTGCCGCCAATATCGCAGACCACGCCCTCGGCCTCGGGCCAGCCCAAAAGCACGCCCTGCGCCGATAGTCGCGCCTCTTCGTCGCCGTCCACGATCAAAATTTTTAGCCCCGTCTCGCGCATAACTTCGGCGTGAAACGCGGCCCCATCAGTGGCTTCGCGCACCGCAGCGGTGCCCACCGCAGTCAGGGTTTCCACCTCCATACCCTTGGCCAGCAGGGCGAAACGGCGCAGCGCCGCCAGCGCGCGTGCCCGCCCTTCGGGGTTCAGCGCACCAGTTTGGGCCAGCCCTTTGCCAAGGCCGCACATCACCTTTTCATTGAAAAAATAAGCAGGGCTGCGCGCCGCGCCATCAAACACCACCATACGGACAGAGTTTGACCCAACATCCACAACACCCACCCTCGACAGCGCCCGCGCCGCGGGGTCTGAAAATAGATCACTGCCAAACGGCCCGCTTTTGCCGTTATGGGGCAACAACAACTTATGCCAAAACTTGCGCATCTTCCCCGCCTGCGGTACCACGCCCCGAAAGCGAGGGCGTTTCCATAAAAAATCTGTGGCAGTTAAAGGCGTTACCATCCGCTGGGACAAGGTCGCGCTGATAGCTGCCGCTGGGCGACAGTAGCCAACTTTGCGCTTCATCCGCAAGGTTAGCCGCCATGATTTGCCGCACGATTTGGTCTTTTACCGTGGGGTTATTGATCTCGACCAATGTTTCCACCCGCCGCGTCAGGTTGCGGCCCATCCAATCAGCGGATGAGATGAACACACGGCTGGCATTCGATGGCAGCCCGCCGCCATTGCCAAAACACACAATGCGCGAATGTTCCAAATACCGCCCGACAACCGACTTGACGCGGATGTTTTCTGATAGTCCCTTGATCCCAGGGCGCAGCCCACAAATGCCGCGCACAATCAGGTTTATCTTTACCCCAGCACCGCTTGCCGCATACAGCGCGTCAATCACATCTGGTTCGATCAGCGAATTGACCTTTACCCAAATATCCGCAGGCCGCCCCGCGCGGGCATGTTCCGCCTCGGCGGCGATCAGTTCCAGAAGGCGCAGCTTAAGGGAAATTGGCGAAATTGCCAAATTCTCCAGCCCTTGGGGTTGCACATAGCCCGATAGGTAATTGAACACCCGCGTCGCATCGCGCCCCAGCGCGGGATCGCAGGTAAAGAATGAAAGATCGGTGTAAACCTTGGCAGTTATCGGGTGGTAATTGCCCGTGCCATAATGGGTGTAGGTGACCAGATTTTCCCCTTCGCGGCGCACCACAGTGCTAATTTTGGCATGGGTTTTGTAATGGATAAACCCGTAAACCACATGCGCGCCCGCCCGTTCAAGGCGGCGTGATTGGCGAATATTGGCAGCCTCGTCAAAGCGGGCTTTCAACTCGACCAACGCGGTGACAGATTTGCCCGCCTCGGCCGCCTCGCACAGGGCGGCCACAATAGGGCTGTCCCAAGACGTGCGATAAAGCGTCTGCTTAATGGCCAAAACGTTCGGGTCGCGCGCCGCCTGTTCTAAAAAGCGGATGACCATGTCAAAGCTCTCGTACGGGTGATGTAGCAGCATGTCCTTTTGCTTGATAGCGGCAAACATATCACCGTCATGATCTTCAATCCGTTCGGGCACGCGCGGCGCAAAGGGCGGCCACAGCAAATCGGCGCGGCTGGACAGCACCAGTTCCTTCAAATCTGCCACGCCCAAAAGACCGCGCACTTCGACCATTTCATCGGTTGTAACGGCCAGTTCTTCCATAATCATCGCGCGCAGGTCGGGCGGCGCGCCCGAGCTGATCTTTAGCCGCACCACATCACCCCGCCGACGCCGCTTTAGCGCCGATTCAAACTCGCGCACCAGATCTTCGGCCTCGTCCTCCACTTCCAAATCACTATCGCGCAGCACGCGAAACAGGCAATGGCCGCGGTCGGTATAACCTGGAAACAGCATGTCCAAATGGATCAGCAGCAATTCCTCTAGCGGCAAAAACCGCGCCTCTCCTTCGCGCGAAGGCAGCGGCACAAAGCGGGCAATCTGCGTGGGGATCGGCAGCAGCGCCTTTAGGGTGCGATGATCGCTTTCGCGTTCTAATTCCAGCGCCAATGAAAAGCCCGTATTGGGAATGAAGGGGAACGGATGGGCGGGGTCAATGGCAAGCGGCGAAAGGACAGGAAACACCTTGGCCAAAAAATGCTCTTCCAGAAATTTGTAATCCTTGGCCGTCAGCCTGCTGCAGGTGCAGATGGTAATGCCCGTCGCTTCCATCAACTTGCGCAGCTTGTTGAATACCGCCTGCTGGGTGTGCATCAGTCGGCGCGCATTGGTTTGGATCAGCGCCAACTGCTCGGCAGGGCTGCGGCCATCTTCCGATAGGGCGGTGTTATTGGCCCGCACTTGGGCCCGCAATCCCGCCACCCGCACGGTGAAAAATTCGTCCAAATTGGTCGCCGAAATCGACAAAAACCGTAACCGTTCTAACAGGGGCACGGCGGGGTTCGACGCTTCGTCCAGCACCCGCCAGTTAAAGGCAAGCCAGCTCAGTTCGCGGTTGAAAAAACGGCGCGGCCCGATCAGATCTGCGGCTGGCGCATCCACGGGGGCGGGAAATGGGGCGTGCAGAAAATCGGCTTGGGTCATGGGCGGGGCTTTATGCAAAAGATGTGACGGGGTGGTGACAGCTTGTCAGCCCACTGCGTCCTTGTCCAGCGCAGCCTTGTCCAGCAGATCAGCCGCCAGCGCGCGTGTCACGGGGCGGCCGTCGGCCAATGCCCGCGCATCTAGTGACGACACAATATCGCGCGCAGCCCCAATACTGCGCTCGATCCGCGGGGCAAGATAGGCAATCAGATTGGGCGGCACGGCAATTTGGCGGTCTGCAAACAGCTTGACCAAAACCGCAGCGATCAGGCTCTCATCAGGGGCGGCCAACTGCGTTATCGCCAGCGCCTGAAGCCGCGACAAAAGGTCTGGCAAAGCCAGCCCCCAATCGCGCGGCGGCGTGCGCGCGGTGATCAGCAAATACCCCGCGTTCGACATCAGATTATGCAGATGAAACAGCGCCTCTTCGCCCGCGCGCGGCAGGGCGTGGGCATCTTCCACCACCACCGCCCCCGCACTGGCGAGGCTAGGCAGATCGGCGCTGGCCAAATCGGCCGCTGCGACAATCTGCGCGCCCGACATCCCCGCCCAAATATGCGCCAAATGCGTCTTGCCCGCGCCTTGCGGGCCAATCAGCAGCATCCGCCCCGATGGCCAGCCTTGCCAGCCATCCACCATCGCCAAAGCGGCGCGGTTGCTGGCCGAGGGGAAAAAATCATCCCGCGCAAAGCCGCTTCGCTGGCCCAAATCAAAGGCAAGCTGCCCGCTCATCCCCATGCCTTAGGAATGGTCATCGTTTTCGGCGGCGCTGCCAGCCACGCCCTTATACAAAAGGCTGGCCTGATACTGTTCAATGCCAAAGCGAATGAACACGCCAATCGCGGCGGCCACAGGCACGGCCACCAACATCCCCGCAAAGCCAAACAGGCTGCCAAAGGCCGATAGCGCAAAGATCAACCACACAGGATGCAGCCCCACCGAATTGCCCACCAATTTGGGGGTAAGGATATTGCCCTCAACAAATTGCCCAAAGGCGAAAATGGCGGCAATCATCCCAATCGACAGCCAGTCCCCCCAGAATTGGAACAAGGCAAGGCCAATCGCCAGCGTGCCGCCCACCAGCGATCCAACATAGGGAATAAACGTAATCGCCCCCGCAATCGCGCCCACCACAAGGCCAAATTGCAGCCCCGCCAGCATCAAGGCAAGCGCGTAAAACGTGCCCAGCATCGCGCAAACCGAAAGCTGCCCGCGCACAAAAGCCGCCAGCGCGCTGTCAATTTCGCGGGCAAGTCGGCGGATGGTGGGGGCATGATCGCGCGGCAGCATTTGGTCAATGCGCGCCACCATGTGATCCCAATCCATCAGAATGTAAAATGTGACCACCGGCACGACCACAACGAACACCACCGCCGAGACAATGCCCAGCGCGCTGGTCAGCAGCCCCTGCACCAACTCGCCCCCGCGCGACTGAATGGTCGCCCCCAGTTCCGCAAGCGATTGGCGGATGGTCGAGGTTTTGTCGGCCAAATCAGGAAACTGGGTCAGCAAAAACCCCTGCAAACGCTGCGCAATATCGGGGGCAGATTGGATCAGCCCCGTGGTCTGCTGGATTAGCAGCGGCACCACGGCCAGCAGCAGCAGCACCAAACACAGCACCGCCGTGATGGTAATCACCGCTGTAGCGGCCACTCGGCTAAGCCCCGCGCGCTGCAAACGATCTGCCACAGGGTCAAGGAAATAAGCGAGCGCGCCACCGACCAAGAACGGCAAAATAACCCCGCCAAGGACGTAAAGCAGCCCAAAAACCACGGCCAAAACCACCAGCCACACCTGCACCTGCGTTCGAACGGGCCATGCCATAGGGAAGCCTCCTGCTTGGGTTATGGCGGTGATATAGGGCGGATGGGGGGATGGTGCAACTGAATGATGATGCCCCACCCCCTACGCCCTCGGCTCCAGTAGCGTCACCCCTTCCCCCGCGATAAACCCCTTTTGCTTCAGCAGATGCCGCGCGGATGGTGCGTCGCGGAAGTGGTCGTTCGAGATAATCACCAGCCCCTGCTGGCGCGCCATATCCACCAGCACCCAATCGGCCTGTGTGCCGCGATCCACCACCAGCACATCGGCGGCGGTGGGCAGGCGGGCGGCCAGATCGCTGTGGTTCAAAAACCGCCCCTCCAGGCGGTGGCCAGCGGTTGCGTCAAAAACCACGCCTGCCGCCACGCCGCGGGCCTTTAGCGCGGCCAGAACTTGGGCCAGCGGGCGCAGGGATGGCGCGCTTGCCGTGCCTGCGTCCACCTCCCAATTCATCACATTTGATCCGTCGATCAGCACCAAATCCTCGCGGTAAGTCTGGGGCGGCATCATATCGGGCAACATCGGCGCGGCCTGCACAGCCATGGCGCGCCATTCGTGCATCTCGCGGGTTTTGAACGTCGGTGCGCCGTCCCGCCCCGTGCCCGCCAGATAGCGCTGCATCTGCCGCACTTCGTGCACGCGCACCAAAGCATTGGCCGCGCCATATCGCTGCGCGGCGGCCCGTTTCAGCCGCGCCTCGTGCCCAGAGCCGCCATCCACCCGCACTTCGCCAAGTTCGATATGCGTGTAGCCTTCAATCTGCGCCCCATCCGTCACCCTAAAAATCCCGCCCCTGTGGTGCAGATCAATCACCCGTTCGCGCTGCGGGCGGGTGTCATGATAAGCGTGGGTTTTTTGCGGTGGCTGCTGCGGGGTGCGCGAAAAGCGGGGCCGCTGGCGCTGTGGCCGTTCTACGGGCAGGCGGGCGGTGTGACTGCGCCTATCCCGCCTGCGGGCAAAGACATAGGCCAGCGTCAGCAGCGCCAATAGCATCAAAAGCGGGGATAAAAGCAATTCTTGCACATAGCACCGATATCAAAACACCCCCCACTCGTGCGCGCCAAAGCGGGCAAAATTTTGTCGCTTTGCGGCTTATTTGCTAAAATCTAACCCAGCAAATCCTCGACAAACCACGCCGCAAATTGCGCGCGGTTGCTCACGCCCGCTTTGGCGTAAACATGGGTCATCTGCACGCGCACTGTGCCTTGTGCCGCGCCGCGCAGCGCGGCTATTTCCGCCACATCAAGGCCCTTTAGCGCGAACAGCGCCACGTCCCGCTCGGCCGGCGTCAGGCCCCACGCGGTAAACTGCGCATCAATCGCATCCGCCAGCGCGCCGCGCGCGATCTGCAAGGCACGCGACTGCGCGCGCATTTGATCCAGCGTTTGGCGCAGCGCCCATGCGCCAAAGACAACCCCCAGCGTCAGCGCAAGCGCAACCAGCGATTCAAATACGCTGTGCGGCGCGGTTGGGTTTGCCCACATATCCGACAGCGCATCGCCCAAAAAGAACACCGCAGCAGTGCTTTGCAGCAGCAAAAAGGCGGCAAGAGCCATTGGCCCGCGCCGCCCTGCAATATCACGCTTTGCTTTCATGATTTGCGCAGCATCGGGCGCACCAGATTGCGGCCCAGCGCGCGGCTTTCCAGCGCCACACCCGCCACATGGATCAGCGCCAAAATCACCACCAAATTCGCCGCCACTTCATGCACCTCTTTTGCCCAAGCGCCGCCTGCGCCTTTGCCTTCTTCATCTGCCTCTTCACCCGTTTGCACAAGCGTAGTCCAGTCACCCGTCTCCACAATCGCCTGCTGCTGTGCCATCTGCACAGGGCTTGCCCCGCCCGTCATCACAAGACCCGTAATAGAAACCAAGGCCAGCATCGCCCACAACGCGTAAACCATCACCGCACCCGCAGGGTTATGGCTGGGGTATTCGGGCAAAGTTTCCCGATTGCCGCCCAGTTTACGCAAAAGCGCCTTTATATGGCGCAACGCAGCAAATGGATTGGGCAAAAAGGATGTAAATCGCGCCTCTTGCGGGCCAACAAAGCCCCACGCGAACCGCACCGCCAGAATGGCCAGCAAAGCCCAACCAATCCAAACATGCCACGTTCCGCCTGCGCGGTTCAAAAGATAATTGGACAAGACCGCCACAGCCACCGCCCAATGCGACAGGCGCACCAGCGGATCCCATACAGGCCCGCCTGCCAAGCGCCCAATTGCGGGGCGGGGGGCGCTACGCCCCCCCAAAGGTGTTTGCCCCTGTGCCATTATTCCGCCTCGTCTTTCACTTCGGTCACAGCGCCTGTTTTAGGATCGATGTAAACTTCCCAAACTTTCATCGCCTCGTCAGTGCATTTCGCTTCGATGCTGCCATCTTCCGCTTCAAACGCCGATATTGTGCAGCCTTTTGCGGCCAGTGCAGCCGTGGCTTCAGCGGCATTTGTGCCCACAACGTCGCCCACAACAGGCATCGCCAGTGCAGCCATTGGGGCGCAAATCAGGGCCGCAATCATCAGGGTCTTTTTCATGTCATTCTCCTTTGCGGCCCGCACCATGCAGATCGCCCTTCTGACCTGCGCCCTTTACCCCTGCCCCGTCTATGCACGCAGCGCAGATCTGGGGCCTTGTAAGCACCTGCTTACGCGCGCCCCCACTTGCCCCTTTGCGCGCAATCCACTACCCAAGGGCCACGCCATTCATCCAAGGTCAATAACATGCGTCTGTCCCGCTATTTCCTGCCCGTTCTGAAAGAAAACCCTGCCGAGGCGCAGATCGTCTCGCACCGCTATATGCTGCGGGCGGGCATGATCAAACAGCAGGCGGCGGGGATTTATTCGTGGCTGCCCCTGGGTCTGCGGGTGCTCAACCGCATCCAAGCGATTGTGAACGAAGAGCAAATTCGCGCGGGGCACATTCCCCTCCTGATGCCTACCCTGCAACCCGCCGATCTGTGGCGCGAAAGCGGGCGCTATGACGACTACGGCCAGGAAATGCTGCGCATCACCGACCGGCAGAAACGCGAAATGCTGTATGGCCCCACGAATGAGGAGATGATAACCGACATCTTCCGCGCCCATGTGACCAGTTACAAAGACCTGCCGCTAACCCTGTACCACATCCAGTGGAAATTCCGTGACGAGATGCGCCCAAGGTTCGGCGTAATGCGCGGCCGCGAGTTTCTGATGAAAGACGGCTATAATTTCGACATCGACAAGGGCGCCGCCCTGCACGCCTATAACCGCCATATGGTGTCCTACCTGCGCACCTATGAACGCATGGGCCTAACCGCCATTCCAATGCGCGCGGCCTCTGGCCCCATTGGCGGCGATAACACACACGAATTTTTGGTGCTGGCCCAAACGGGCGAGTCCGAAGTGTTCTATGATGACCGCGTGACCGCGCTGAAACTGGGCGCGCGCGAGGTGGATTACGACGACCGCGCGGGCGTGGCCGATGTCTGCGCCGAGTTCAACACCCTGTATGCGCGCACCGATGAGACGCACGATGAAGCGGCGTTCAACGCCATTCCAGAAGCGCATCGCAAAGTGGGGCGCGGCATTGAAGTGGGGCAGATTTTCTATTTCGGCACGAAGTATTCCGAAAGCATGGGCGCAAATGTTGTCACCCCCGATGGGGCCAAAGTGCCCGTTGAAATGGGCAGCCACGGCATTGGCGTGTCCCGCCTTTTGGGCGCGATCATCGAGGCCAGCCACGACGACAAAGGCATCATCTGGCCCGAAGGCGTCACCCCCTTCCCCGTGGGGATTGTGAACCTGAAACAAGGCGACACGGCGGCGGACGCGGCCTGTATGGGGCTTTACAAAGCCCTCACCGCCGCAGGTCTGGAGCCCCTCTACGATGACCGAGATGAGCGCGCAGGGGCCAAGTTCGCGACGATGGATTTGATCGGCCTGCCGTGGCGCATTACGGTTGGGCCGCGCGGGCTGGCGAATGGCGTGGTGGAACTGACCAGCCGCCGTACGGGGGAGTCGGTGGAGATGACGCCAGAGGCGGCGGTTGCGAGGTTGGTGGAGATTTATGCGGGGCATCGGTAAGGGAAGGGGGCGCAATTAGCGCCCCTTCTCATTGGGTGATGGTGTATGAAGTTAGGGGTAGGGTGCGTGATTTCACGCACCATTTGGCGCGTTGCGGAGCGCTTGTGGCGCGTGCAAGCACGCACCCTACCGCTAAACCCCCGTCCCCCCCCTAGCGCCCCGCCCCACTCCCTGCGATACTCCCCCAAACAGCGGAGAATCCCATGCTACAAAAACTTATCTTCGCCGCTTCCCTAGCCACAGGCGTGGCAGGCAGTCAGTTCCCCGAATTCAGCCAGCAGTACCTGCAGCGCCTTGGCGGGCAGTATGATGCCCTGTCCCAAATCGCCGCCGACTTTGATGCCTCCGCAACCCGCGCGGGCCTGACCCGCGATACGGCTCTGGCCCAGATCACAGGCAGCACGTTTCAAGATGCCCACCGCGAAGATATGGCCAATGCCTTTGCGCGGCTGGACAATGTCACCGCCGATCTGGCCCTTTTGCGCGCCGCCAGCCCGCTGGAGCGCATGGCCTTTCCCCACCGCTTTCGCGACAGCGAAACCTTTGCCGCCACTTGGGCCGATTTCCGCCCTGCCATGCCCGTCACCCTTGAAGGCGCTTTTGCCACGGGCATCGGCTTTTTGGCGGGGCTTTTGGGCCTTAGCGGCCTTGCCGCCGCCCTGCGCTGGCCCTTTCGCAAGCGAGCAGCGGTTTAAGATCGGGCGCCTAATGTCGCAAACAACCTAGACCGCGCGGCCATTCGCGCTATCGTCCGTGTTAATGGGAGAGACATCATGCAATACCGCCGCCTTGGCAAATCTGGCCTGCAAGTTTCCGAATTTTCCTATGGCTCTTGGGTGACGTTCGCCAAACAGGTCGATGTCGCCCCCGCCAAGGCAATGCTATCTGCCGCCTATGACGCAGGGGTTAACTTTTTCGACAACGCCGAAGGGTATGAACAAGGCAATTCCGAACTGGTCATGGGCCAAGCGATTGCGGAACTGGGCTGGTCGCGTGACAGCTATATCGTATCATCAAAGGTGTTCTGGGGCGGCAGCAAGCCCACCCAGCGCGGCCTGTCGGCCAAGCATGTGACCGAAGCCTGCCATGCCGCGCTAAAACGCCTGCGGGTGGAACATCTTGACCTTTATTTCTGCCACCGCCCCGATATCGACACGCCCATCGAGGAAACCGTGCGCGCGATGGATAACCTCGTGCGGCAAGGTAAGGTGATCTACTGGGGCACCTCCGAATGGTCGGGCCAGCAAATCACAGAGGCGCACGCGATTGCCCGCGCAAATAACCTAACACCGCCCACGATGGAGCAGCCGCAATACAACCTGTTTGAACGCGATAAGGTCGAGCGTGACTATGCCCCCGTTTATGACACTTTCGGTCTGGGCACGACCATCTGGTCGCCGCTTGCTTCGGGCTTGCTCACGGGCAAATATAACAACGGCATGCCAAATGACAGCCGCGCCAACCTGCGCGGCTATGAATGGCTGCGCGATATCATGATGGGCGATGTGGGCCGCGCGCGGATCGAAAAAATCAAAGAACTGGCCAAAATCGCGGATGGCGCGGGTCTGCCCATTCACCACATGGCGCTGCTGTGGTGCGTGGCCAATCCACGCGTATCCACCGTGATCCTTGGGGCCAGCAAGATTGAACAGTTGCACGACAACCTGTCAGCCCTGAAATCGCGCGAAAAGATGACCGCCGATGTTATGGCCGCGATTGAAGACGTGATGGGCAATAAACCAGCCGCCCCGCAGCGGTTCTAACGGCGGCGGATCACCCATTCGCCAACGGCAATATTGATGAGCCAAGAGGCGACAAAGGCCAGATCAGAAAGATAGCCTTCAAGCGGCGCGCCAGTGATCACATAAATCGGAAACATGATCAGCGCGATGGTGGCAGCCCCCATGCCAATGGCATAAGCGCGGATCATCCAAGCGCGGTGGCGGGCCAAATCGCGGCCAATGGCGGCGCGCAGCCCAAGGCCCAGCGCCGCGATCAGGGCAAATCCCGTGATCAGCCGCGCGCTGGTCAAAATCCACGTCCCCGCATCTGGAAACTGCCACAAAAGACGCAGCGATGTCAGGCCCAGCGCCAGCCCCGCCAGCACAAACACCCGCCCCATCCAGCGGTGCAACCGCCCAAACCGCCCCCTCATCGTGCGCGAAAACTGCAATGGCCCAAGTAGGCCAAAAATCGCGCCGCCCGCTGCGTGGAAGAAAAGCCCAAGCGGCACAGCGGTAAACTTTGCAGCATCAGCGGGCAGCGCGCCCAAGGGTATCTGCCCCATGCGCACAATAGAAATGACGACAGGGATCGCCGTGAGAATCAACAGCAGACCCGCCAGCAGGGGGCCGCTGATCCGCGGCTGCGCCATATTAGACATCGCCATTTTCCCCCATCATCACCACCAAATTGCCGACCTTATGAAAGCTGTCCGCAATCGCATGGGCGCGGGCCAAGTGCGCAAAGGGCAGCACCTCGCCCACCACAGGCGTATAGGCCCCTGCCAGATGCAGATCGATAAGCGCCTGCATTTTGGCGCGCGATTCGATAATAATGGTGCCCAAAACCCGCCGCCCGCCGCGATGGGGCCACAGCGCGGCTTTGATCGTGCTGGCCAAATCGGCGGTGATCAGGCACAGCCTGCCTTGGGGGGATAGTAGCGGTTTGGCCTCCGCCCACAGATAGCTGCCCATCACATCAACAATCACATCAAAAGGGCCTTGCACTGGGCCAGCGCGGTAATCCAGCGCGGCGCTCGCCCCCAATTTGCGCGCCATATCAAGGTTTTGCGCGGATGCTGTGGCGGTGACATGCGCCCCCAAATGCGCGGCGATTTGCACCGCCGCGCTGCCCACTGCGCCCGTGGCCCCTGCGATCAGAACCCGCTCCCCTGCCTTAAGCTGCGCCTTGTCGATCAGAAATTCTGCCGCCGTCAGGCCGCCGAAAAAGAAGGCCGCCCCCTGGTCGTGGTTTAGGTTATCAGGCAGGGGCAGGATCATCCCCGCGGCATCCATGGTCAGGTATTCGGCATGCGCGCCGCCCTTGAACCCTTTCATCCCAAAGACGCGCTGGCCGATGGCAAGGCTGGTGACGCCCTCGCCCAAAGCCACCACTTCGCCCGAAAACGTCAGGCCGGGGGCCATGCGCGGTCGGCGCCAGCCGATGGCGATACGCAGCAAAATCCCCATGCCGCGCGGCACGATGGCCGAGCGCACCCGCGCATCCCCCGCCGTCACAGGGGCGGCATGGACGCGCACCAACACCTCGCCCGACGCTGGTTGCGGTATGGGCACCTTATCAAACACAATCACCTCAGGGCCGCCATAGGCGCTGTAGCGCGCGGCTTGCATGGTTTTGGTCATGGGGTTTCCTTTGGGCTTTCCTTTGGGGTGAACTGGAACACCTCATCGAGGGGTTTTCCAAAATGCTGCGCGATCAGAAAAGCCAGTTCCAGACTGGGAAAATACTTGCCGTTTTCAATCGCCATCAGGGTTTGGCGAGTGACGCCCACCGCCTCGGCCAGATCTTTTTGCGTCATCTCGCCCGCGTCAAACCGCAGGCGGCGGATTTGGTTGGTGATCAGCGGCACTTTTAAAAGCCCCGGCGATACAGATACAGCTTCACCACCTCGTCAGCCAAACTTGCCACAGCGCAAACCGCCAAGATCAGGTTCAGAAACATCACCAACCCGCCGCCAAAGGCAAGATACACAATCGCCAGCACAATCCCTGTGGCCATGACGATCTGCGCCGCGCGTATGCCGTGCAGCGCGATGCCCTTGTCGCGTTCATCGCGCGATCCGTCCATCACATGCTCGCCCGTCACCAGCGCATAAGCGATGTTGAATAGAACAGTGGCGGCAATGGTGATCCCAATGCTGATAAGGATCAGCCAAAGCACCGTGCGCGCCCAGGCCTGTGGGCCAAGCGGCCCATCATAGATCCCCAACAGCGTATTTTGCCCCAAGACGCTAATCATCATGCCCCAAGCGATAATGCTGGACAGAATGGCCACCACGGCGTTGCGTTCTTCAAAAGACATGATGATTCGACCTAAAGTTAAATTACCTATACCTTGGGTATTTATTTTTATACCTTATGTCAAATATTATTTACCTTGACCTGCGCGCGCCAATCCGCGAACATGCCAAAAAGCAGGAGGGGACGATGGCACGCGCATTGATTACATGGGGCGGGTGGGATGGGCACGAGCCTGACAAAGTGGCCGCCCTTTTTGCCGCCGATCTGCGCGATGCGGGAATGGAGGTGCAGGTGTTTGACACCCTTGCGTGTTTTGATGACCCTGCCCGCCTGACTGATCTGGCCTTGATCGTGCCGATTTGGACGATGTCGACCATCGCAAAAGAGCAGTCCGAACATGTGCAAGCGGCGGTGGCGTCTGGCGTGGGCCTTGCGGGCTGTCATGGCGGCATGTGCGATGCGTTCCGCAATGATGTGGGCTGGCAGTTTATGACAGGCGCGCAGTGGGTGGCCCATCCCGGCAATGACGGGGTAGAGTATCGCGTGCGCATCACATCCGATGACCCGCTTGTCGCGGGCATCGCCGATTTTGTTGTCAAGACCGAGCAGTATTACCTGCATATCGACCCTGCGGTAAAGGTTCACGCCGTGTGTGATTTCCCGCTGGTGGACGGCCCCCATGCCCCCAACGGCCCCGTGGCCATGCCTGTGGTCTTTAGCAAAATGTGGGGCAAGGGGCGGGTGTATTACAACGCTTTGGGCCATCAGGCCAATGTGATTGACCATGGGCCTGCGCGCGCGATGCTGCGGCGCGGCATGGCGTGGGCGGCAAGATAGGGGGCCTGCGCGGCCCCCTCGCGCGTTGCGCTCACCCCCTGCGGGATATTTTCAGAGTTAGGAAGGCTCAGGGTTTTGCCGCACGGATCAGGGCAAGGATATCCTTCGCGGCAGCGGGGATATTCGTGCCCGGGCCGAAGATCGCCTTAACCCCAGCGTCATACAAGAATTGATAATCTTGCTGCGGAATGACCCCGCCGCAAATCACCAATATTTCCCCCGCGCCAGCCGCGCGCAGCGCCTGCACCAGTTTGGGGGCAAGGGTTTTGTGGCCAGCCGCCTGTGACGAGATGCCAATCACATGCACGTCATTGTCGATGGCATCTTGGGCGGCTTCTTCGGGGGTTTGGAACAGCGGGCCCACATCCACGTCAAAGCCAATATCGGCAAAGGCGGTGGCAATGACTTTGGCCCCGCGATCATGCCCGTCTTGGCCCATTTTCACCACCAGCATGCGCGGGCGGCGGCCCTCGGCCTCGGCGAAATCTTCCACGTCTTTTTGAATGGCGGCAAAGCCTGCATCCCCTTCATAGGCCGCGCCATAAACCCCTGCCAATGTTTTAACCTCGGCGCGGTGGCGGCCAAAGATTTTTTCCATCGCCATACTGATCTCTCCTACAGTAGCGCGTGCGCGCGCAGCCGTAATTGCCGCCTCTAGCAGATTGCCGCCATCCGCCGCGCGGCGGGTCAACTCATCCAGCGCCGCCGTGCAAGCCCCCTCGTCCCGCGCGGCGCGGGTTGCCGCCAGCCGTGCGATTTGTGCGTTGCGCACGGCGTGATTGTCGATATCCAAAATCTCAATCGCGTCCTCTTTGGGCAGACGGTATTTGTTCACCCCAACCACCACCTCATCACCGCGATCGATCGCGGCCTGACGCTTTGCAGCGGACTCTTCAATGCGCAATTTCGGCATGCCCGATGCGACGGCTTTGGTCATGCCGCCCATCGCCTCGACTTCTTCGATCAGCGCCCAAGCCTCGGATGCCAGTTGATCGGTCAGGCTTTCAACATAATAACTGCCCGCCAGCGGGTCGATCACGCGGGTCACCCCCGTTTCATGCTGCAAAATCAGTTGCGTATTGCGGGCAATGCGGGCCGAAAATTCGGTGGGCAGGGCCATCGCCTCGTCCAGCGCATTTGTGTGCAGGGATTGCGTGCCGCCCAGCACCGCCGACATCGCCTCGTACGCCGTACGGATCACGTTGTTGTAGGGGTCAGCCTCTTGCAAACTAACGCCACTGGTCTGGCAATGAGTGCGCAGCATCAGACTGCCTTGATTTTTTGGGTTAAACTCGGACATAATCCTATGCCACAGCAACCGCGCCGCGCGCAGCTTTGCAGCCTCCATGAAGAAATTCATGCCAATCGCGAAAAAGAACGACAGCCGCCCTGCAAAATCATCCACATTCATGCCGCGCGCCAAAGCCGCGCGCACATATTCGCGCCCGTCCGCCAGCGTATAGGCCAGTTCCTGCACCAAATTCGCCCCAGCCTCTTGCATGTGATAGCCCGAGATAGAAATCGAATTAAACTTCGGCATATGGGCGGACGTGTATTCAATAATATCCGCGATGATCCGCATCGATGGTTCTGGCGGGTAGATATAGGTGTTGCGCACCATGAATTCTTTCAGAATGTCGTTCTGAATTGTCCCTGACAGCAGGGCGGGGTTCACGCCCTGCTCCGCTCCTGTCACGATGAAGCTGGCCAAAATCGGGATAACCGCGCCATTCATCGTCATAGAAACCGACACTTTGTCCAGCGGGATACCATCGAACAAAATCTTCATATCTTCAACGGAATCAATAGCCACCCCCGCCTTGCCTACATCGCCCGTCACACGCGGATGGTCTGAATCGTATCCGCGGTGCGTGGCCAGATCAAAGGCCACCGACACGCCTTGCTGGCCCGCCGCCAAATTCTTGCGGTAAAACGCATTGCTGGCCTCGGCGGTGGAAAAGCCCGCGTATTGGCGGATTGTCCACGGGCGGCCTGCATACATCGTGGCCTTCACCCCGCGTGTATAGGGCGCGAAGCCGGGCATCTCGCCCATCTGCGGCAAGCTGGCGGTATCGGCGGCTGTGTACAGCGGTTTAATGGTGATCCCTTCCAGCGTATGCCAATCAAGGCTTTCCAGCGGGCGGTCTTTCAACTCGCGCGCGGCCATTGCCTGCCATTTTGCCTTATCGGTCATATCGCTCTCCTTTGGACGGGGCATAATTTGCACCCGTTCACCCTTTGTAATTTTGCGCCCGTGCCCTATGTAAAGGGCATGAAATATCTGTTCGCCTTGGCCGTGATCGCCGCACTTTACGCAAGCCCTAGCATGGCCGCTCCAATGCAACCCATCGCGCCCAGCGCCGTTGATCTGGACGCGCTTAAATACACATCGCGCGTGCTGGTGATCTTTGCGCCCGCGCCCGAAGACCCCAGTTTCCTGCGCCAAATGGCGCTTCTCGCCGAAGATCGGGGCGAACTCGCCGAGCGCGCCTTTGTGCTGGTCGTCGATACAGACCCCGCCGCGATGTCAGCCCTGCGCACAAAACTGCGCCCATCAGGTTTTGCCCTGCTTGTGGTCGACAAAGACGGCAAAACCGCCCTGCGCAAACCGCGCCCATGGAGCCTGCGCGAGATTGTGCGCGCCATAGACAAGCTGCCCTCGCGGCAGGGCGAAATACTGGAAGCGCTGCCTTCGGGGCGATAAGTCATTCGAACTCCAAAATAACTTCGTCCACCTTCAAGCTGGCCCCCGCGCTGGCACGAACGGCTTTGACCACGCCTTTGCGTTCGGCCTTTAGGATGTTTTCCATTTTCATCGCCTCGACCGTGGCCAGCGCTTGACCTTCTTGCACCTCGTCCCCTGCTGCTACCATAACATTGGTCACCAAACCTGGCATTGGGCACAAAAGAAACTTCGATGTATCGGGCGGGGTCTTTTCCAGCATCAGTTTCGCCAGCTCTGCCTGACGCGGCGTGCGCACATGGCATTTCAAATCTGCCCCGCGCAGACGCAAACGGAACCCGCCCGAGATTTTGGCAACCTTCATCACCAGCGGGCTGCCATCGACGACCAGTTTGGCCAATGGCTGTCCCGGTGTCCAATCTGATGCAACCCGCACAACCAGGCCACCCGCAAAGTGAACCGATGACCCATCATGGTCGGCCGCAATTTTTACAGTATGCTCAGCGCCTTGCAGGGTCACAACCCAATCATCCCCCACGCGGCGTTCGTGGTTGTCCATCGTGCCCGACACTTTGGTGCGGCGAATTTCGGCCACGCGGTTCATCGCAGCGGCAGCGGCCGCCACACGCACGATTGTGCCTTCGTCCAATGTCGCGCCTTGAAACCCTTCGGGATATTCTTCAGCAATAAAAGCCGTGGTGATATTGCCCGAAATGAACCGCGGATGATCCATCACCGCGCCCACAAACGGCAAGTTATGGCCGATGCCTTCCACCTCGAACGTATCAAGGGCAAGGCGCATCTCGTCAATCGCGCCCGTGCGGGTAGGGGCCCATGTGCACAGTTTCGCAATCATCGGGTCGTAAAACATCGAAATCTCGCCGCCCTCGAACACGCCGGTATCATTGCGCACAATCCCACCCGTGGCCGTAGCCCCTTCGACAGGCGGGCGATAGCGCGTCAGGCGGCCGATAGACGGCAAAAAGTTGCGATACGGATCTTCAGCATACAGGCGGCTTTCCATCGCCCAGCCGTTGATTTTTAGATCTGATTGGGCAAAGGGCAGCTTTTCACCCGCCGCCACGCGGATCATCTGTTCCACCAAATCCACACCCGTGATTAACTCAGTTACGGGATGTTCCACCTGAAGGCGGGTGTTCATTTCCAGAAAATAGAAATTGCGCGCGCCATCGACGATAAATTCCACCGTCCCCGCCGATGTATAGCCCACTGCCCGCGCCAGCGCGCATGCCTGCTCGCCCATAGATTTGCGCGTGGCCTCATCCAGAAACGGCGAGGGAGCCTCCTCGATCACCTTTTGATTGCGGCGCTGGATCGAACATTCCCGCTCGTGCAAATATAAGATATTGCCATGCTGATCGGCCAATATCTGAATTTCGATATGGCGCGGCTGCGTGACGAACTTTTCAATGAAAATGCGGTCATCACCAAAACTTGCTGCCGCCTCATTCTTGGACGATCCGAACCCTTCGCGTGCCTCGGCGTCGTTCCAAGCAATGCGCATCCCCTTACCGCCTCCGCCTGCCGATGCCTTAATCATCACAGGGTATCCGATTTGGGTGGCAATCTTGACCGCCTCGTCGGCGTCGGCAATCAATCCCATATGGCCGGGCACAGTCGAAACCCCCGCCTTTTGGGCGATTTTTTTGGACGTAATCTTATCACCCATTGCCTCAATCGCGGAGGATGGCGGGCCGATAAACGCCACACCAGCAGCCTCTAGCGCGGCCGCAAAATTCATGTTTTCCGACAAAAACCCATAGCCTGGATGCACCGCTTCGGCCCCCGTCGCCTTAATCGCCGCCATGATCTTATCAATCATGATATAGCTTTGCGCAGCAGGGGACGCCCCAATATGCACCGCCTCATCGGCCATTTTCACATGCAGCGCGCCGCGGTCTGCATCTGAATAGACCGCCACCGTTTTGATACCCATTTTGCGGGCAGTTTTAATCACGCGGCAGGCAATCTCGCCCCGATTTGCAATGAGGATTTTCTTAAACATGGGCAAGCTCCTGATAGGGCCACAGGCGGGCCAAGGCCCGTGGCAAAATGCGCTGCGCGCAAGCAAAAAGGGCCAAGCGGGCAGACAGCCCGTTTGACCCTAAATGCGCAACTGGCCCTAAGGCCGAAAGTGTTTTAGTAGCGCGCGCCGCAGACGCTAACGTCGTCGCAAACTGTTCCGAACAATCCGCCGATAATCGCGCCCGTATACAAATTGCCGCCCGTGACAGACGTAAGCGCAGCGCCAACGCCCGCACCCAAAAGGCCGCGCTGGATGTCATTGTCCAAACAAGCTGTAAGCGGCATGGCCAAAAGGCCAAGCATAATAAATTTCCGCATGATTTGCCTCGATAGTTTGTTGTTATTAATTTCAAGTCTATAGAATCTCTTTCCATTTGGGAAGAAATTTCTGCAAAGGTCATGCACCAAAAAAACGACCCAACCCTTGCGAGGCTGGGCCAGTTCAAAGGGATCGTATAACAAGCAAGGCCCTTGGTCACGTCAAGTGAGGTAACGCATACCGCACAGGGCCGAATTCCAGTGTCGGCCAAGCGCGGCGCGCGCGCAAATGGCAATATGTCGCATCTCGCCCACTGCGCCAAAACTTGCCGATCTGCCGAAAGCGCGCTCATTCCTCGTCATCCTCGTTATCCCAATCCGAAAAGTCCATCGCAGGGGCATTTTCATCAAAAACTTCGGGAAAGGATACGGCGGCGCGTTTGACATCTATGCGCAGCATCGCGTCATAGCTGGCGGGGTTAAATGGATCTTCCGCAGGCACAACCTCGCGGCCCAGCAGCCACGACAGGCGGCCTGCGTCCAAATTGCCCCGTTCGAACGGTTCTTCGCCGAACTGCGCCCAAAGTGCCGCCATAAATCCAGCATCTGCCAGTTTATCGGCATTCTTGCGGTCTGCATACCGCTCGCGCCGCACCAGTTTGGTGGTGCCATCCTTGTGGTTGGCACGCCGAATGGTGAATTGATAATCCGAACCGGGCAAGCGCCCCGGAAATCCGCGATGTTTTAGCATATCAGCCCCCTTTGCCTGCGCGCCAAGTGGCCTGCTTGCGCAAGGAGGGTGCTGTCACAAAGCGGGCGCGCGCTCAAGGGAGTGATATGCTGTATGATCTTGGCATGAAAAAAGGCGGGCGCGGCCATATCGGCCCTTTGCGCCCGCCCAATGCCAAAGCTTCCTGCCTGCGCGCAGCCTTTATCGGCTGCTTGCGCATCGGGCCGCGCCTGCAAACGCAGACCCAAAATCCGGCGCAGCGCTATGTCCCAGCGCGGCGCGGTTATAGGATTGGAAGCTGTGCAAATCTGTGCTGCTCGACACGTTTTAGTCCATTTTTTTGCGGGGGGCGTGCTTGTTGCCGCCCCCTTCACCGAGGGATAGGCGGCTTGAGCCCCGCCCAAGCCCACGTTACAGCATAATATTCCAAAATCAAAAGGAAAAATGAAATTTTGTTTTGTTATCAAATTGGAAACTATATGCTGTAGCTGCATCAGAAAATCTCTCTACTACAGGTAGAGCCGTTGATCGAAAAGACTTCAAAATACTGCGTTGCCTCTGGGTCTGACACACCAAATTCCACCGCGCGGTCGGCGAATGACACCAAAACGAAGGGCGCGGCAACGCCCTTTTCTGCCAGTTTGCCGATGACATAGCTTTGGCATAACGCCACCAAATCCGCTTCTGTCACCTCATAGCTGACACTGCCGCTCAGTTTTGCAATTGCTGGGGCGACAAAGCGAAAGCGTGGCGCAGGGCCTTCGGGGCCGATGCTGTTCCAGATAATGTCTAGCAGGGTAACCGCTTGGCCAGATGGCACCGCAATAACAGCGTCGCTCCCTTGGGTGATGTCAAAATTTTCCTGGTCCATCGGGGCAACCTACAGAGGAATATTGTCGTGCTTTTTCCACGGGTTCATCAGCTTTTTACCGCGCAGGCTGGCAAAGGCACGCGCCACGCGGCGGCGGGTGGAATGGGGGCGGATCACCTCGTCGATAAATCCCTTTTCGGCGGCAACAAAGGGGTTGGCAAAGCGGTCTTCATATTCCTGTGTCAGGCGGGCAATCTCGCCCGCATCTTTGCCGCGGTAAATGATCTCTGTCGCCCCCTTGGCCCCCATAACCGCCACTTCGGCAGTGGGCCAAGCATAGTTGAAATCGCCGCGCAACGGCTTGCTGGACATCACAACATAAGCCCCGCCATAGGCCTTGCGGGTGATAACAGTCACCTTGGGCACTGTCGCCTCGCCATAGGCAAATAGCAGTTTTGCGCCGTGCTTAATCACCCCGCCCAGCTCTTGCTGCACACCGGGCAGAAAACCTGGCACATCAACCAACGTCAGGATCGGAATTTCAAACGCATCGCAAAACCGCACAAAACGGGCAGCTTTGCGGGCGCTGTCAATATCAAGGCAGCCCGCCAGCACCATCGGCTGATTGGCCACCACGCCCACAGTCTGCCCTTCGATGCGCACAAACCCCGTGATGATATTGGCCGCAAATTCGCGCTGAATTTCAAAAAAATCGCCCTCATCAGCAATTTTCAGCACCAATTCCTTCATATCATAGGGCTGGTTCGGATTGTCAGGGATAAGGGTGTCAAGGCTGGGATCCAGCCGCGCAGGGTCGTCAAAAAACGGGCGCACAGGGGCCTTTTCGCGGTTGTTCAGAGGCAGAAAGTCGATCAGGCGGCGCACTTCGGCCAGCGCCTCGACATCGTTTTCAAAGGCGTCATCAGCAACCGATGATTTCTTGGTATGCGTGGCCGACCCGCCCAGCTCGTCTGCCGAAACAGCCTCATTGGTGACGGTTTTCACCACATCAGGCCCCGTGACAAACATATAACTGCTGTCTTTGACCATAAAAATAAAATCCGTCATCGCGGGCGAATACACCGCCCCCCCCGCGCATGGCCCCATGATAAGGCTAATCTGCGGCACCACGCCCGATGCCATGATATTGCGCTGAAACACCTCGGCGTAACCTGCAAGGCTGGCCACGCCTTCCTGAATGCGCGCGCCGCCACTGTCGGCAATCCCCACAATCGGCGCGCCGTTCTGAATGGCCATATCCATAATTTTGCAAATCTTTTTCGACTGCGTTTCCGAAAGCGATCCGCCAAAAACCGTGAAATCTTGGGCATAGACATAGATCATCCGCCCATTCACCGTGCCCCAACCCGTGACCACGCCGTCCCCTGCGGGGCGCTCGGATTCCATGCCAAAATCGGTGCAGCGATGGGTGACAAACATGTCAAATTCTTCAAAGCTGCCCTCATCCATCAACAACTCGATCCGCTCGCGCGCGGTCAGTTTGCCCTTGGCGTGCTGGGCCGCAATCCTCCGCGCGCCGCCGCCCAGACGCGCCACATCGCGCCGCGCTTCCAGCTGTTCTAGGATGTCTTTCATGGCAGCCCCTCTTTGGCATTTCGCGCGACCATACTTGTCTAGCCCCCCACAGCAAAGCGCAATTCGGTAAATTTGCAAATAGTTGCCAAGGTAGCATCTGCAAACTGCAAATTTGATAATACTCCCCCACTTGGCTTTGCCCGCGCCCTGCCCTATAGCGGTAGCATTATCTATTTGCGCCGCGCCACTTACAGCCCAACCGTTACCGCCACATCGGGCGGCGAAACTGCTGGCGCACTTTTCAATTATAAAATGAGCCAAAATCCGTGACCACTCCCGTATTTCTAAACCGCGCCACCCCGCCCAGCATCGTCACCCTTACTCTGCTGGCGGGCATCTCGGCCCTGTCGATGAATATCTTTCTGCCGTCCTTGCCGATGATGGCGCAGTATTTCAACGTGCCCTACGGCGTGATGCAGCAATCCGTCTCGCTGTATCTGGCGCTATCGGCCGTGCTGCAAATCCTGATTGGCCCGCTGTCCGACCGCTACGGCCGCCGCCCCATCATGATCGGCGCGCTGGCGCTGTTTTTGCTGGCCACACTCGGCAGCATTCTGGCCCCGACGGCAGGGGTATTTCTGTTCTTTCGCATGATGCAGGCTGTTGTTGCCGCAGGAACCGTCCTATCGCGCGCCGTGATCCGCGATATGGTGTCCGATGCGCGCGCCGCCTCGATGATCGCCTATGTCACCATGGGCATGTCACTGGTTCCGATGATTGGCCCGTCCATTGGCGGCCTGTTGGATCAGGCCTATGGCTGGCAAGCCAGTTTTGCCTTTTTGGGCATTTCGGGCGCGCTGGTGCTGGTGCTGACCTATGCCGATTTGGGTGAAACGCACCCCGCCTCTGATGTCAGCCTTAGCGGCCAGTTTCGCCAATACCCGCAACTTTTAGTGTCCCTGCCATTTTGGGGCTATGCAGGGGCTGCGGCCTTTGCAAGTGGCGCATTCTTTGCCGCCCTTGGCGGCGCGCCGTTTGTCGCAAGCGATGTGTTCGGCCTGACCCCCGCGCAAACGGGCCTTTACTTTGGCCTGATAGCCCTTGGATACACCGCTGGCAATTATCTGGCAGGGCGCTATTCGGTGCGCTTTGGCATGAACAACATGGTGTTAATGGGCGCGCTGATCACTTTTGCAGGCATGGCCGCGCTTGCGCTGTTCAGTTTGGCAGGCATCAAAGGGGCCATACTTTTCTTTGGCCTGATGGCAGTGATGGGGGTGGGCAATGGCGTGTCGCTGCCCTCCGCCAACGCAGGGATATTGTCAGTGCGGCCCGATTTGGCGGGGTCGGCCTCGGGCCTAGGCGGCGCGCTGATGATGGGGGGCGGGGCGGCGCTGGCCGCGCTTGCAGGCGCGCTTCTGCATCACGGCACAGGCGAAATGCCACTGGTTCTGGTCATGCTCGGCTCGGCCACGGCGTCGGTTTTGTGCATTCTGGCGGTGATGCGCTGGCAGAGGCCGCCGCGTTAAATCCTTGACGCGCGCAGTTTGCAAAGCCAAACTTGAGTTTGCAAATAGGGGGCTGACATGGCCATTCAAAAACTATACGCGGGCGCAAAACTGCGCGAACTGCGGGGCCGCCTTGCCCTAACCCAGCGCGCCTTTTCGGGCAAGCTCGGCGTGTCCCTGCCTTATCTGAACCAAATGGAAAACAACCACCGCCCCGTGTCCGCCGCAGTGCTGCTGGCGCTGGCCAGCGAGTTTGGCCTGGATGTAACCGAGCTAAACGCCGGCGAGGGCGAGCGTTTGGTTTCCAACATGCGTGAAGCCTTGGCCGACCCAATCTTTGCAAAATCCGCCCCGCCGCTGGCGGATCTGCGCCTTGCCGCCAGCAATGCCCCCGCCCTTGCCCGCGCCTTTCTTGATCTGCACCACGCCTACCGCCAAAGCCATGAGCGCCTTGCCAGTTTAGATGAGGCTTTGGGCCGCGATGACGCCACCCTGCGTGCCAGTCCGTGGGATGAGGTGCGCGATTTCTTTCATTACTGCGACAATTACGTCGATGCTGTCGACCGCGCCGCCGAACATTTTGCCAGCGCCGCCCCCGCTGGCCAAGACATGCTGATTACCGCCACCGAAGCTTTGGCCAAGCGCGGGATAGAGACTGATTTTTCCACCGATGGCCCGCTGCGCCGCTATGATCCAGCCCAGCGGCGCCTGCACCTTGCCGCCCGCGCCGCGGCCCCCACCCGCCGCTTTCAGGCGCTGTACCAAGTGGCCCTACAAACCCAGAATGATCTGATCGAGGCGATGTTAGACCTTGCCCGTTTTCAATCACCCGAGGCGCGCGATATCGCCAAAATCGGCATGGCCAACTATTTTGCAGGCGCGGCGCTGATGCCCTACCGCGCCTTTCTGGCAGCAGCGAATGAAATGCGCCACGATCTGGAACGGCTGGCGGATATTTTTGGCGCGTCCATAGAACAGGTCGCGCACCGCCTGTCCACCTTGCAACGCCCGGGCGCAAAAGGCGTGCCGTTTTTCTTTGTGCGCGTCGATCAGGCGGGCACCATCACCAAACGCCATTCCGCCACCCGCCTGCAATTTGCCCGTTTCGGCGGCGCTTGTCCTTTGTGGAACGTGCACCGCGCGTTTGAAACCCCCGGCCATTTCCTGCGCCAACTGGCCGAAACGCCCGACGGGGTGCGCTACCTTTGCCTTGCGCGCGATGTCTCTAAACCGGGCGGGGCATACCTTGCCCCCGTGCGCCGTTATGCCATTGGTCTGGGGTGTGAAATCGCCCATGCAGGCGCGCTGGTTTATGCCGATGGGCTAGACCTGAAGGGCCGCTGCGATCCCATCGGCATTTCCTGCCGGATTTGCGAGCGTCCCGATTGCCACCAAAGGTCTGTCCCGCCGCTGGAGCGCCGCCTGTCGGTCAACCCCGATCAGCGCGGCATCCTGCCCTATGACATTGCGCCCTAACAGCTATTTCATCCGCGCCCATATCTGGTCTTTCAGCACCGCCCGCGCGCGGCGCAGATGCTCCTCGTATTCTTCGGTGATTAAATCCAGCCGCGATTCCGCGCGGTACACCGCTAAATTCACCGCATCATATTCGGCCACCACAGTGGCAAAATGCGCGTCCGTTCCCTTTAGCGCCGATATATTGGCAGACTTGTTCGGAAACTCATCGGCAAGGGCGTCTGGGGTATGGGGCATGGAAACTTTCCCTCTATTTCTCCATCCTAACGCCTGCCCGCCCGCGCCGCATTGATCCTCATCAATACGCTTCTCTTTTTTCCAAATATCCTCGGGGGCTCGGGGGCTAGCCCCCCTATCTTTGCGCCGCTTTCCAATCTGCCGCCATCACAGGCTGTAAATTCGATTTCGCCAACCGAACCCCCAAAATATGATCCGCCGCCTTTTCTCCCACCATAATCGACGGCCCATTCAAATTGCCGTTGGTCACCTGCGGGAAAATGCTGCTATCGGCCACGCGCAGGCAATCGACCCCGATCACGCGGCAATCAGGATCAACCACTGCATTCGCATCATCCGCCCGCCCCATCCGCGCCGTCCCGCAAGGATGATAAGCGCTTTCGGCGTGATCTCGGATAAATGCATCAATCTCTGTATCGCTTTGCGCCGCCGCGCCTGGCTGAATTTCCGATTTCACATGCGCGCGCATACTTGGCATATCAAAAATCTCGCGCGTCAAGCGCACCGCTTTGCGAAAATCGCGCCAGTCGCTGTCCTGCGACATATAGTTAAATCTGATAACTGGCGGCGCGTTCGGATCGCTAGACCTCAGCGAAACCCGCCCGCGCGAGGCCGATCGCATCGGCCCTGTATGCACCTGAAACCCATGCCCGGCAGCAGAGGCCTTACCATCATACCGCACGGCTATGGGCAGGAAATGATACTGAATATCAGGATATTCCACACCCTTGTCAGACCGAATAAAGCCGCAAGCCTCAAACTGGTTACTCGCGCCCAGCCCCCGCTTGGTAAACAGCCACTGCGCGCCAATCATCGCCTTGCCCCACAGGTTCCAATATTTATACAGGGTAATCGGCTGAACCGATTGAAATTGCATATATATTTCCAAATGGTCTTGCAGATTGCCGCCCACGCCTGCGCGGTCTGCCACCACGTCAATGCCATGACTTGCCAAATGCGCAGCAGGGCCAATGCCCGATAGCATCAGCAGTTTGGGCGTGTTCAGCGACGATGCAGCCAAAATCACCTCTGCCCCCGCGCGGACAACTTCGATCTGCCCGCCATTCTTCACACCGCCGCGCGCCACTTCCACCCCCACAGCGCGCCGCCCGTCCATCACAATACGGCGGGCAAAGGCGCGCAACAGGCGCACGCGCCCTGTGGCAATGGCGGGTCGAAGATAGGCCTTGGCGGCAGACCACCGCTCGCCCTGATAAATCGTCGCCTCCATCGCGCCAAAGCCTTCTTGCGCGGCCCCATTGTAATCGGGCGTTACAGGATAGCCCGCCTCGCGGCCCGCCTGAATAAACGCCTCGAACAACGGGTTCGCGCGCGGCCCGCGCGTGATGTGCAACGGCCCATTGGTGCCGCGATAGGCGGTATCTGTGCCAGCATCCGCCGCCCCGTGCCAGCTTTCCATCCGCTGAAAATAGGGCAGCACATCGGCATAGGCCCAGCCTTGCGCGCCCAGTGCGTCCCATGTGTCATAATCGCGGGCATGGCCGCGCACATAGACCATTCCGTTGATGCTGCTTGATCCGCCAATCACCCGCCCGCGCGGCGTGACCAACTGGCGGCCCCCCAAATGCGGCTCTGGCTCCGACCTTAACCCCCAATCATACATAGCCATATTCATCGGATACGACAGCGCGGCTGGCATCTGGATAAACGGGCCAGCGTCACTGCCCCCCTCTTCAATCACAACCACCGATTTGCCCGCCATCGCCAAACGGTAGGCCAGCGCTGATCCCGCGCTGCCCGACCCGACAATCACATAATCTGCAACCGCGTCGCTCATTTCTCACCTCTGGCCAATTCTGCCGCCAGATAATCCATCGCCATACGCACTGCCGCCGCCCCATCAGGCGCGCCAATTTTCAGCGCCTCGCGCAGGTAAAGCCCGTCGATCATCGCAGCCAAACCCGCTGCAATCGCCCCCGCCCGCGCGCCCGCCAAGGGGCGCAGGCCCACAACCAAATTGCTGTGCAAACGGCGTTGATAAATCGCAAGCAGCCGCTTGGCGGCAGGCACCGACTGCGCTAAAACCCAAAAATTCAACCAAGCGCCGACAACATCGCGCCGAAAATTCATCGGCGAGAATGACGCAATCAGCACTGCCCGCACGCGCCCCTGCGGCCCCCCCAAAGGCCCCTCACTGGCCGCAATCGCGCCGCGCACTTCGGCGCCATACACCGTCAGCAACTGGCGCATCGCGGCCAAGAACATCTCTTCCTTGCTGCCAAAATAATGATGCGCCAGTGCCGATGACATGCCCGCCCGCCGCGCAATCTGCGCTACAGTCACATCCAGCGATCCTTTTTGCCCGATTTCCACAATCGTAGCGTTGACGAGCGCCGCCTTTCGGATAGGCTCCATTCCAAGTTTCGGCATTTTGCGATGGCCCCAAAGATTTTTCTTGCCAAACCCAAGGTGTCCGAAGTTTATTGACTCGTCAATCAAGAATAAATGGCAACCAACAACCAATAGGGAGACCACCATGTCACGCCGCACCTCATTACTTGCAACAGCAGTCGCTTTTGCCTTTACGGGCACCGCCTATGCCGAAGGCTGCGATAAAGTTATCTTCTCGGACGTGGGTTGGACGGATATCACCGCCACCACCGCCGCAACCACACTGGTTTTAGAAGCACTGGGATACGAGACGGAAACCAAAGTTCTGTCCGTGCCCGTCACCTACACTGGCCTTGCCGAAGGAGACGTTGATGTGTTCTTGGGCAACTGGATGCCCACAATGGAGGCAGACATTGCCCCGCACCGCGACGCAGGCAAAGTTGAAACGGTGCGCACCAATCTAGAAGGCGCGAAATATACCTTAGCCACGAACGAGGCCGGCGCCGCGTTGGGGATCAAAGATTTTGCTGATATCGCCGCCAATAAAGACGCGCTGGAAGGCAAGATTTACGGTATCGAGCCCGGCAACGACGGTAACCGCATCATCCTCGATATGATCTCCTCTGGCCCATTTGGGCTGGACGGGTTTGAAATTGTTGAAAGCTCCGAGGCGGGTATGCTGGCCGAAGTGGGCAACAAAGACGGCAAGGCTGCCCCGATTGTGTTCTTGGGCTGGGAACCTCACCCAATGAATGCCAACTTCAAAATGACCTATCTAACAGGCGGTGACGATTACTTTGGCCCCAACCTTGGCGGCGCTGTCGTAGATACCAACGTGCGCGCAGGCTATGCCGCTGAATGCCCCAATACAGGCAAACTGCTGCAAAACCTGTCCTTCACACTGGCCATGGAAAACGAAATCATGGGTGCGATCCTGAACGATGGCAGCGACCCACGCGAGGCTGCCAAAACATGGCTGGCTGCCAATACCGGCGCATGGGAGCCTTGGCTGGACGGATTGACCACCAAAGACGGTGGTGATGCTAAGGCCGCAGTGACCGCTGCGTTGCAATAACCGCCGCTAATGCGCAGAGGGCGCAAGGGGCTTTGCGCCCCTTCGCGCGGCAGGGGTGGTTGCCCCCGCCGCGCTACCCCGCAGGATAATTTTGCCAATGTGAAAGCAGAAGGGCGGCGCGGCGATGGACTGGATCACCGATCATAAAATCCCTGTCGGAAAAGTGGCAAAATTCATCTTTGATTGGATGAAAGATCATCTTTCTGGCTTTTTCGATGTTATTTCCATTGGGATGGAGGCGATGATCGAGGCCATCTTATTGGTATTGCAAAGCCCAAGCCCCTTTGTGATTATCGCGGCCTTCATCGCACTGGCATGGGTTTTGCAACGCAGTTATCAGCTGTGCATTGGCGTGGCTTTGGGATTTCTGTTCATCCTGAACCAAGGATACTGGGAAGAAACCACCGAAAGCCTAACGCTGATCTTATCGTCTTGCGTGGTCTGCATGGGCCTTGGCGTGCCGATTGGCATTGCCGCAGCCCACCGCCCGCGCCTTTATGCGGCGATGTCGCCCGTGCTGGATTTGATGCAAACCCTGCCCACCTTTGTCTACCTTATTCCCGCCATCGTGTTCTTTGGCCTTGGAACAGTGCCCGGCCTTATTGCCACTGTGATCTTCGTTCTGCCCGCGCCCATTCGCCTGACGCAATTGGGCATATCCTCCACCCCCGTGGCGCTGATCGAGGCAGCTATGGCCTTTGGCGCAACGCCGCGCCAAAAGCTGTGGAAAGTGGAACTGCCCTATGCCCTGCCACAAATTATGGTCGGGCTGAACCAAACCATCATGCTGTCGCTGTCGATGGTGGTCATCGCGGCGCTGGTAGGGGCGAACGGCCTTGGCGTGCCTGTGATCCGCGCGCTGAATACGGTAAACACCGCGCTGGGCTTTGAATCGGGCTTTATCATCGTGGTCGTGGCAATCTTGCTGGATCGCACTTTGCGGCTGGGGGGCGGGAAATGACGGGCGCGCCCAACATCGCAGTGCGGTTTGACAACGTGTCCATCGTGTTCGGCGACGCGCCAGATCGCGCCCTGCCCCTGATGGATCAGGGCTTATCGCGCGCCGAAATTCAGGAACAAACTGCCCAAGTCTTGGGCGTGCATAATTGCAGCCTAGAGGTGGCGGCGGGCGAAATTTTGGTGCTTATGGGCCTGTCGGGCAGCGGCAAATCCACCTTGCTGCGGGCCGTGAACGGGCTAAACCCCGTCTGCCGTGGCCGCGTCGATGTCTGGGATGGCGCGGGGCTGGTTGATGCCACCCATGCCGCGCCTGAAACCCTGCGCCGCATTCGCCAGCACCGCGTTTCCATGGTGTTTCAACAATTCGGACTACTTCCATGGCGCACAGTGCGCGAAAACGTCGGCCTTGGTCTTGAACTGGCTGGCCTAACCGAAGCCCAGCGCCGCCCGCGCGTGGATGCACAACTGGCACTGGTGAACCTGACCCAGTGGGCCGACCGAAAGGTCGGGGAACTGTCTGGCGGGATGCAGCAGCGCGTGGGGCTGGCCCGCGCCTTTGCCACCGAAGCGCCAATTTTGTTAATGGACGAGCCGTTTTCCGCCCTAGACCCCTTGATCCGCGCCCGCCTGCAAGACGAACTTTTGGATCTGCAAGCCAAGCTAAAACGCACCATCATTTTCGTGTCACATGATCTGGACGAGGCGTTTAAACTGGGCAACCGTATTGCCCTGATGGACGGCGGGCGCATTGTGCAAATTGGCACCGCGCGCGAGATTATTGCAAACCCCGTGTCCGATTATGTCGCCGATTTTGTGGCCCATATGAACCCAATGGCCGTGCTGCGCGCCGAGGATGTCATGCAAGCTGGTGCATCGAAAGGCACGCAGATTGACGCAAATGCCCCCGTCAAAGCGGCGATGGATTTGATCGCGAACGGCGCAACCGAGTTGTGCGTGATGCGCGCGGGCAAATCTGTGGGCGTAATTACCCCCGCGCATTTAATGGCGCGGCTGGTCAAGCCGCGCGCCTGATCTTATTCCAGCACATCCCCCTGATCCGCCTTTTTCGCGGCAGGTTTCTTAGGCGCGGGCTTTTTCGCAGCCGCTTTGCTCGCCTTCGGCGCAGCAGCCTTTGTCGCGGCGGCCTTTGTCGCGGCAGGTTTTTTCGCGGCGGCCTTTGTCGCGGCGGGCTTTTTCACAGCCGCCTTTTTCACAGCCGCCTTTTTCACAGCGGGCTTCTTACCCCCACCCTTTTTGCCAGCCTTTTCTTCAATCAGCGCCAGCGCCGCCTCTAGGGTGATCGTCTCGACCGTCACCTCTTTTGGCAATGTTGCATTGACCTTGGCCCACTTTACATACGGGCCATATTTACCCTCCATCACCTGCACAAAACCGCCCGCAGGATGCTCGCCCAACTCGCGCAGCGGCGGGGTTGCCGCCCCCCCGCGCCGCCCTGCCAGCTTTTGCGCCAGCACTTCCACCGCGCGGTTCATGCCAATGGTGAACACCTCTTCCACATCGGGCAGGTTGGCGTATAGCGCGCCGTGTTTGACATAGGGGCCAAAGCGGCCAATCGCCGCTTCAACAGGCGCGCCATCATCAGGATGCGCCCCCACCAATCGCGGCAGGGTCAAAAGTGTGATCGCGCGCTCCAAAGTCAGGCTTTCTTGCGGCCAAGTCTTGGGCAAGCTGGCGCGCGGCGGTTTGGGGTTTTCTGCCGTAGCCTCGCCCTTTTGCACATAGGGCCCAAAGCGCCCCGCGCGCAGGGAAATCTCTGCACCATCACTATCTGCGCCCAAAACGCGCCCATCCACCGATGCGCCCTCTTCCCCCGAAATCGGGCGGGTATAGCGGCATTCAGGATAGTTCCCGCAGCCAATAAACGCTCCCCCCGTGCGCGAGGTTTTCAGATGCAGCCGCCCCGTGCCGCAGGTTTTGCAAATCCGCGGATCAGACCCATCTTCACGCATCGGATACAAATGCGGGCTCAGAAATTCATCGATCTTATCCAAAACTTCGCCAATGCGCAGATCGGCGGTTTCGGCAATAGCGGCCGAAAAATCGCGCCAAAACTGCTTAAGCACCGCCTTATAATCGCGCGTTCCGGCTGACACATCATCAAGCTGGCTTTCCAGATCGGCGGTGAAATCATATTCCACATAGCGGCGGAAAAAGTTGGCCAAAAACGCCGTCACCAGCCGCCCTTTATCTTCAGGGATCAGGCGGTTTTTCTCTTTCTTCACATATTCGCGATCAACAATGGTGGTTAGAACTGATGCATAGGTAGAAGGCCGACCAATGCCCAACTCCTCCATCCGCTTGACCAAAGTCGCCTCGGAATAGCGCGGCGGCGCTTGGGTGAAATGCTGCGCTTCGGTGACCGATTCCTTGGCCACCGCCTCGCCCTGCATCAATTGCGGCAGGCGGGTGTCATCTTCGTCCTCGTCATCGCGGCCTTCGTCGTAAACCTTCAGGAACCCGTCAAACAGCACCACTTGGCCGCTGGCGCGCAGCACAACCGCGCCGTCCGCGCTGGCCAAATCCACCGCCGTGCGTTCCATCCGCGCTGATGCCATTTGGCTGGCAATCGTGCGCTTCCAAATCAAATCATACAGGCGGCGCTGATCGCCGTCTGAAATGCCCAAATCCCCCTCGGCCATGTTCATATCGGTTGGGCGAATACATTCATGCGCTTCCTGCGCATTCTTGGCCTTGTTCTTATAGATGCGCGGCTGATCGGGCACATAGTTTGCCCCAAACCGCGCCTTAATTGCGCCGCGCGCCGCCGTCACCGCTTCGGGCGCCATATCGATGCCGTCTGTACGCATATAGGTGATATGCCCCGCCTCATACAGGCGCTGCGCCGCCGACATGCAGGCCTTGGCCCCCATGCCAAATTTGCGGCTCGCTTCTTGCTGCAAGGTGCTGGTCATGAACGGCGGATAGGGGTTGCGCGATACTGGCTTTGCCTCAACCGAATGCACCGTTAAATTGCGCTTGCGCACGGCGGTGGCCGCCAAATCGGCAGCCTCGGCGGTGGCAATGTCAAACTTATCCAGCTTTTTACCCGCCAGATGGGTCAGCTTGGCGCTAAACGATTGCCCGCGCGGCGTGGTCAGCAGCGCGGTGATCGACCAAAATTCACGCGCACGAAACGCCTCGATCTCCATCTCGCGGTCAACGATCAGCCGCAGGCAAACCGATTGCACCCGCCCCGCGCTGCGCGATCCGGGCAGCTTACGCCACAAAACGGGGGATAGGTTAAACCCCACCAAATAATCCAGCGCACGGCGCGCCAAATAGGCATCGACCAGAGGCATATCCACTTGGCGGGGATGCTTCATCGCCTCGGTCACCGCATCTTTGGTGATGGCGTTGAACGTCACGCGCGACACGATTTTGCCCTTTTTCAGGCTGCTGGCAAGCGCCTCTTGCAAATGCCACGAAATCGCCTCGCCCTCGCGGTCAGGGTCGGTCGCAAGGATCAATTCGTTATCGGTTTTCAGCGCCTCGGCAATGGCGCGGACGTGTTTTTTGCTGTCTGCCGCCACTTCCCACAGCATTTCAAAATCATTGTCAGTATCGACCGACCCATCCTTGGGCGGCAGATCGCGCACATGGCCAAAACTGGCCAAAACCGTATAGTTAGGGCCAAGATATTTGTTGATTGTCTTGGCTTTGGCTGGGGATTCTACAACGACAACGGGCATATTTTCCCTAACTTAAATGGCGGTCTTCGTGGGCTGTCGGCCGCGCTGCACCATGTGGCGCGGATGACGCGCTTGTCAACCACCACCCTAAGGCTTGTCAATGAGGCAGGGAAATCGGCGACGCAGGGAAATCACCTTTAGTTCAAGCGCGAGATCAGCCCCCCCGCATGGCGCTGAATTTGCCCGTCCAATTCCAGCGCCAAAAGTGCAGGGCCAATCTGCGCCCCCGCAATGCCAACATCGCGCAGCAATTGGTCTTCGGCCACTGGGCTGGGGCCAAGGCGCGATAAAATCTGCGCATGCAGCGCATGGGCCTCGCGCAGCGGGCGCGGGGTGGGGGCAACGGCCGCACCTGACGCCACCGCTGGCTTTGGCGCTGGCTTTGGCGCAGGTTTGGGCTCAGGTTTGGGCTCAGCCTGTGCGATTGCTGGCAGCCCTAGCGCCTCGATCACATCCGCGCTGCTGCGCACCAATGTCGCCCCATCGCGGATCAGCATATTACACCCCGCCGCGCGCGCATCAAACGGATGGCCCGGCACCGCCAGCACATCGCGCCCCAAATCGGCCGCATCGCGCGCAGTAATCAAACTGCCCGATTTTGCCGCCGCCTCTACAACCACCACTGCCCGTGCTAGGCCCGCCACAATACGGTTGCGCTGCGGAAAATGCCGCGCCTGCGGTTGCAGGCCAAACGGGTGTTCCGATAGGCGCAGCCCCTGCGCGCCAATTAATTCAGTCAGCTTTGCGTTCTCTTCGGGATAGATCACATCCAGCCCCCCCGCTTGCACAGCAATGGTTCCCGCGCTCAGCGCCGCCTCATGCGCCGCCGCATCAATGCCGCGCGCCAACCCCGACACAACGACTTGGCCCGATGCCCCGAGCCCCACCGCCAGCGTCTTGGCCATCCGCAGCCCAAGACTGGACGCATTGCGCGCACCTACCAGCGCCACGGCAGGGCGCGACAGCAAATCCACATCGCCCAGAGCCCACAGAATTGGCGGCGCATCGGGCATATCCATCAGCGCCGCAGGATAGGCCCCCTGCCCCCACAGCAGCAGCTTTGCGCCCAACTTAGCGCCGCGCGCCGCCTCGGCCCTCACCACGCCAATCGGGCAAATCTCGTAATTCGTGACCCCCGCCGCCGCCGCAATTTCGGGCAGCGCCGCCAGCGCCGCGCCAGCCGCGCCATGCTCGCGCATCAGCCGATGAAATGTCGCAGGCCCCACGCGGCGCGACCTTGCCAGTTGCAACCAGTCCAGCGCGCACCCCGCCAGATCATCACCCCGTTGCCGCATTACACTTACCATTCAGAATCACCGCATTAACCCTGCCCCAGACCCTGCGCTATGCAAGGTTAACGAAGGATTAACGCCCTTCCTAACTCCCAAAATATCCCGCAGGGGATAGGATTTGGCCCCTTTGCCAAATCCGTAAGGGGGCGCGCAGCCCCCTTTGGGCGCTGGGCCCATTGGCGCTATCCACCACTTAAAACTGGCCTCATAGTTTTTGATGCAATTGCCCATTCAAACCTGTATAGTTTGATCAAATCCACCTCATCCCAAAGGTTTGCCATGACCACCGCCCTGAAAAACGCCGAAGTCGCCCGCCGCCGTACTGATGCCATCTCGCGCGGGGTTGGCGTGCAAACCGAGATTTACGTCGACCGCGCGGTTAACTCCGAAGTTTGGGATATCGAAGGCAACCGTTATATCGACTTTGCCGCAGGCATTGCCGTGGTCAATACGGGACATTGCCACCCAAAGGTCATGGCCGCCGTGACCGAACAGATGTCGCGCTTTACCCACACCTGCCACCAGGTGCTGCCCTATGAAAACTACGTCCGCCTTGCAGAACGCCTGAACGCCGTGGTTCCGGGTGATTTCCCCAAGAAAACCGTCTTTGTCACCACGGGGGCAGAAGCGGTCGAAAACGCTATCAAGGTCGCGCGCATTGCCACAAACCGCAACGCCATCATCGCCTTTGGCGGCGCGTTTCATGGCCGCACCATGATGGGCATGTCGCTCACGGGCAAGGTTGACCCCTATAAAAAAGGCTTCGGCGCGATGATGCCCGATGTCTATCACGTGCCTTTCCCGCAAGATGTGCATGGCATATCGTCAGATGACGCCATGGCAGGCATCACCAAACTATTTAAGGCCGATCTTGACCCATCCCGCGTGGCCGCCATCATTTTTGAACCCGTCCAAGGCGAAGGCGGGTTCTATCCCGCGCCAAAGGAACTTGTCCGCGCCATCCGCGCGCTGTGCGATGAACATGGCATTGTGATGATCGCAGACGAGGTGCAGACAGGCTTTGCCCGCACAGGCCACATGTTTGCCATGGAAGGCTACGGCGTTGCCGCCGATATCACCACAATGGCCAAGGGTCTGGCAGGCGGCCTGCCCCTTGCCGCGCTCACGGGCAAAGCCAGTTTGATGGATGCATCCCACGCAGGCGGGCTTGGCGGCACCTATGGCGGCAACCCGATTGGGATTGCAGCCGCCAATGCCGTGCTGGACGTGATCGAGGAAGAACAGCTTTGCGCGCGCGCCAATGAACTGGGCGGCCGCCTGAAACAACGGCTGGAAGCCATCCGCTCCACCACCCCCGAAATCGTCGATATTCGCGGGCCAGGTTTCATGGTGGCGGTCGAATTTGCCAATCCGTCAAACCACACCCCCGACGCAGGCTTTACCCAGCGTGTGCGGATCGAGGCGCAAAAGCGCGGGCTGATCCTGCTGACCTGCGGCGTTTATGGCAACGTCATCCGCTTCCTCGCCCCCATCACCATCCCCGACGCGCATTTTGCCGAAGCGATGGATATTCTTGAGGCATCGGTGGCGGCGGCGCGGGTGTAGGCTGTAGCAAATGTAAGGTGCGTGCTTGCACGCACCTTACGCGCAACCAAACCTTTACACCCCCAGCCCCGTCTCCTCCAACAACCCCGCATCTCGCGCCCGCAACTCTGCGTCAAACGCCGCGACAGACAAATCCACCGCCCAGCCCAAACCCGCCAGCGCGGCGCTGGGATCAAAATGGCGCTCGTCCAGCACTCCCATCGCGCGCAGCGCTGCCGCCTGTTCATCCGTCAGGCGTTTCACCCGTTCCACCATCTGCACGACCATCGCAGGATCGCGCGCAATTTCTTCCATCACCGCCATCTGCGCCATGCGCGCGGGGCCGTGGCGCGGCGGGGCTTTGAACTGCGGCTCGCGCGCGCGGCGCAGCAACTTCAGTGCGTAATGCAGCATCGTTAGCCCATCGAAATGCCGCAAAAAAGCGCGGCTGCCCACCACGCCCTGAGGAGAATTTTGCGGGGCATTCAGCGGCGCATGAATGCACATCTGCAATCCGCGCCCCACCCGAAAGGCCGATTTGCCAATCGCATGGCCCGTCATCCCCTGACGATAAAACCCCGCATCATCGCCGTATATCTTTGGCCCGTTCTGCCCATACTGCGGCACGGGCAGGCGGAACACCCCGTCAAAAATCCCCCCCTGCGCCAAACCCACGGGCAACACCCTTTCGCGCACGGGGATGCGCATAAATGTCACTTCTGGCCCCTGCTCAGCCAAATCCGCCGCCAAATCCACACCGCTGGACAAAAACTCATCGCAGTCAATCGACACCATCCAATCGGCGGGCGTCGCCTCATACACCTGCCGCGCGTTTTCCTTTTGCCGCCCCACATGCAGGGGCGGACGCTTTTTGCGCGCAGATGCCGCCCAATACTCATCCGTGCAAAGGGTTACCTTCACCCCTTCCACCCCCGCCAACGCGTCCTGCACGGCAGGGTTTGGGCGATCCAAATACAAATGCAAACAGCGCGGGCCAAGCGATAGCGTATGGGCCACAAAGGCCAGAACCAAGGGCACAGGCTCGTCCACTGTGGCCACAACATCCCAAATTGGCCTCGCCATTGCGCACCCTTTCCCAACATTGCACCAAGGCTAAGCTGCTTTCAGCACGGGTTCAAGCGGCGCGCAAACTGCGACATTCTGTCCAGCCTTACATTTGTGATCACACGAAAAAAATTTGTGATCACAAATGTCACTTTTCCTTCAATTCGCTGCATTTGGTGTTTTGCTCAACCGCAAATATATGCCAAACGAAGCAAATTCCAGCCAGATCGGACATGCACATGAACATTCACGAATATCAGGCCAAGGCACTTTTGCGCAGCTATGGCATTCCCGTATCCGATGGCCGCGCCGTCACCCGCGCCGAAGATGCCAAATCTGCTGCGGGCGAGCTGGATGGCCCGCTGTGGGTGGTCAAGGCGCAAATCCACGCAGGCGGGCGCGGCAAAGGCAAGTTTAAAGAACCCGAAGCTGGCGAAAAAGGCGGCGTGCGCCTTGCCCGCTCGGTCGAAGAGGCCGCAGAATTTGCCAAGCAAATGCTGGGCCGCACACTGGTAACGGTGCAAACTGGCCCCGCAGGCAAACAGGTCAACCGCATTTACATCGAAAATGGCAGCGACATTGCGCGCGAATTGTATCTGGCTATGCTGATCGATCGCGCCACCTCGCGCATCTCGTTCGTTGTGTCCACCGAAGGCGGCATGTCGATTGAGGATGTCGCCCACGACACCCCCGAAAAGATCATCAGCTTTGAAGTTGACCCCGCCACGGGCCTATCCGATTTCCACGGCCGCCGCGTGGCCTTTGCGCTGGGCCTGACGGGCGCGCAGGTCAAACAATGCGTCGCCATTGTGAAAAACATGTACCGGCTGTTCATCGAAAAAGATGTCGAGATGATGGAGATTAACCCCCTTGTCGTAATGACCGATGGCAACCTGAAACTGCTGGACGCGAAATTCAGCTTTGACGGCAACGCCATGTATCGCCACCCTGATATTGCAGCGCTGCGCGATGAGACGGAAGAAGATCCCAAAGAACTGGCCGCATCCAAATTCGATCTGAACTATATCGCACTGGACGGCGAAATCGGCTGCATGGTCAACGGCGCGGGCCTTGCCATGGCGACGATGGATATCATCAAACTTTACGGCGCAGAACCTGCCAACTTCCTAGACGTGGGCGGCGGGGCTACCAAAGAAAAGGTGACCGAGGCGTTCAAAATCATCACCTCTGATCCCAACGTCAAAGGCATCTTGGTCAACATCTTTGGCGGCATCATGCGCTGCGACGTGATCGCAGAGGGCGTTTTGGCAGCCGTGAAAGAAGTCGGCCTAAAAGTGCCGCTGGTTGTCCGCCTTGAAGGCACCAATGTGGAATTGGGCAAAGACATCATCCGTAATTCGGGCCTGAATGTGATTGCGGGGGACAACCTGTCCGACGCCGCGCAGAAAATTGTCAAAGCGGTGAAGGGATAACATCATGGCTGTTCTGGTAAACAAAAACACCCGTCTCATCTGCCAAGGCTTTACGGGCAGCCAAGGCACGTTCCATTCGGAACAGGCCATTGCCTATGGCACCAAAATGGTCGGCGGCGTCACGCCGGGCAAGGGCGGCAGCAGCCACCTGAACCTGCCCGTGTTCGATTCAGTGCACGAGGCGCGGGCCAAAACGCAGGCCAATGCAACCGTGATCTATGTGCCGCCTCCCTTTGCAGCGGATTCGATTTTGGAAGCGATTGACGCCGAAATGGAACTGATCGTTTGCATCACCGAAGGCATTCCCGTGCTGGATATGATGAAGGTCAAACGCGCCATCCAAAACAGCAAATCGCGCCTGATCGGCCCGAATTGCCCGGGCGTCATCACCCCTGACGCCTGCAAAATCGGCATCATGCCGGGCCACATCCACCGCCGTGGCAGCGTTGGCGTTGTCTCGCGCTCTGGCACGCTGACGTACGAGGCGGTTAAGCAAACATCCGACCTTGGCCTTGGCCAATCCACCGCTGTCGGCATCGGCGGCGATCCGATCAAAGGCACCGAACATATCGACGTTTTGGAAATGTTCTTGGCCGATCCTGAAACCACATCCATCATCATGATCGGCGAGATTGGCGGGTCAGCCGAGGAAGACGCAGCGCAGTTCTTGGCGGACGAGAAAAAGCGCGGCCGCTGGAAGCCCACCGCAGGCTTTATCGCAGGCCGCACCGCCCCCGCAGGCCGCCGCATGGGCCACGCTGGCGCGATTGTGTCGGGCGGCAAAGGCGATGCTGAATCGAAAATCGAGGCGATGAAGCGCGCAGGCATCGTAGTGGCCGACAGCCCCGCAGGTCTTGGCGAGGCTGTGATGAAGGCGATTAAGGGGTAACCGCCCGAACGCTATGTTAACCAACTTAGGTTAGGGCGGTGGGCAATGCCTGCCGCCCCAACTGCAAAGGCAAACGAACACTTCCATGCACGCCAACCCAAAAGGTGCAACACCATGACCGAAGCAACCCCCACCGCCCAATTCCGCGCCGCCTCTTTCCTTGATGGGGCCAACGCCGATTATATCGACCAGATGGCCGCGCGTCATGCCGCCGACCCGTCATCGGTCGATGCCGCTTGGGCCAGCTTCTTTGCCGAACTTAATGAGCCCGCCGCAAACACCCGCGCGCAGGCAAACGGCCCATCATGGGCGCGCGCCGATTGGCCGCTGCAGCCCAATGATGAAATGACGGGCGCATTAACGGGCGAATGGCCTAGCCAGCCCGATGTCAAAGGTGCTGCCAAAAAGATCGCCGAAAAAGCCACCACCAACGGCGTGGCGCTTACGGACGATCAAATTCAACGCGCCGTGCTGGACAGCATCCGCGCCATCATGATCATCCGCGCCTACCGCATTCGCGGCCATCTGGCGGCTGATCTTGACCCGCTGGGCATGGCCCCCAAAGGCAACCACCCCGAACTTGATCCCGCCTCCTATGGCTTTACCGAAGCCGACATGGACCGGCCCATTTTCATCGACAATGTGCTGGGCCTAACCCACGCATCCATGCGCCAGATCATCGAGATCGTGAAACGCACCTATTGCGGCACGTTCGCGCTGCAATACATGCACATCTCTGATGCCGCCCAAGCCGCGTGGCTGAAAGAACGTATCGAAGGCTACGGCAAGGAAATCGCCTTCACCCGCGAAGGCCGCCGCGCGATCCTGAATAAATTGGTCGAGGCGGAAGGGTACGAGAAGTTTCTGCACGTCAAATACACGGGCACCAAGCGTTTCGGCCTTGACGGGGCCGAGACGCTGATCCCCGCGATGGAGGCGATTATCAAACGCGGCGGGGCGATGGGGGTGAAAGAGATCATCGTTGGTATGCCGCATCGTGGCCGCCTGAACGTGCTGGCCAATGTGATGCAAAAACCCTACCGTGCGATTTTCAACGAATTCCAAGGCGGCAGTTACAAGCCCGAAGATATCGACGGATCGGGCGATGTCAAATACCACCTTGGCGCATCATCCGACCGCAGCTTTGACGGCAACGAAGTGCACCTATCCCTGACTGCCAACCCCTCCCACCTAGAGGCGGTAAACCCCGTGGTCATCGGCAAAGTCCGCGCCAAACAAGACCAACTTAATGATACCGACCGCACCAAAGTTCTGTCCATCTTGCTGCACGGCGATGCCGCCTTTGCAGGCCAAGGCGTTGTGGCCGAATGTTTTGGCATGTCGGGCCTGAAAGGCCACCGCACGGGCGGCACGATCCATATCATCGTCAACAACCAAATCGGCTTTACCACCGCGCCCGCGTTTTCGCGCAGTAGCCCCTACCCCACCGACATCGCGCTGATGGTCGAAGCGCCGATTTTCCACGTCAACGGCGATGATCCCGAAGCTGTGGTGCACGCAGCCAAAGTCGCCACCGAATTTAGGCAAACCTTCCACAAAGACGTGGTTCTGGACATCTTCTGTTATCGCCGCTTTGGCCATAACGAAGGCGACGAGCCGATGTTCACCAACCCCGCGATGTACACCACCATCCGCAAGCAGAAAACCACCTTGCAGCTGTACACCGAACGCTTGGTGAAAGACGGCCTTATCCCCGAAGGCGAGATCGAGGATATGAAAGCCGCCTTCCAAGCCAAGCTGAACGCCGAGTTTGAGGCGGGCAAAGACTATAAACCGAATAAGGCCGACTGGCTGGATGGCCGCTGGAAATCGCTGACCACCAAAGATTTGGACAATTACCAGCGCGGCGAAACTTGGATCAAACCCGAAACCTTGGCCGAGGTGGGCGCAGCCCTAACCCGCGTTCCCGAAGGCTTTGATCTGCACAAAACAGTTGCTCGCCAATTGGACGCCAAAAAAGAAATGTTCGCGACCGGTAAGGGCTTCGATTGGGCCACAGCCGAGGCAATTGCCTTTGGTAGCCTTGCCGTCGAAGGCTTCCCCGTCCGCCTGTCTGGCCAAGACTGCACCCGCGGCACCTTTTCGCAGCGCCACTCAAGCTGGGTCAACCAGACCACCGAGGAACGTCACTACCCCCTAAACCACATCCGCGCAGGCCAAGCCCGCTACGAAGTCATCGATTCCATGCTGTCAGAATATGCCGTGCTGGGTTTCGAATATGGCTATTCGCTGTCCGAACCAAACGCCCTGACATTGTGGGAGGCGCAGTTTGGCGATTTCGCCAATGGCGCGCAGATCATGTTCGATCAGTTCGTGAATTCGGGCGAATCTAAATGGCTGCGCATGTCGGGCCTTGTCTGCCTTCTGCCCCACGGATACGAAGGCCAAGGGCCCGAACACTCCTCCGCCCGCCTTGAACGTTTCCTGCAAATGTCCGCGCATGACAATTGGATCGTGGCCAATGTCACCACCCCGTCCAATTATTTCCACATCCTGCGCCGCCAGTTGCACCGCGATTTCCGCAAGCCGCTGATCTTGATGACGCCAAAATCGCTTCTGCGCCAGCCGATGTGCATTTCAGCCGCCGCAGATTTCACCGACGGCAGCACCTTCCACCGCCTGCTTTGGGATGATGCCCAAAAAGGCGTCTCCAAAGTCACTCTGAAATCCGATGACAAAATCAAACGCGTGGTCATGTGTTCGGGCAAGGTCTATTATGACCTACTTGCCGAACGCGATGCCAAGGGTCTGGACGATGTCTATATCCTGCGCGTCGAACAGCTTTACCCCGTGCCCACCGAACCGCTAAAGGTCGAGCTTGCCCGCTTCAAAGGTGCCGAATTTATCTGGTGCCAAGAAGAGCCTAAGAACATGGGCGCATGGTCGCATATCGAACCCGAGATTGAACAAATCCTGCTGGCTGTTGGTGCCAAAAACACCCGCGCGGCTTACGCAGGCCGCGTGGCCTCCGCCTCGCCCGCTACGGGCCTTGCCTCCAAACACAAACACGAACAGCAAACCTTGGTTAACGCCGCCCTTGGCACGGCCAAGTAACGCCCAAAATAGGAGAGATGAAATGACCGACGTAATGGTTCCCGCCTTGGGCGAATCCGTATCCGAAGCCACCGTATCGACATGGTTCAAAAAGGTGGGCGATGTCGTCAAACTTGATGAGATGCTGTGCGAATTGGAAACCGATAAAGTCTCGGTCGAGGTGCCCAGCCCCGCCGCTGGCATTCTTGCCGAAATCATCGCGCCCGAAGGCAGCACTGTGGCCGCCAACGCCCGCTTAGCCGTGGTAACCGCAGGCGCAGTAGGCGCGGCCCCCGCGCCCGCCCCTGCAACGGCCGAATCAGCCTCAGCCCCCGCCGCGAAAGACGTAGAAAACGCCCCCGCCGCGAAAAAGGCCATGGCCGAGGCTGGCCTCACCCCCGCCCAAGTCACAGGCACAGGCCGCGATGGCCGCGTGATGAAAGAAGACGTGGCCGCCGCCGCAGCAGCAGCCCCCATACCCACCGCCGCCCCCGCGCCCGTCGCCATCCCGCGCGGGCCAGTCGCCGCAGATGACGCCGCCCGAGAAGAGCGTGTCAAAATGACCCGTCTGCGCGCCACCATCGCCCGCCGCCTGAAAGACGCGCAAAACACCGCCGCCATGCTGACCACCTATAACGAGGTCGACATGTCTGGCATCATGGCCCTGCGGGGCGAATACAAAGACGTGTTCGAGAAAAAGCACGGCGTGAAACTGGGCTTCATGTCCTTTTTCGTCAAAGCCTGCACCCATGCCCTCAAAGAAATCCCCGAGGTGAACGCCGAAATTGACGGCCAAGATGTGGTCTACAAAAACTACGTCCACATGGGCGTGGCCGTGGGCACACCATCGGGCCTTGTCGTGCCCGTGCTGCGCGATGCGGATCAAATGGGCTTTGCCGCGATCGAGAAGAAAATCGCCGAACTGGGCCTGCGCGCCCGCGATGGCAAACTGTCGATGGCCGAAATGCAGGGCGGTTCCTTCACCATCTCCAACGGCGGCGTCTACGGCAGCCTGATGTCCTCGCCCATCCTGAACCCGCCACAATCGGGCATTCTGGGCATGCACAAAATCCAAGACCGCCCTGTTGTGGTCGCAGGCCAAATCACCATTCGCCCAATGATGTATCTGGCCCTGTCCTACGATCACCGCATTGTGGATGGCAAAGGCGCCGTGACGTTCCTTGTGCGCGTGAAAGAGGCGCTTGAAGATCCACGCCGGTTGCTCATGGATTTGTGATATGGATTTGTAATTAAGGTGCGTGCCAAGCACGCACCCTACCCCGCTTAAAATGCGGTGGAGGCTCAATGTTCGAAAATACAACGCTCCATGACCTCATCACGGTGCCCATCGCAGACCCCATGCTCGTTGCGATAGAACAGCCATTTTTAGTCAACAGTTGGCTGCATGTTGTGGGAGCAGTGTTTTTCTGCGGGTTGTCTGTAAAGGTCTATAAGTTGAGAGACCCATGTTGGGTTGAAACAATCGGCATAGTCATTCTATTCTTAAAGGGTCACTTCTTTCAAAAAAGTATCTTTATAGGAAATCACACAAATGAACTTCAAAACACTCACTTTCACCGCCCTGCTTGCGCTTACCACAACACAGGTGCAGGCAGACTCAATTGATGGACAGTGGTCGATCGTCGGATTCAAGGGCGAGGCTTGGTTTGTGGACCCCCAAGAATTCATCGGCAGCACTCAAGAATTTCAAGGCGGCTTTGCTGCTGGCCCACTCTATTCTTGCGATTTTGCGGGCCAATCGATGACCTACACTACATATGCGAACGAAGAGTTTTTCAATAATCCAGAGTTTGCGCAGTTTCTTGCCGTAGAGGAGGAATTGACATCGTCCAGCTCGTTAGTTTTCGTGCACCGCATCACCTGTGACGGGCAAGGGGACGCTTCTTCGCGCCGTGTTCTTTATCCGATAGTTACGAATGAGGCGCGCGTCTCGGCGTGGTACCTTTACGAAGGCGGCATTGTGGAGTTATTCCGTCCATGACCCCCGAACTCCTCTCCCTCACCCTCGCAGCCCTCCTACAGGCCGTGCAACTCACCCTCTACGCCACCCCCGCCAATCTGGAAATCGGGGTGCGCTATACCTCATCCTCCCGCGACGCCCCCCTGCCCAAACCCCTCTCCCCCACCACCGCCCGCCTGCTGCGCGCCTTTAACAACCATAACGAGGGGCTCATCCTCTTCACCATCGCTGTGCTGGTCGTGACCCTCTCCAACCAATCCACGACAACCACAGAGTTCGCCGCCTACACCTACCTCGCCGCACGCATCCTCTACATCCCCGCCTACGCCTTCGCCCTAAACCCGTGGCGCTCGGCCATTTGGTTCGTGGGCTTCCTCGCCACAATCACCATGCTCATCGCCGCCCTCATACCTTCCTAACTCTGCAAATATCCTCTGGGGGTCTGGGGGGCGAAGCGCCCCCAGCCTCCGCCTCCAACCACCGCCCCCAAATGTAGGGACGGATGTAATACGCAAAAAATACGCAGACCATACGCAAACCAGACATAAGGAAACACCATGGCCCAGTTTGACAC
>CAMAXX010000019.1 GCA_945862435.1 Pseudorhodobacter antarcticus
CCATCGGTGCGCATTTTGATGCAGGTCTCAAGGGTTTTGGCCTTGTCGCCACCATTGGATTTTTTGATAACCTTATCGGATTTGAACATTTTGCAGCCAGCTTCCATCACGCGCAGGTCGAACACTTCGCGTGTGCCGTGCTTGGTGCCTGGAATGAAGGCCATGATCTCTTGCGCGGGCAAGGTGGCATCGACTTCGTTCCACGAGTTGTAAGGGTTTGCAACCAGCTCGCCATTGATGACGACTTCAGCGGCCAGTGCACTATACACGGTCGATGGGGTCAAGACAAAGTCAGCGCCGCTGACTGCCGAAGCAAACACAACGCCGTCAAAGCCGATTTTCACTTGCGTGATGCCGTCAACACCGTTGGCTTTGCACTTTTTGACTTCGGACGATTTCATTTTGCGCGATGCGTTCACAACGTCGTAGGTGTTTGGGCCAACGCCCTCGCAGAATTTGGTAATGCCAGCACCCGTGCCGCCGCCTTCAACGACAGGTGTCGCGAAGCTGGTGTTTTCGCCGAAGGATTCGGCTGCAATGATGGCGAAAGGAAGAACGGTCGAAGAACCGCCCATGAAAATGCCGTCTTGGGCATTGGCCGCCGTCGTCAGCGATGCAAGGGCCAGAAGGCCAACTGCCGTAAATTTAGCAAAAGTCATGTCATTCTCCAGAAGAAATTTATGAAGACGGCAGTTATCAAGCAATTATCACAGTTTCGTGACCGCGCGCACATCTTTGGGATAGGTTGCGCGGCGGGTGTCACAGCGGCGCAATCACATCTACGTGAAGATGCAACCTTAGGGTAAGTAGTCATAGAACCTTCAAGCAAAGCCTTCTAAGCTGCGAAAAATTCACCAACAGCGGAGACGAAAATGAAATTCAAATTTATGTCGCTTGCCCTTAGCGCGGCCCTGATTGGTGGGCTTGCCACCAGCGCAATCGCCGCTGATCCCAGTGTCGAAGCACGCCAAGCTTTGATGAAATCTTTCGGCGGCGCGGCCAAAACTTTGGGCGGCATGGCAGGCGGGGGCGCCTATGATGCCGCCGCAGCAGAGGCCGCCAAAGCTGCTTTGATCGCGGGCGCAGCCGAAATTGCCGCTAAGTTTGAGATGAATGTCGAAGACCCAGAATCGGAAGCCAAACCCGAAGTTTGGACAAATTGGGAAGATTTCTTGGTCAAGGCCAAGGCGCTGGGCGATGCGGCCGTTGCGCTGGACGTGGCTTCGGCAGAATCAATCGGCGCGGGCATGGGCGCGATTGGCGGCGCGTGCAAAGATTGCCACACCACTTACCGCGCTGCGAAGTAAACAAGGCTTTCGGGCAGATCAAACCCCCGCAGGAAACTGCGGGGGTTTTGGTTTAGGTGATGCTTTCCAGCCGTTCTTTGGACATATCGCCGGGAACCAGCGTCATCGGCACCGGCAGGCTGCCAGACGCGCGAGAAAGCTGCAAAACCAGCGGGCCAGGGCCCGTTTTTTCGGTGCCAGCCCCCAGCACCAAAACGCCAACATCAGGGTCTTCGCGCACTTGGGCCAAGATTTCCGTGACAGGGTCGCCCTCGCGGATCACAAGTTCAGGGTTCACGCCCTGCTTGTCGCGCATCCATTTGGCGAAAACTTCGAAATGCACTTCGATCCGCTCGCGCGCCTCGGCGCGCATCAGGTCAGCCACGCCCATCCAATGCTGAAACTCTTCGGGGGGAATCACCGACAAAACCTGCACCCCGCCGCCCGTTTTTGCCGCCCGCATTGCCGCGAATCGCATCGCATTTAGACATTCACGGCTTTCGTCCAGAACAACCAGAAACTTCCGCATCTTGCGTTCTCCTTTAGCGCAACCATGGCGGGGCGCGTGGGCAAAGGCAAGCGATTTGCCCAAAAGAAAGCCCGCGCCACGGGGGGTGGGCGCGGGCGGCCAAAGTGTCGCATCATGGCCAGTGTAGGACAGGTGAGTGCAGGTGAGCGCAGGTTAACCCTAAGCTGTGACGGGTGTGTGACGGAGGAATTACGCCACTTGGCACGGAATCAAGGCGTGAAACGCCGCCGTGCCGCGCCCGCCCGACGGAGTGCGCGGCCTTGTGGTGGGATTGTGGGGGAAGTGTGTAGGGTGCGTGATTTCACGCACCAGTGCGAGTGTGGCGGGGGCAGATGGTGCGTGCAAGCACGCACCCTACAAGCTAATGTGCTAATGTGCTAATGTTTCACAGGAAGCAGCATAGCGTCGATTGTCTTTTTGAAATTGTTTGCATCCTTTATTCCCGCCAACTGGATCGAACACCTATGCCCAGCCCAAAGAAAGCAAAATGGAACCCATTGCAATTGCGGTTTCTGCATTTCTAAAACGATACGATTCAGCTCGCCCCTTTGTTCGAAAAACTCAGGGTATGTGAATGTATAGCTCTTTATGTCAGCAAGAAAAATCGACTTTCCAACGGGAAGGAATTGGATTGCGTCAGGCGTTAAACGAATTACGCGCACCTGATAAGCCGAATACAGCAGCAAGGCGGAAGAAACCAATAGTCCCATAGAGAGGAACAGATCGTTTATAAAAAAATCATCCGTGTCAAAGAACATCTCGAAAGCGACCGATATGATCGCAAAGGGTAACAGGCTGCACCCTGTTATCCAATATTCTTTTCGCGATAGTTCAAATCTGTTCAGCGTTTCCACTTCATTGCACCCCCCCTACACCACCCGCGACCTAATCATCCCCACAATATCATAAACCTCATCCACAATCGGCCTTGCAATCGCATCGGCCCGTGCCGCGCCCTGCCCGATGATGCGGTCAATCTCGGCGGGGTCTTGCATCAGGCGGGTCATCTCTAGGGTGATGGGTTCCAGTTTCGCCACCGCCAGATCGGCGAGGGCGGGTTTGAAGGTGCCAAATTGCGCGCCTGCGTATTGGGTCATCACTTCGGCCGCCGTCATGTCTGAAAGGGCGGCATAGATGTTGACAAGGTTACGCGCCTCTGGGCGGTCTTTTAGCCCATCGAGCGTATCGGGCAGCGGTTCGCTATCGGTTTTCGCCTTGCGGATTTTCTTGGAAATCGTATCGGCGTCATCGGTCAGGTTGATGCGCGATTGATCGGATGGGTCAGATTTGGACATTTTCATCGTGCCATCGCGCAGGCTCATCACACGCGTGGCGGCCCCTTCGATGACGGGTTCGACCACGGGAAAGAAATTTACGCCATAGTCATTGTTAAACTTGATCGCGATGTCGCGGGCGAGTTCTAGATGCTGTTTTTGATCCTCGCCCACGGGGACATGTGTGGCCTTATAGGCCAGAATATCGGCGGCCATGAGGGCGGGGTAGGCGAATAGGCCAAGGGACACATTTTCGGAATTCTTGCCTGCCTTGTCCTTAAACTGGGTCATGCGCGACATCCAGCCCATGCGCGCGACGCAGTTGAAAATCCAGCCAAGTTCCGCGTGGGCGGTGACTTGGGATTGGTTAAAAAGGATGGATCGGGCGGGGTCGATGCCCGATGCGATAAAGCCCGCCGCCGCCTCGCGCGTGGCATGGCGCAGTTTGGCGGGGTCTTGCCAGACAGTGATCGCGTGCATATCGACAAGGCAATAGATCGTCTCGATCCCCTCGTTTTGCTTATGCACAAAGCGTTTCAGCGCGCCAAGATAATTGCCCAAGGTCAGCCCGCCCGAAGGTTGGATGCCCGAAAAGATGCGCGCAGGAAATTGGGGGCCGGTGGGCGCGGGGGCTAAAGACATGCGGCGGTTCCTCTGGATTATCTGCGGGCATAGGCTTATCTGCGGGTTGATGTTTCGTCAATGAAGGCAAGATCCATGCACAGACCTGATCCCGCGCCGATGGAATCGCCCATTAACCCGCTGCCGTGGGTTATTTGGGTGATGGTGCTGCCGATGGCCGCGCTTGAGGCCATTTTCAGCGCCGCCGAGGCGGGGCTGGTGGGCGGCGCGCAGGGCGTTGGTTGGCGCGTGGCGGCGCTAGAAAACTATGCCGTTTGGCCGGCCTATTGGCGACAAGAATGGCAGGCGGGCAATTTGGATTTGGAACTGCTGGGCCGATTTGTGACCTATCCGTTTTTGCATATTAATCCGACCCATGCGATTTTCGCGGTGGTGATCCTTCTGGCTATGGGCAAGTTTGTGGGCGACGTGTTTCGCCCCGCCTCCACGGCGCTGGTTTACTTTGCGTCAGCGGCTGTAGGCGCGGTTGTGTATGCCAGCGTTCCCGCCATCGAGGCGCCGCTCATGGGCGCTTATCCGGGTGATTACGGGCTGATCGGGGCTTTTACCTTTATGATCTGGGTGCGGCTGGCGGGCACGGGGATCAACCAGTTGCGTGCCTTTACGATGATTGGGTTTTTGCTGGCGGTGCAGTTGCTGTTTGGCCTGCTGTTTGGAGGCGGGTATGAATGGGTGGCCGATATTTCCGCCTTTGTCGCGGGGTTTTTGCTGTCTTTCATTGCCTCACCAGGCGGATTTGCGCGGGCCTTGGCGCGGGTGCGCCAGCGCGATTTTTAACCGCGTTTAAGCGCGCGAAAATCCGATAGTTTGAATGCGCCCAGCGCAGCGCCGCTGCCGAAATAGGCAATCACACCCGCAGCAATCAACCCCGCCAGCGCGATGTATCGCCAGCCCATGTGGTAAAGCCACGGCGCGATGGCAAATGCCACCCCATACAGCACCGCGCCCATGATAGCAGCGGCAGCGATGATGCGCGGCAGGCGCTGGCGCGAACGTGCATCCAGTTGCACCGCGCTGCCCATGCCCCGCGCGCCCCAGATCAGTTGCGCCAGCATGATCCATGCGGCCAGTGTTGTGGCGACAGCGGCGGCGGCAAAGCCAATATAGGGCATCAGCCCCACAGCCAGCGCGGCATTGACGACCATCGCCAGCACGGCAAACTGAAACGGGCGGCGGGTGTCTTCGCGGGCGTAATACAAGGGCTGCCAGACCTTTTGCAGCACAAAGGCAGGCAGGCCCGCGCCGTAAATGGCCAGCGCCAGCGCGGTGGCGGCAGTATCTTCTGGCCCAAAGGCCCCGCGCTGATACAGCACAAAAGTCAAAGCATGCGCGATGACCACCAACGCCACGGCGGCAGGCAGGGTCAGCGCAAGTGCAAATTCTAAGGATCGGTTCAGGCTGGATTGTGCGCCTGCCTCATCATTTGCGCGCAAGCGCCGCGCCAGATCGGGCAGCAACACAGTGCCCACGGCAATGCCCACCACGCCAAGGGGCAGTTGATACAGGCGGTCAGCATAGACCAGCCACGAAATCGCGCCTTCGGTAAAACTGGCCACTTGGCGGCCCACCAAAAGGTTGATCTGCACCACGCCGCCCGCCAGAACGGCAGGGCCTGCGATGATGAGAAGATGTTTCAAATCGAGCGTCCAGCGCGGCCAGTGCAGGCGGGCGCGAAAACCAATGCGGTGCGCTGCGGCCCAAGTGAACGCCAGTTGCGCAACCCCTGTCACAGGCACAGTCCATGCCAGCGTTTGCCCCAAATCCCAGCCTAGCCACACCGCCAGCCCAATGGCCGCGATAAAGATCAGGTTCATGAGTATCGGCACAAAGCCCGCTTCGGAAAAGCGGCCATGCGCGTTCATCACGCCCGACAGCAGCGCCACAAGCGAGATGAACAGGATATAGACAAAGGTGATGCGCCCAAAGCTAACCGCCAGATCAAAGCGCGCGTCACCCACAAACCCTGCCGCCATGGCCCAGACCAGCCACGGCATCGCCAGCGTGCCGATCAGCGTGACGATCAGCAGCACAAAAGACAGCCCCGAAAAGGCGTCGGATGCAAAGCGGGCCGCGTCGTCACCTGTATCGGGGCCGCCTTCTACCTTTTTGGCATACATCGGCACAAAGGCTTGATTGAACGCGCCTTCGGCAAAAAACCGGCGAAACATATTGGGCAGGGAAAAGGCGACGTTAAAGGCATCTGCCGCCGCCCCCGTGCCCAAATATCCCGCCATCAGCACATCACGCGCAAGGCCCGATCCGCGCGACAGCAGCGTCCAGCCGCCAAGGATAATGGTATTGCGGATAAGCCTCCTGCCCTGCGCCATCGCCTAGATCGCCCCAACCGCGCGCTGCGCACCATCGACAATCGCTTGGCGCAATTTCTTTTCCAGCGCCTCTTGGCGGTGCTTAGCGTGCAGCTTTAGGCCAAACATATCTTTGACATAAAACACATCCACCACCTGCGCGCCGTAGGTCGCGATGACGGCGCTGGCGATATAGATGTTGTTGGCGGCCAAAGTGCGGGTGAGGTCATACAAAAGGCCGGTGCGGTCGCGGGTGTCGACCTCGATAATCGTGTAGATTTCCGAGCCTTCGTTGTCGAAAATGATATGGGTGGGAAAGCGAAACTCGCGGTCGCGTTTTTTCACCTTGTCGCGGTCTGCAAGTGCCTCGCGCGGCATCACCTCGCCGCGCAGGGTTTTCTCGATCATGCCGCGCAGGCGAGGCAGGCGGGCAATCTCGTAAGGCTTGCCTTCGGCGTCTTGCACCCAGAACACGGCGGTGGCGTAGCCATCTTTGGATGTATAGGTGCGCGCATCGACCACGTTGGCCCCCACCAGCGCCAAGGCCCCTGCAAGGCGGCTGAAGATACCGGGATGGTCGGCAAGGGCAAAGCAGGCGCGGGTGGCATCGCGCGTGGGTTCAGGGTGCAGATCAATGCGAATTTCGTCGTCTTTGATAGCGTGCAAAAGCTGGGCAAAGGCAAGCTGTGTCTCAGTGGACAGCCCTTGCCAATAGGGGGCGTAATGGCGGGCGAGTTCGCCGGAAATATCGCCAGCGTCCCAGCCGACTAGTTTACCCCGCAACGCCACTTTCGATACATCTTCGCGCAAATGACGGCTGGCGGATTCCAGCCCACTTTCCAGCGCATCGGCGGTTTGCGAATAGAGTTGCCGCAGCAGCATCGCCTTCCAGTTGTTCCATGTGGTTGGCCCCACGCCGCGAATATCGCACACGGTCAGCACTGTCAGCAGATCAAGGCGTGCTTTGCTTTCCACCGCTTTGGCGAAATCGCGCACAGTGCGCGGATCGCCGATATCGCGCTTTTGCGCCATATCTGACATCAGCAGATGATAGCGCACCAGCCATTCGACTGTCTCGCATTCCTGATCGTTCAGCCCAAGCCGCGGCGCAATGCGTCGGGCCAATTGTGCGCCAATGATAGAATGGTCTTCGGGGCGGCCCTTGCCAATGTCGTGCAACAAGAGGGCGATATAGATGATGCGGCGGTTTATGCCGTCTTTCAAAATACCCGAAGCGACGGGCAGTTCTTCGACCAATTCGCCGCGCTCTATCTGGGCCAAGACGGAAATGGTTTGGATGATATGCTCGTCCACCGTGTAGTGGTGATAGACGTTGAATTGCATCATCGCTACGATGTTTTCAAATTCGGGGATAAAGGCGGCCAGCACGCCAAGTTCGTTCATCCGCCGCAGGGCGCGTTCGGGGTTGCCGTGTTCCAGCAACAAATCCAGAAAAATGCGCACCGCTTCGGGGTTGTCGCGCAGATCATCTTCGATCAGGTGCAGGTTATTGGCAATTAGGCGCATGACATTGGGGTGCAGCAAATAGCCAGATCGCAGCGCCTCTTCAAACACCTTAATCAGGTTCAGCGGGTCTTTAAGAAAGGCATCGCTATTTGCGCAATCGATACGGCCCTGCACCAGCTTATAGCCCGCGGCGACCTTTTTGCGGTTGAAAAATCCTAAAAGGCGCGCTTCGGGTTTGGCGTGCCTAGCCTCTAGCTCGGCCAAAAAGATGCGGGTCAACTCCCCCACGCGGGTGGCATGGCGGAAATAATCTTGCATGAAACGTTCCACCCCGCGCCGCCCGCCTGCATCGGCATATCCCATACGCTCGGCCACCTCGACTTGCAGATCAAAGGTTAGCTGATCGGCGGCGCGCCCTGTGATATGGTGCATATGGCAGCGCGCCGCCCACAGGAAATTTTCTGCGCGCTCGAAGGTTTCAAATTCGTCTTGGCTTAGCAGCCCCGCCCCAACCAAGCCCTGCGCCGATGGCACGCGGTGCAGATATTTGCCGATCCAATAGAGCGTTTGCAAATCGCGCAGACCGCCCTTGGCCTCTTTGACGTTGGGTTCCAGAACATAGCGCTGGCCGCCTTGGCGTTTGTGCCGTTCGGCCCGTTCGGTCAGTTTGGCGTCGATGAACTGCGGGCCTGTGTTGCGGAACAGATCGTTCCACAACCGCCCGTCCAGATCGCGCGCTAATTGGTCATCGCCTGCGATATAGCGCTGTTCTAAGAGGGCGGTGCGGATGGTGATATCCTCGCGCCCCATGGACAGGCAATCGGCAATCGTGCGGCTGGAATGACCGACCTTTAGTTTTAAATCCCACAGCATATACAGCATGGATTCAATAACCTGCTCTGCCCAAGGGGTGATTTTGGCAGGCGTCAAAAACAGCAAATCCACATCCGAATGCGGGGCCATTTCGGCGCGCCCACAGCCGCCGACGGCGACAACGCACAGGCGTTCGTCTGTGGTTGGGTTTGGGGCGGGGTGCAAAATACTGCGGGCAATCTCAAAGGCGATGGTCACCAAAACATCGGTCAGATGTGATTGGGCTGCCAGCAGAGGGCGCGCATCCAAGGATGCTGCGCGAAAGCCAGCCTGTAGGCGCTGGTTCACCTCGGACTTGAGTGCGATCATCTGGCGCACGGCCTCGTCGCGCAGCGCGCGGGGGGCTGCATCGGCGCGAGGTAGGGCTGCGCGAATGGCTGTAATCATATCAGCAGGTGTAGGGATGCCCGCCTCGGCCTGCAGGCGATTATTGCCCGAAAAGGCGGCGATACTCATCGCGCTGCCAGATCAGAAACCTGCATCGCCAAAGCTGCTGGGCGCTGCCTCGACCACCACAATCTTACCGCCTTCAACCTGCGCTACGGCCAAGCCACGCTGGTTGGTGCCATCGCCCAGCAGGCGGAACACGCCGTTCACGCCCACAAAGCCAGCAGGTTGGGTGAGCCCCGCGCGCGAGATTGGCCCGCTGTTTTCACTGCCCGCCAAAGCGCCCAAGGCGGCTATGCCATCATAGGCAAGCGCGGCAATGGGATGCGGCGGCTGGCCATTGGCCGCCTGATACCGCGCAACGAATTGGCTGTAGCGGCCAGGATCGGGCATGGCAAAAAGCCCGCCTTGCACGCCTGGCAGCGACAATGTCGCCTGTGGAATATCCCAGCGGGTCAGCCCAACAAATTGCACGCCCGATCCGCGCAGCCCATTGTCAAGCAAAAGCTGGCTTAAAAGGGGCAAAGCGCCCGCTGTATCAGCGGTTAGGAACAACGCATTTGCGCCGCTGGACTTGGCCTGCGCGGCAAGCTGTGGGGCCGCTGAAACAATACCGTTTTGCGAAAATTCGTAATCGGCGCTTGCAACAACAGTTGCGCCCGCAATCAAGGCTCCGCGGCGGATCGCATCGCGCCCCAATTCACCCGCGATATTGCGATCTGATGCAATCATGAAGTTGGTTTTGCCGGTGCGCACGGCATAGGCAGCCAAGCGCTCGGCCGTATTGGTAAAGGTGGGGCCAAGAATAAAGACGTTGTTGCCTGCGATGTCTGGGTTGTTCGAAAAGGCCAGAACATTCACACCTGATCCTGCAACAGCCACGCCTGCGGCATTCGCCTCTTGCGCAAATACGGGGCCAAGAATAACTTGCGCGCCCTCGTCAACAGCTTTTTTCGCCATAGCGGCGGCTTGGGCGGGTTGGCCAGCGGTGGCATAAACGGTCATTTCCACTTTGGTGCCTTCGCCCAAGTCGGCAATGGCCAGACGCGCTGCGGCTTCCAGCGATTGGCCCAAAACTTCATCGCCCGCCTGACCCGAACCAGTTGGTACCAAAAGCGCAACTTTCACCGTGCCGCCACCGCCGCCACCCGCCATGGGGGTGCAGGCCGTGACAATTGCCAAAACGCCTGCGCCCAAAGCAAATTTTACGGCGCGAAGCCCTGCATTAATTGCCAAAGTTATCATTTCTTTCGCTCCCCTGCGATCCCACGCGGCCCACGACTGTGGCCCACATCTTCGGCCCACATCTTCGGCTCGTGTAGATTTGTTCCCCGTCATATGCAATCTAAGCGCCAAAGTAAACGCTTCAGGGGCAGGGCTGTCATATGAATACGCCAACGGCGCAGCGCGGCAAACTAGCGGCGGGGTTGTATCTGATCGCCACACCCATTGGGGCTGCGCGCGACATCACGCTGCGCGCGCTGGATATTCTGACTTCGGCTGATGTTTTGGCAGCCGAAGATACACGCACGCTGCGCCATTTGATGGAAATTCACGGCATTCCCCTACAGGGCCGCCCCATGATCCCCTATCATGACCACAACAATGACAGTGCCGCCCCTCGCATATTGCGGGCAATTGAAGATGGAAAATCAGTGGCCTATGCGTCCGAAGCAGGCACACCGCTGATATCTGATCCGGGGTTTCAACTGGGGCGCGCTATTGTCGAGGGCGGGCATTTACTGATTTCAGCGCCCGGCGCATCTGCTGTGCTGTGCGCGCTGACGCTGTCGGGCTTGCCAACCGATCGGTTTTTGTTCGCAGGATTTGCCCCCGCACAATCATCGGCGCGTCAAAGTTTCTTGCGCGAATGGCAATCCGTGCAGGCAACATTGGTGTTTTACGAATCGCCAAAACGCGTTCATAAATTATTAGTTGATATGTGCGAAGTTTTGGGGGAATATCGCGCTGCGGTTGTATGCCGTGAGCTGACCAAAAGGTTTGAAGAGGTGTCGCGTGGCACCTTGGTTGATCTTGCAACGCAGTTTGATGGGCGCGACGTAAAGGGCGAAATTGTGGTGTTGGTAGACAGGGCAGCCGTGCCATCTGCCAGCGCCGAAACATTAGAGGCAGCTTTGGACAAAGCTTTGGCGCAAATGTCTGTAAAGGATGCAGTGGCCTCGGTGGCCAGCGCATACGGCGCGGCGCGGCGGGATGTGTACCAGATGGCATTGGAACTTGGTAAGAAATGACTGCGAAACAGAACATGGGGCTGCGATCTTATCATGCGGGCCTTGCCGCCGAGGCGCAGGTGGCCCAGCTCTATGAGCGCAGCGGCAACATCTTGGTAGCCCAGCGTTGGCGCGGCAAATCGGGCGAGATTGACCTGATTGTGCGCGATGGCGTGCAGGTTATCTTTATCGAAGTCAAACAAAGCCGCACTCATGCGCAGGCGGCTGAACATCTTAGCGCGCGGCAAGTGGCCCGGCTTTACGCAGCGGCGGCCGAGTTTGTTGAAAACGAACCTATGGGCCAATTGACCGAAGTGCGCCTTGATGCGGCGCTGGTTGATGGCGCGGGGAAGATCGAGATTTTGCAAAACTTCGCCGCCTGATCAATTGCATCTTGGGCAGGCTTGCGTCATCTAGTCCTTATGGTTCTGGGAGGCGAAAATGACGCTTAAAGTTGCTTTGCAAATGGACCCCATCGGCGGGGTGAATGTCAATGCTGACAGCACTTTTCGCATCGCGCTAGAGGCGCAGGCGCGCGGCCATTCGCTGTTTTTCTACACGCCCGATAAGTTGGCCTTTGTCGAAGGGCGCGTAATGGCGCGGGGGTTTCCCATTCATCTGCGCCGCGAAGTTGGCAATCATGTGAGGTATGGGCCCGAGGCAGAGGTTGATCTTGCCACGTTTGACGTGGTTTGGCTGCGCCAAGACCCGCCCTTTGATATGGGCTATATCACCACCACCCATTTGCTGGACATGATCCACCCCAAAACTTTGGTGGTGAATGATCCGTTTTGGGTGCGCAATTATCCTGAAAAGCTGCTGGTTTTGCGCTTTGCAGACCTAACGCCGCCCACCGCCATTGCCCGCGATCTGGCGACGATCCGTGCGTTTAAGGCCCGGCATGGCGACATCATCCTAAAGCCGCTGTATGGCAATGGCGGGGCGGGTGTGTTTCGGCTGGATGAAAACGACCGCAACCTTGCCTCGCTCCATGAGATGTTTACCGCCATCAACCGCGAGCCTGTGATTGTGCAAAAGTTCATTCCCGCCGTGTCCAAAGGCGACAAGCGGGTGATTTTGGTGAATGGCGAGCCTGTGGGCGCAATCAATCGCGTCCCGCAGGCGGGCGAGACGCGGTCGAACATGCACGCAGGCGGGCGGCCTGAAAAGGTGGGCCTAACCCCGCGCGATTTGGAAATTTGCGCCGCCATTGGCCCGACGTTGCGCGATCATGGCCAGGTTTTTGTCGGAATCGACATTATCGGCGATTATCTGACCGAGATTAATGTGACCTCGCCCACGGGGATTCAGGAACTGGAGCGCTTTGACGGGATCAACACGGCCGCAAAGATTTGGCAAGCGATCGAGGCAAAGCGGGCCTAGGATTTTACGCCCACGGCAATGCGGAAGCTGACGGCTTCGGCCACATGATGACTGCGCACGTCGTCTGAGTGATCCAAATCCGCAATCGTGCGCGCCACGCGCAAAATGCGGTGATAGCCGCGCGCCGATAGCCCGAATTTCTGTGCCACGCGGGCAAGTAAGTCGCGCCCTTCGGCATCTGGGGCGGCCATATCTTCCAGAACGGATCCTTCCAGATCGGCGTTCACGCGGATGCGGTCGTGGCCTGCGTAGCGCGCGGTTTGCCTTGCGCGGGCATCCGCGACGCGGGCCGCAACCATTGCCGACGTATCACCCGACGGGGGCAAATCCAAATCGGTATAGGCCACGGGCGGCACTTCGATGCGCAGATCAAAGCGGTCCATCAAGGGGCCAGAGATGCGGCCCAAATAATCCTCGCCGCAGATCGGCACTTTGGCGCAGGCACGGGCAGGGTCGGCCAGATAGCCGCATTTACAAGGGTTGGCGGCAGCGACCAGCAAAAACTTGCATGGATAGCGCACATGGGCATTGGCGCGCGCAATGACCACATCGCCCGTTTCAATCGGTTGGCGCAGGGTTTCCAGCACGGGGCGTGGAAATTCGGGAAACTCGTCCATAAACAACACGCCGTTGTGGGCAAGGCTGATCTCCCCCGGTTTTGCGCCTTTGCCGCCGCCCACGATCGCCGCCATCGACGCGGTATGGTGCGGCTCGCGGAATGGTCGCACGCGCGATATGCCGCCTTCGGACAAAAGCCCTGCAAGCGAATGGATCATGGACGTTTCCAGCGCCTCGGCAGGGGACAGGGGCGGCATAATCGACGGCAATCGCGCAGCGAGCATGGATTTACCCGATCCGGGACTGCCCACCAGCAGCATATGATGCCGCCCCGCCGCTGCAATTTCCAGCGCCCTTTTGGCGCGTTCTTGCCCTTTGACATCGCGCAGATCGCGGCTTTGTGGCGGCGCCACTACCTCGCCCGCGGTGGCTGGGGTCATCGGGGATGCGCCTGTGTAATGGCGCAGCACCTCATCCAGCGTGGATGCCGCCAAGACGCGGGTTGCGCCGACCCATGCCGCTTCGGCTCCGCAAGCCTTGGGGCACAAAAGCACGCGGTTTTCTTCCGCCGCAGCCATGGCCGCAGGCAATGCGCCGATGACAGCCACAAGTTTGCCATCTAGCGATAGCTCGCCCAAAGCCACCGTTTCCTCTACCATGTCTTTGGGAATAATTTCCAGCGCGGCAAGCAGCGCCAGTGCGATGGGAAGATCGAAATGCGAGCCCTCTTTGGGCAGATCGGCAGGGGAAAGGTTAACAACAATGCGCCGCGACGGCAGGGCAATGGCCATAGATGCCAGCGCCGCACGCACCCTTTCTTTCGCCTCGGACACGGCTTTATCGGGCAAGCCGACAATGCCAAAATAAGGAAGGCCCGCTGCCACGGCGCATTGCACCTCGACCATGCGGGCCTCTACCCCGTCAAACGCAACTGTATAGGCCCGCGCAACCATCACACCCGTCTCCTTAGGGCTTTTTGCGTTTGCGTCACCTCAGAATTCGAACCAAGTTCGCGCGAATTCTAAGACTTTTCGATCAATGAAAACGTAAAACGCTTTAACCTTGGTTAACGAATAGGGGTGATTCGTTTACGATTGGTAAATTCCCATAAACTTTGGCCAAGCTTCGGGGTCGGATAGGGTTTTATCGCGGCAAAAGGCGTTGCAAAAGCCAAAGCGCCGCCCCCCCAGTTCTAAGGCGTGGGAAATGGCCTTGCCAGAATAAGGGCAGGCGGCGTTCACTGTGGCAGGGTTTGCGGCAAAATCTGCATCCGAAACCGCTTTAGGCGACAATACTTGCGCGCCGGGCCAAGGGCGAGTGGGGTAATCACGGCGGTAAAACTCTTGATCCGCGCCGTCCACCAGCCCCATGGCGCGCCAGCGGCGAAAAGACGGGTGCGCCAGATGGGCTGCAACATAAGCGCGTGCGGCATCGCCAACCGGCAAGTTATAGCCCGCAATGCGCGCAGCCACGGGGGCAAAGAACACATCTGCTGCCGAATACGCACCGCACAGCCACGGCCCCCTGCTGCCCGAAACTGCGCTGCCCGATTGCTGCCGCCCCCAATCCCAAATGGTTTGCAGGCGGGCCAAATCAGCCAAAACAGCCTCGGTCGGGGCGCAGTCCGTATAGCTGGCGCGCAGGTTCATCGGGCAATGGCTGCGCAGGGCGGTAAAGCCCGCGTGCATTTCGCTGGCCAAAACGCGGGCCGTCGCGCGCGCGCGGGGATCTTGTGGCCAAATACCGGCTTGTGGGTGGCGGCTGGCCAATTCCTCGGCCACTGCGAGGGATTCGAAGACAACTGTTCCATCGCCGCAGACCAGTGTTGGCGCAGTGCGGGCGGGGGCATAGGGGGCCAGCATGGTGGCCAATTCATCGGTATAAAGGCGGGCCTTTTGGGTTTTCACGGCAATTGCAAAGGCATCAAACAGCAGCCAACCGCGCAGCGACCAACTGGAATAGCTGCGATCACCGATAATAAGGGTATAGGACATTGCAACCTCCATACTTGTTTTGCCCTGCCTAGTGTTGCCCTGCCTAGCAAACACGGGGCCACAACTCCAATGTTGCTTTGCGGGGAAGGTCATCACAAAACGTGAAGATTTCACATGAAATTTATGACCAGACGCTAACCTCGGTGATCCAAGCAGATTTCCCCTGCGTATACTTTTTAAATATGGGCGATGCACCAGCCCAATTTCAGGGGGTTAGACCATGGCACTTGACGGCTATACCGACCAAATCCTGCCCCGCGCGGCGCGGCGTGCGGAACTGCTGGACGCCGAAACAGAATTGCGGCTGGCCTATGCGTGGCGCGACCAGCGTGACGAACAGGCCCTGCACCGCCTAATCACCGCTTACATGCGTCTGGCGATTTCGATGGCATCGAAATTTCGACGCTACGGCGCGCCGATGAATGATCTGATCCAAGAGGCAAGCCTTGGACTGATGAAGGCCGCCGAAAAGTTTGACCCAGATCGCGGCGTGCGGTTTTCGACCTATGCGGTGTGGTGGATTAAGGCCAGCATCCAAGATTACGTGATGCGCAATTGGTCGATGGTGCGCACGGGCTCAACTTCGGCGCAAAAAGCGTTGTTTTTCAACCTAAAGCGCGTGCAAGCCAAACTCGCACGCGAGGCGGAAGCCGTGGGCATGACGCTTGACCAGCACCAGCTGCGCGAAAAGGTGGCGATGGAGATTGGCGTTTCGATGACCGAAGTTGCCATGATGGAAGGGCGGCTTGCAGGGTCTGATGCCTCGCTGAATGCGACCCAAGCCAGCGACGAAGACGGGCGCGAATGGATTGACGTTTTGGAAGATGACGGGCCGGGTGCTGCCGAGCAGGTGGAATACGCCCATGACCAAGCCTGCCTTCGCGGCTGGCTGGCCGAGGCCTTGGCGGGATTGTCAGCGCGCGAGCGGCACATTGTGGCCCAGCGCCGGCTGATTGAAGAACCGCGGACATTGGAATCTTTGGGCGTAGAACTTGGCCTATCGAAAGAACGCATCCGCCAGCTAGAAGCCGCCGCCTATGCCAAACTGCGCCGCCATTTAGAGGGTAACGCGCCCGAAGTGCTAGCGCTGCTTTAGGCACCCTTCTTTAGGCAGTTGAGTTTGCCGCGCGCTGCGCCTAGACCTATGCCAAAGGCGGCTTGGTAAACACAATGGATCAAAAACGGGTTTTGCTGATTATCGGCGGCGGGATTTCTGCCTACAAATCGCTGTTGCTGATCCGCCTGCTGCGCGGGGCAAGGATCGCCGTAACGCCTGTTTTGACCCGCGCGGGAGAGGAATTTGTAACCCCCCTTTCTGTGTCGGCTCTTGCAGGACACAAGGTGCACAGTGCGCTGTTTGATTTGGGCCAAGAGGCCGAGATGGGCCATATCGAGTTGTCGCGCAGTGCGGATTTGATTGTTGTAGCCCCCGCGACCGCCGACCTGATGGCGAAAATGGCGGGCGGGCGGGCGGATGATTTGGCCTCAACCCTGCTGCTGGCCACCGATACGCCCGTCCTGCTGGCCCCTGCAATGAACGTGCGGATGTGGCATCACGCAGCAACCCAGCGCAATTTGGACGCGCTGCGCGGCGATGGTATTCATGTCGTTGGCCCAAACAGTGGCGATATGGCTTGCGGGGAATTTGGTCTTGGCCGCATGGCCGAACCTGACGAGATTATGGCCGCGATTACGGCACGTCTGACGGATGGGCCGCTGAAGGGGCGGCATATCATTGTCACCTCTGGCCCGACGCACGAGGCTATCGACCCCGTGCGCTATATCGCCAACCGATCCTCGGGCGCGCAAGGTGCGGCGATAGCGGCGGCCTTGCGTGATCTGGGGGCAACTGTGACCTTTGTGACGGGCCCTGCGAGCGTGCCGCCGCCAAGCGGTGTGCAGGTGACGCGCGTGCAAACGGCGCAGCAGATGCTGGGCGCAGTGATGGCCGCCCTGCCCGCCGATGGCGCCGTGATGGCCGCCGCCGTCGCCGATTGGCATGTATCGAACGCGTCCGATCAAAAGATCAAGAAAACCGCCAGCGGCTTGCCTGTTTTGGAATTTGCCGAGAACCCCGATATTCTGGCCGAAGTGTCAAAGGGCGCAAACCGCCCTGAATTGGTGGTTGGTTTTGCCGCCGAAACGCAGAACGTAGCCGAATATGCCGCGCAAAAGCGCCTGCGCAAAGGGTGCGATTGGATTGTGGCCAATGATGTTTCTCCGCAAACGGGGATCATGGGGGGCAGCGAAAATGCCGTAACGTTAATCACAGATGCAGGGGCCGAGGAATGGCCGCGCATGGGCAAGACCGAGGTGGCAGCCCGCCTTGCCGCGCGCATTGCGCAGGCCTTGGGCGCGAAATGACGGTGCAGGTTTTGATGCTGTGGGAAGACTGGGCCGATACATCGCTGGGCCTGCCCGCCTATCAAACCGCAGGGGCTGCGGGGGCGGATATTTGCGCCAATCTATCCCCAGATCAGCGCGCAGCGGGCATCACCCTTACCCCAATGGCGCGCGTGGTTATCCCCACGGGCCTGCGCGTGCAAATCCCAGCGGGGTATGAAATGCAAATCCGCCCGCGTTCGGGCTTGGCCCTGAAACACGGGGTGTCGCTGCCCAATACGCCCGGAACAATCGACAGCGATTATCGCGGCCCCTTGGGCGTGGCGCTGATTAACTTTGGGGGTGCGCCCTATACGGTGCAGCATGGCGAGCGGATTGCCCAAGCCGTGATTGCCCCTGTGGTGCAGGCGCAGTTTGTGGTGGTTGAGGCGCTTACAGAAACCCCGCGCGGGGCGGGTGGGTTTGGCTCGACGGGGCGGACATGACTATTCTTGTTCTAGCCGCTGGCCTGTGGATTTTGGGCTGGGCGCTTGCCACGCCAAAACTGCTGCGCTGGGGCGCGATTGCGCTGCTGTGGGCAGGGGCGATGCTGGTGCATCTGGCCCTGCCTGATGGTGCCGCGCTGCGGGCCAGCATTGGCGGCGACGCGCGCACTTGGGGGGCCTTTGGCGTCGTGGTGGCACTGGTATTGGCCTACCGCGCGGGGCTGGCGGCACTACGCCGCCGTGCGGCCCCCCTGCCTGCTGCCTCCCCATCTGGCCCCCAATCTGGCCCTTTTGCCGCAGGGGAACTCTCCCGCTATTCTCGCCACATAATGCTGCGCGAAATTGGCGGGGCTGGGCAGGTGCGGCTGAAATCGGCCCGCGTGCTGGTGATTGGCGCGGGCGGTCTGGGATCGCCAGCGCTGATGTATTTGGCCGCTGCGGGCGTAGGAACCATTGGCGTGATCGATGATGATGTGGTCGAGGACAGCAACCTTTCGCGCCAGATCATCCACATGACCGATGCGCTGGGCCTGCCAAAAGTGCAATCTGCCAAAGACACGCTGAACGCGCTGAACCCTTATGTTACAGTTCTGCCCTATCAGCGGCGGATGGACGAAAGCAGCGAATCGCTGATACGCGAATACGACCTAATCCTTGACGGGTCTGACACCATGGCCACCCGCTATCTGGTCAACGCGGCCTGCGTGGCGGCGGGCAAGCCGTTGATTTCCGCCGCGCTGACCCAGTGGGAGGGGCAGATTTCTGTCTATCATCCCCCGCAAAGCCCCTGCTTTGCCTGCGTCTTTCCCCATGCGCCCCAGCCAGGCCTTGCCCCCGCCTGCGCCGAGGCGGGGGTTCTATCGCCCTTGCCTGGCGTGATTGGCGCGATGATGGCGGTGGAGGCGGTGAAGCATATCACAGGCGCGGGCGAGGGGTTGGCGGGCCGCCTGCTGATTTACGACGCGCTGGACGCGCAGGTGCGCAGTATTCAGGTGAAACGCAATGCGAACTGCCCTGTTTGCAATGCCGTGGCTTAATGGCGCTGTCATCTGCTGGCACGGGGATGCCTTCGAGACGGGCATCTTTATAAAAATCATATCATTAACCATTCTGTAAGCATCTTGCTCTAGTCTGAAAGGGATATGCTGGCGCGTCTGTTCTCTCTGAAATGGCAGCGCTGGCTTGGCCGACAGTGGCCAGATTGGATATGATCGGCTGCACATATGGGCGCTACAAAAAACAATGTCACCGTTCTGGGCAAGGGGCCTCGGACCATTTTGATGGCGCATGGTTTTGGCTGCGATCAAAACATGTGGCGATTTTTGACTCCCGCCGTTCAGGATGACTATCAAGTTGTCCTTTTTGACTATGTCGGCAGCGGCGGGTCTAACCCCAGCTATTTTGATGCCAAAAAATATGCCCGCCTTGAGGGTTATGCGGGCGATGTGATCGATGTTTGCACCGCCTTGAAGCTAAAGGATGTGTATTTCATCGGCCATTCGGTGAGCGCGATGATAGGTTTGATTGCGTCCATCAAAGAGCCTGCCCTTTTTGCCAAAATGGTCATGGTCTGCCCATCACCCTGTTTCTTGAACTTTCCCCCCACCTATTTTGGTGGATTTGAACACGCCGATCTGGAAGAATTGCTGGCCCTTATGGATATAAACTATATTGGCTGGGCCAATTATTTGGGGCCCATGGTTATGGGGGCAAACGCGCCCGACCTAATTGCCGAGTTGTCGGATAGTTTTTGTTCAACCGATCCGCGCATTGCTAAGGTTTTTGCCCGGGCGACATTCTTTTCCGATTGCCGCGATTTGTTGCCCAAAGCGCAGCATCCAACCCTGATTCTGCAAAGCAGCACCGATGCTTTGGCGGCGGTATCAGTGGGCGAATATGTGCATGCCCATTTGCCAAACAGCCGCCTGGAATTGGTGGCTGCCGAAGGACATTGCCTGCACATGACCCATAGCCAACAAGTGGCCCAGCTTGTACGCGATTTCTGCCCTAGCGCAGCGCAGTCTTATGATGCCGCGTCAAATAGCCCCCTTTAAGCCGAACCTCGATTTGCTGCCGGGCGGGTGCTTGGTGTCAAGCCTGTCGCGGCAGATTTACTTTGCCAACAAGTTCTTCTTGCATGAATTCGGATTTGACCCAAATCACCTGATTGGCAGAAAGTTAGAGACAATTTTTTCCCCCGCCTCACGCATCTTTTATGACAGCTATTTGCATCCGATGCTGCTGCATGAAGGCCAATGCCGCGAGGCGAATATCGTCATTCAGACAGGCCAAGGCGCACGTATGCCCGCCGTGGCCAATGCGCAGGTTTACGATGGCACAGACCCCTATGTGATCTGGTGCATCACCCAATCAGAAAATCGAAACAAGATTTACGAAGATCTGGTGACCGCGCGCGAAGAGATAAAAGCATATGCCGACAAAATGGAGACTTTGGCGTTGACTGACACCCTGACGGGCCTGCCCAACAGACGCTCGTTTGAGGCAAATGCCCAGCGTGATCTGCACAGTGCCGACCGCACGGGCCAACCGATTAGCTTTGTGATGATCGACATCGACCATTTCAAATCCATTAATGACAGTTTTGGCCATGCCGCTGGTGACCAAGTTCTTAGCACATTTGGCCGAAATCTGCGGGCGACCGCGCGCAAAAGCGAGGTGTCTGCCCGCTTTGGTGGCGAAGAGTTTGTGTGCTGCCTGCTTGGCGCGGATCAATATGGCGCAGGGGCCTTTGCGCGCCGTGTCCATCTTGCGGCGCGATCGGTTGCCCAGATAGGCATGCCCGTGACCGTCAGCATTGGCATTGTAACGCGCCAGCCCGCCAGCGATTTGGATTTGGAAGCATGTGTCGAATTGGCCGATGCGGCGCTTTATCATGCCAAAGCAAATGGCCGAAACCAAACGATCCTAAACACTCAAACTGCCTTTGAAATTTGCCCCTAAGCGCAATACGCGTTTGGCATAGGCCACCTCTAAATCGCCGCCGCCAGTTCCGCGCCCTGCGCAATCGCGCGTTTGGCGTCAAGTTCGGCAGCCACATCTGCCCCGCCGATGATATGAACGCGCAGGCCCGCGGCAATTGCCTGATCTGCCAAATCACGCTGGCTGATTTGGCCTGCGCAGATGACAACGCTGTCCACCTCGATCAAACGTTCCAGCCCGTTTTGCGCGATCAGAACGCCCTTCTTGGTGATGGCGCGATACGCGACACTGGCCAGCATCTCCACACCCTTCGCCTCTAGTTGGGCGCGGTGAATCCAGCCTGTGGTTTTGCCAAGCCTGCGCCCTAGTTTGCCAGCTTTGCGCTGCATTAGCGTCACTTGGCGGGCGGGGGCATCGGGCTGAGGAGTGGACAAACCGCCTGCCTGCACTGCGGGGTCACCCACGCCCCATTCGCGCTGCCAATGGGCCAAATCAAGGCTAGGGCTGTGCGCACCAGTCACCAAATATTCTGCCACATCAAAGCCAATCGCCCCTGCGCCAATCACCGCCACGCGGGGGCCAACAGGGGCACCGCGCAACACATCGGCGTAGGTCAGGGCGCTGTCTGCACCATCAATTGCCAGCGCGCGGGGGGCCGTGCCTGTGGCGATTATCACCTCATCCGCGCCGATCAAGTCATTCAGATCAGCGCGGACATTCAGGTTCACGACCACGCCAAGACGCGCCACTTCGGCGGTGAACCATGCCACAAGGCCCAGAAACTCTTCTTTCCCTGGTACTTGTTTGGCAAGGTTTAACTGCCCACCCAACGCGCCCGCAGCCTCATAAAGGGTTACGCTATGCCCGCGCGTGGCGGCGACTATCGCCGCCATCATCCCCGCTGCCCCGCCGCCGACAATGGTGATGCGTTTTAAAGTGGCAGCAGGATCGTAGCGCAAGGACAGCTCTCGCCCCGCACGGGGGTTTACCAGACAGGTGGCCGATTTGCCCGAAAACGTATGGTCAAGGCAGGCTTGGTTGCAGGCGATGCAGGGAGCAATCTGCGCCGCCTGCCCTGCCGCCGCTTTGGCGACAAAGGCACTGTCGGCCAGAAATGGCCGCGCCATCGAAATCAGGTCAGCATCACCGCGCGCCAAAATATCTTCGGCAAGATCGGGCGTATTGATGCGGTTTGTGGCGATGACGGGCAAGATTTGCGCCGCCTTCAGCTTTGCGGCCAAATGCACAAAGGCCCCGCGCGGCACGGATGTCGCAATGGTAGGAACCCGCGCTTCGTGCCAGCCTATCCCCGTGTTTAGCACATTCGCGCCAGCCTTTTTGATGGCGCGGGCAAGGTGCAAGACCTCGTCCCATGTGCTGCCATTTGGGATCAGGTCAATCAGCGAAATGCGGTAGATGATCAGAAAATCTGGGCCCAGCGCAGCGCGGATACGGGCCACAGCCTGCACGGGTGCGCGCATGCGACCCGCATAATCGCCGCCCCATTCATCGCCGCGCTTGTTGGTATGGGTAACCAGAAATTGGTTCAGAAAATACCCCTCTGACCCCATCACCTCGACCCCGTCATAACCTGCCTGCCGCGCGCGCAAGGCAGAGGTGACGAAATCGTTCAGTTCTGCATTAACCTCATCGCCGGTCAACTCGCGCGGGGCAAAGGGGGAAATGGGTGATTTGATTGGCGAGGGGGCAACGCAGCCCGGCGAATAGGCATAGCGGCCTGCGTGCAGAATTTGCATCGCAATGCGCCCGCCGCTTTGATGCACCGCGTCTGTGACGCTGCGGTGAAAGGTGATGTCTTTATCGCTGAACAGCCCCGCCGCGCCAGCATAGACTGCGCCATGCGGATTGGGCGCAATACCGCCCGTCACGATCAGGCCCACCCCGCCCGCAGCGCGCTCGGCATAAAACGCGGCAAGGGGGGCAGGATCGTGGCCTTCCTCTAGCCCCGTATGCATCGACCCCATCACAACGCGGTTCTTTAGGGTCAGCGGCCCAAGTGTAATCGGCGACATTAGGGTAGGGTAAGGCATGGCGCGCTCCTTTGCCAAGACATGCCCCGCGCGGCGTCCAAAGTCACGAGATACGTGGCGTTAGGCCGAATGGGCGCCCGCCGCCAGAGACGCGACAAAGGCCAAAATCTGTTCGACAGGCTTGCCGCCGGCGATTTCTTTAACAATCGCGCTGCCCACAACGCAGCCATCGGCAACGCTGGCAATGTCGCGCGCGGTGCCCGGTGTGTTGATGCCAAAGCCGACAATGATTGGCAAATCGGTGCTGGCCTTAATGCGCGCCACTTCTGGGGCCACATCGGATGGTTTGGCGGCGGCGGCACCAGTCGTTCCCGTAACCGAGACGTAATAGACAAAGCCAGATGTGTTTTGCAGCACCGTTGGCAGGCGTTTTGCATCGGTTGTGGGCGTGGCCAAACGGATGAAATTGATGCCCGCAGCCTGCGCGGGGATGCACAGTTCGCTATCTTCCTCGGGCGGCAGATCGACGATGATAAGCCCGTCAATGCCAGCATCATTCGCTTGACGCAGGAACAGTTCCACCCCGCGCGCATAGATGGGGTTGTAATAGCCCATCATCACAATCGGCGTGTCTTGGTTGCCCGCACGAAAGGCGCGCACCATGTCCAGTGTCTTATCCAGCGTCATGCCGCCTTCTAGTGCGCGCTGACCTGCAAGTTGGATCGTCTCGCCATCCGCCATTGGGTCAGTAAATGGCAGGCCCAGTTCGATAACATCCACGCCCGCGCTGGGCAGACCCTGCATCACCGCCAAGGATCGCGCCACATCAGGATCGCCCGCCATGATATAGGCCACGAACGCCTTTTTGCGGGCCGCTTTCAGCCGTGCAAAGGTTTGGTCGATGCGGTTATTTTGTGCCATGATACGCCTATCTTTTCGGTGTTCCACCTGTGGCGCATGCGATGGGCGAAATCAAGACTAGTCCAAACGGTTGGCGACAAATACCTGCGCGCCGCGCTGGGCGGCAAGGTCAAGCTGGCGCTGACGTTCCCGAAAACGATTGCGGTCGGCTTCGGTATGTTCGCCCGCGCAGGCAGGGCAGCAAGCCCCCCGTTCATACAGCGGGCTGGCCTTATCTGCGGCGCTGATCGGCCTGCGGCAGCCGTGGCAACTGTCATAGGGGCCGGGCTTTAGCCCATGGCCGACCGACACGCGCCCATCGAACACATAACATTCGCCGTGCCATTGGCTTTGCTCGGCGGGCACCTCTTCAAGGTATTTCAAAATCCCGCCTTTTAGGTGAAACACCTTGTTCACACCTTGGGACAAAAGGTAATTGGTGGATTTTTCGCAGCGAATCCCGCCTGTGCAAAACATCGCAATCCGCTTGCCGCGATATTCGTCTTTGTGGGCCTGCCACCATGCGGGAAAGTCGCGAAAGCTGCGGATGTCAGGGTCAACCGCACCTTTGAAGGTGCCGATGCCCACCTCGTAATCATTGCGGGTGTCGATCACCGCCACGTCTTCGCTGGCGATCAGCGCGTTCCAATCTTTAGGGGCAACATAGCTGCCAACCTGCGCGCGCGGGTCAACATTGGGGATGCCCATGGTGACAATCTCGCGCTTAAGTTTCACCTTCATGCGGCCAAAGGGCATGGCCTCGGCATAAGATTCCTTATGCTCTAGCGCGGTAAAGCCATCTTGCGCGCGAATATAGGCCAACACGGTGGCAACGCCTTCGCCCGCGCCCGCAATGGTGCCGTTGATCCCTTCGCGCGCGATCAGCAGCGATCCGCGCACGCCGGTTTGCGCGCAGATATCGCCCAGCGCGGGGCGCAGCACGGCGGGGTCTGTTACCCGCGCAAAATGATAAAGGGCGGCGATTGTTATCATGCGCGCTGTTTACGCCCGCAAGCTGCCTGCATCAAGGGCCACGTTTTTGCATGTGCTTGACCTTGCCACAGACGCGCCTTAGCCATGCTGCAACTGGAGGATGCCATGACCAAAGCCCTTATCGTGATCGACGTTCAGAACGATTTTTGCCCGCACGGCGCACTGGCAGTTGCTGGCGGGGATAAGATTGTAGGCGGTATCAACGCCCTGATGGGCGGGTTTGAGACGGTGGTTTTAACGCAAGATTGGCATCCTGCGGATCACACATCCTTTGCCGATAACCACGCGGGGGCGGCGGCGTTTTCGGTGGTGGATATGCCCTATGGCCCACAAGTTCTATGGCCGCGCCACTGCGTGCAAGGCAGCGATGGGGCGGCATTTCACCCTGCGCTAAACACGGCATCTGCCCAAATGATCTTGCGCAAAGGGTTCCGCCCGCAGATCGACAGCTATTCAGCGTTTTTTGAAAATGACCGCGCCACCCCCACTGGCCTGCACGGCTATTTGCAGGATTGCGGGGTTAAGGATGTGGTGTTGGTCGGCCTTGCCCTTGATTATTGCGTGGCCTACTCGGCATTGGATGCCGCAAAGCTGGGGTATTGCGTGACGGTGCAGTCAGACCTTTGCCGCGCAATTGATCTGAACGGATCGCTGTCCGATATGCAGGCTGCGATGCGCGCGGCTGGGGTGATCTTGGAATAAGGTGAGAGGCTGACAACGACCCAAGCGGGGCTCGTTACGGCTGCTTCCTTCCGGACCTGACCGGGTTGGCGAGGTGCCTGCCCGCGCCAACCTCTCGGTTCCTCATATAGGGGCTGTTGCGGGCGGTGGCAAGATGGTGTGCAAAGCTGTGCCCAAGTTACAATTTTGTTTACCCGATCCTGCCCCGCCTTTTGCACCTCCGCCGATTTGGGTGCGCAACGACAATACTATGTCAGCTTTGAGGGCGGGTCTTTTTCGGGTCGTAATGCGACAATGGCACGATCACGGCAGGAAGCCGTTTTTGCTGACCGTCAAGCTTGCCGACCTCTAGCGCGGTGCCCACGGCCACATGGGCCACATCCACGCGCGCAAGGGCGATGTTTTTGCCGAGCAGGGGCGAGCGCATAGAAGATGTCACAACGCCCACCTGCGCGCGGCCCAGATGCACAGGGTCGCCGTGGCCGACATCGACATTGGCGTCAATATCTAGCCCTACGAATTTGTGCAAAGAGTTCTCTTTGCGGCGGATCAGCGCCTCGCGCCCGATGAAATCATCGGTCTTGGTCTTTAGCGGCACAGTAAACCCTATGCCTGCCTCGAACGGGTCGGTTTGATCGGAAAAATCATAGCCCGCAAAGATTAGCCCAGCCTCGATTCGCACCATATCAAGTGCGGCAAGGCCCATAGGCTTTAACCCCAGATCGCCGCCATTGGCCCAGACAGCATCATAAACCGCCGTGCCGTCTTTGGGGTGGCAAAAGATTTCAAAGCCAAGTTCCCCCGTATAACCCGTGCGCGAAACAACCACAGGCGCGCCCGTTGGTCCGCCGATACGGCCCACCGTTAGGCGGAACCAGCCCAGTTCTTCGATGGTGGGTTGATGCGGCGCAGTCCAAATCATGCGCTTGATAATCTCGCGCGAGTTTGGCCCCTGAACGGCCAGATTGTGCAACTGGTCTGTCGATGAGCGCACCATCACCTTCAGCCCCAGTTTTTCGGCCTGCTCGCGCAGCCAAACGCCTGAATAATCATCGCCGCCAATCCAGCGGAACTGATCGCGGCCCAGGCGGAACACCGTACCGTCATCGATCATCCCGCCGTGTTCATAGCACATGGCCGAATAGACCACCTGCCCCACCGACAGTTTCTTCATGTCGCGCGTCAGGCACCATTGCATCAGCGCCTCGGCATCTGGGCCAGTGACTTCGAATTTGCGCAAGGGCGACAGATCTAGAACGACGGCCTTTTCACGGCAGGCCCAGTATTCTTCGATCGCTCCGTTGGAGGAATAGACATTGGGCAGCCAATAGCCTTTGTATTCCACAACATTGCGGGTCTTGGCAGAAATCGGCGCGTGAAAGGCGGTTTCTTTGGTCATCTTCGGCTCTGACTCCGGCGTGGGGCGATAGGCGATGGAACGGCTGAATTTTTCTGCACCCGAATAGGTGCGAACATGAATATCGGACAGATACCACCCATTCGCGGGCGAGGTATCATCAGGGCAGGCGGAATTGACGCAGACTAGATCGGTTAGCGCCCGCATCAGCACGTAATCCCCAGGCCGCGACCATGGCTCGTCCGAGATCAGCACGCCATGGGCATCGATATTGGTGTTGAAGAACAAATTGACCGCCATCCACCCGGGGCGGGCATCGACCCCGTGCTGTGCCAAAGCGCCGTTGAAATTGTCCGAACAGTTGGTATGGCCAGGATAGCCGATGTCGTCATAGTATTTTGACGCGCAGGCCATGGCGAAAGCATCATGGCGGCCCACAGTGTCTTGCACCACCTCGACCAGTGGCACCCAGTCTTGGTCAAAGTATTTGGAATGCAGGCCAGGCATGGAATAAGCGTGGCCCATCAGCGTGCGCGAAGTGGTGACGTCCAGCGCATGCTGAATGCCCTTGTCCAGCTTGCGGGCGTCAAAGCACTGAAAATCAGTGCATTGGCGTCCTTCGACATCAATGATCTGGATATAGTCGCCCGCCTTGACGAAGTAGGATTCGGCGGTGGCTGATTTCACCCTCAGGTCAAGCACTGGGTCGGCCAGGGGGTCGGGCAGATCAAATTTGCCCATCTCGCGCAGATTGGCGCGGTGCAGATGCAAGGTGATCGGTGTGGCGGTGTCTTGCGCGTCGGGGGACATGGGCAGGCCCGGGGCGGCAACGATCAGCCAGCCATCATCAAGCGCGGTCAAATCTGCCCGCGTGCCGGCGTTGGTATCGGGCGCGAACAGGCGCAGGCCAGCGGCGCGGGCCAGATCAATGCCCTTGGCCGCGATACCACGGCGCAGGGCGGTAATCCCGCCGCCCGCCGCATCGCCCAAGGCCAGCATGGCTTTTAGCCCCTCGGCACCCGAATTGGACGCCTGCCCCAAAATGCTCGCATCAATCCTGCCTTCGGCTGTGGTGGCGAGCAATTCTACAATCTGCCCGCCTTCGTCGTTCACCAAGGTCAGGCGATCGCCCGCGCCAAGGCGCAGCATCATAGCCCCACCGCCCGCAATTACATGCCGCTCTCGCCCATGGTGGCGTTCCAGATCGCGCGGTGTCAGAATGCGCGAGGGGCGCGGTGGCCCTGAAATGATACTGGGATAAGGGGTGTCAAGCATGAGGTGGCCCTTGCCGTAAGTTTTATTGCTGTTAAAACTTGTTTCTTCACAAGAATAACAACCATCCAACGATGGCACAAGCACGACTTTTGCGGAAGGACACAAAATGCTGGCACTGATCTGCGGTTTAACAGCAGCCTGCGCTTGGGCGGTGCATGACCTTTTGGTGCGCAAGATCGGGCAACGGGTGCGTGTATTGCCGATGATGCTGGTGGTTTTTGCCGCGGGTTTGGTGGCTTTGGCACTGCCAACTGCGCTGATCGCCGATTGGGGCGCAATGACAGCGCCCGCCTATGGCTTTTCGGCTGTGGCAGGGCTTGCCTATGCGGTGGGCATGGGCGCGCTTTACCGCGCCTTTAGTCTGGCCCCCGTGCGTCTGGTTGCCCCAATTCTGGGGTCTTTTCCAATGATCTCGCTGGGGTTCGCGGCCTTCGGCGGCAAGGCGGTGTCGCTGATAGAACTGCTTGCGGTTTTGGCGGTTGTGGGCGGGATCGTCATTGTGGCGCTGACTGGGCGGGCCGAAGCAGGCCAAAGCCATGGCACGCGGCCAGGCGAGGCGATGCTTTGGTCGGTGTTGGGGAGTGTCGGCTTTGCGGCAAGCCTTTGGCTGGCGCAAGAAGGGGCGCGGCAGGGTGATGAAATGGCCTCGATTGCGGTGACGCGTGTGGCGGCGCTGGCCGTTGTCTTTACCATAGTACTTGCCGTGCGGGTGCCTTTGCGCGCACCCACTGGCACAGGGCGCCCCCTGGCGCTGATGGGGGTTCTGGATGCCCTTGCAATCAGCCTTGTCACCCTGTCGGCTCGTCTGCCCAACCCAGAATATGCCGCCATCAGCTCGTCCCTTTTTGGCGTGCTAACCATCCTTCTAGCGTGGAAGTTCCTAAAGGAAGCCGTTCTTCCCGTGCAATGGCTGGGCATCATCACCGTCTTCGCAGGGATTGCAGCGCTGTCTCTGCAAGGCTAAGGCGCGGTGGCCTTATGGGCTATTCTGCTGCCACAGGCACAGGCTGGTTTAGGCCCGAGGCGAGACGGCGTTCATCTTTGGGGCTGACGCCGAACAGTTCGTGATAATGCCGCGCCATTCGGGCCAATGTCACATAGCCTACAGCCACAGCAATCTCGCGCAGGTTATCATTAGAATAGAGCACCCGTTGCCGCGCCTTGGCCAGCCGCAAATGGCGGTAATAGCGCAGCGGGCTTTGCCCCGTTTCCCGTTTGAACAGCCGCTCAAAATGCCGCCCCGACATGTCCACTGCCGCCGCCACGTCAGGGATGCGAAGCGGGTCTTCGACATGGGTTTCGAAAAGCCGTATCGCCTTGCGGATGGGCGGGGTCAGGCGGTCGGCGGTGGATGCGGTACGCGCCACGGGCACCTTTTGGCTTGCATCCTCATCGCGCACAAAGGGGTGCTGGAACCAGCACGCAACTTCGGTCATGCATTGGCGGCCCAGACGTTCCTCGATCAGCCGCAGCATCAGATCAAACACCACGCCCGCGCCAGACGCCGTGATGCGCCGCTTATCGCGCAAAATCAGCGCCTCTGAGGCCTTTACATCGGGGAACTCTGCCTTGAAAGCAGCCTCATAGCACCAATGAACTGAACAGCCGCGCCCCTCCATCAGGCCCGCGCGCGCCAGCGGAAATATCCCGCCCGAAAACGCGCCCAGCGTTAGCCCCGTGCGATCAAGCCAGCGCAGGCGCGCGGGGCTTTGGCGCGGGTCAGCAAATTCGGCGGTGGGCGGCGAGATCAGATACAGGTGATCCACGCCCGCCAGTTCGGCCAAGGTCACGTCAGGCTGGAACCGCACTTCGGCAGAAGATCGCACAGGCGCATTGGTTTCTGCCACCAACTGCCATACAAATTCGCGCCGCCCCATAATTTCATTAGCCGCGCGCAAAGGCTCGATCGCCGAGGTCAAGCACGCCATCGGAAATCCTGGAAACATCAGGAATCCAAAACGCAGCGGGCCCTCGCCAAGCATTTCCTGTCTCCTGTCAGTCTTCGGGCCACCAACCGGGCGAGGTGGGCTGACCATCGTCATACTGTGACAGCCACTGGGTCATCTCATCGCGGTTGCGCAAAAAGCCTTTGTAGGCGGCCAGATCAGGGTGCAGATCGCGCACCACGCGGTGGAGGCGGCGGCCCCATTTTGGCACTGTGACCAGCTCTTCAAACTTGCCAAGGTAGGCGCGAATATCAAAGCAAATCGCGTTAGACCGTGGCAGGCGGTACAGCGTCTGCAGTTCGACCCGCAGGTGCATCATATGGCCCATGTTCTTTGGCGTTAGCGCGGTGCGCATATGGCCCCAGTCGGGATATGTTTCTGGCGCAGTGTCCAGCAGCGGGTTCACCGTCATCGTCCAGTTGTAACGCCGCACGGGTGAGCCCTGCTGCAGCTTCATCAGAAACTTAAGCGCACGATCAAAAATGCCCTTTTCATGTGCCAAAGGCACAGGCGCGTGCCATTCGTGAAAGTTCATTCCGATGTTGAAATCAAGCGACCAATCGGCCTGCGTGGTCACCATTCCCGCATCCACCCACAGCGTGCCTTCGCGTTCATCTTGCAAGGTAAAATCACCTTGGGTCTGGCGGCTGATGTATTCCATTGGCCCATACGGTAGGGTGGACTCGTCTAGAAAGGTGAACTTCTGGTCAATGCCCAAGGGGCGGTTGATCCAATGCCAGCGGTTCCCATCCTTGGCCAGCGAAAACCACTGCGGGTATTCGCGCGCCTTGGTTTCCATAATAAGTTCCAGCAGATCCCATCCTGCCAGCGTCATATGCGGCAAGGATTGGCAGCGCAGCGGGTCGCTGGCCAGCACGCGCGCGCGGTCGCGCATCTCACTTAGGTAATGCTCGTCCACGTCAAAGGTATGCTCAAAGACCGACCCTTTGCGCCCTGCCACATGCGGCTCCATGTTGACCGAATACATGTAATCGTCGCGGTCAAACGGAAACGGAAAGCGGCGGATCGCGGCGGGAGAATTGCGATAGGTGAAGTCGTCGCAATAAGTCTCGTCGCGAAAAAAGTCATCAAAGCCGTATTTGAAATCAAGGCTCATCGCGCGCTCCTATCTGTCGATCACCAGCGCCGTGCCGGTGAACCGACTGACGCAGGGCATGATTTTGGTGTTGCTGGCCACTTCATCGGGCGAAAGCCAATGGTCGCGGTGGTCAATATGACCATCGCAGCGGATGACGTTCGTCTCGCACTGCCCGCAGGCACCGCCACGGCAAAGGTATGGCGCATCGACGCCAGCGGCCTCCATCGCCTCTAGCAAAGATTGGGCCTTGCCAACCGATATGGTCTTGCCCGATGCGGCAAGTTCGACCTCAAAGCGATCGCCGGTGGCAGGCGCGGTGAATTCTTCGAAATGCACGGCATGTTCGGGCATGCCTGCCGCATTTGCCGTGGCGCGCACCCAGTTTAGCATTCCCTTTGGCCCACAGCAGTAAAGATGTGTGCCAATGGGTTGCCGCGCCAGAATATCGGCCAAGGGCATTTGCTGGCCCATTTCGTCAAAATACAGGTTTATCTTATCGCCATGCGCAGCTTTCAGCACATCGCCATAGGCGCACAGCGCGGGGTTGCGCGCGGCGTAGTGCAATTCAAACTTGCCGCTAAAGCGGGCCAGTTGGTGCATCATCGCCAAAAAGGGCGTAATCCCAATGCCGCCCGCCAAAAACAGATGCTTGCGCGCGCGGTTATCCAGCGGAAACAGGTTCATCGGATGGCTTAGCACCATCTCTGTGCCTGCTTTGATATGGGTGTGCATAAACAAAGACCCGCCCCGCCCCGCATCATCGCGCCGCACCGAGATTTCATAGCCTGAACGATCTTCGGGATCGGACATCAGCGAATAGGGGTTCAGTCGCCGCGTGCCATGGTCGTCCATTTCCACCACAGTATGCGCGCCACCCGAAAAGGCTGGCAGATCGCTGCCATCACGGGCGACAAAGCGGAACCGCGTTATCAGGTCGTTGACGGGCACCACTTCGGCCACGCGGACATTCAGTTTTGCACCGCCGCTCATTTAAACCGCTCCACCGCTGGGGGGATATGCCCCTTTTCCTCTGCATCAATGTTCACGCCCTGAAAGGCCGCCAAACGGCGTGAATAGTGGTCGCGCACAAACAGGTGCAGCCCGCAATGGCTGCATGGGAATGGATCGGTTTTCACATTCTCGGTGATGCCCTTGCAATGCACGCATTGCACGCGGCGCATGGTTGATCCGCGATGTTCTTTTTGAATGTCGGCATGGGGAAAGCCCAAGGCCATAACATCGCGCTCGGCCTGCCCCATCAAACCTTCGGTGCCTGTCAGATACACCTGCGCGCCCATCGGCGCATCTTGCAGCACGCGCGCCAGACGGAACAATAGGGTTGGGATAGAGGCAGCCTTTTGCGCCTGCTTGGCCCCAAGCGCGTTTATGCTGTCCCACTGATCGGTGCCATTTGGGCCTGCGGTGTAAAGGATATGGGATTTGTGCAAAATGCTGGGGTCTTTGGAAACCAGATCGGCCACCGCTTTTGCCCCTTCGCCATCGGCCACGATCAGATGAACCGCGCCTGGGCGCGGTTCAAGCACGCCGTACACAGGGCGACTTATCATTGAAGAAGGAAACTCGGTCTTTGTCATCTTGTCTGCACTTTGCCCATTGATCTGTTCCTAAACGCTCTCGCGACGGGCCTGCCAAACGGGGGCAGGCCCGTCGCGGGGTGGCGCAGTGTTATCCCTGAACGGTGCGGCGTTTCTTGTCGATGTCGTAGAACGGCAGGGATGCCGACTTGACCTGTATCGGGCCATGCGTGCCGCAGCGCACTTCCAAAGCAGTGCCGTTATTGGCATCGGCCACGGGCAGGCGGGCGATTGCCACAGTCCAGTCGTTCAGGGGCGAGTGCATTGCTTGGGTGACAACGCCCACCTTGACGCCATCTTTAAACACGGGCGCGCCGTTGCCGGGCACATTCTTGCCTTCCAGCATCATGCCAGAAATCTTGAACCGCTCGCGGCCCTTTAAACGGTAATGCTCTTCGGCACCGCGAAAGCCAACCTTGCCGGGCGAGACGGTGAAATCAAGGCCCAGTTCCCACAGGGTGTCACCCGGGCCTTCGTTTTCGAACGGATACATTTCCGAATTATCAAACGGAAAGAACAAAAGATACGATTCGGTGCGCAGCATATCCAGCGTGGTAAAGCGGCACGGGATGATGCCCATGCTGGCGCCTTCTGCTAGAATGCGATCCCAGATCATTACGGCATCTTGCCCACGGCAAAAAATCTCATAACCACGCTCGCCCGTGTAACCCGTGCGGCTGATGGTGATCGGCTTGCCAAACAGGCTTGCGCCCATATGGCTGAAATAGGCCAAATTGCGAATGCCTGGAATGTGCTTTTCCAGATAATCCACCGCCAGCGGCCCTTGCAAGGACAGATCGTGCAAATTGTCGTCAAAACGCACCGACACATCGCGCCCCGTGGCGGCCATGGTCAGTTGTTCATGCCCTTGGCCCGACCCATGCACAACCATAAAGCTGTCTGGCCCCATGCGGTAAATCACACAGTCATCCACGAACTTGCCCGCGTCGTTCAGCATACAGGCGTAAACCGCGCGGCCCGGCATCAGCTTTTCCATGTTGCGCGTGGTGGCGCGTTCAATGACATGGGCGGCTGCATGGCCCGTGATATGCACCTTTTTCAGGCCCGATACATCCATAAGGCCCGCCTTGGTGCGGATCGCCATGTATTCGGCATCGGGGTCGCCTTTCTCATAAGACCAAGCGGTGCCCATGCCCGACCAGTCTTCCAAGTTAGAGCCAAGCGCGCGGTGGCGGTCACCCAGCGTTGAAAAGCGCCAAGAATTGGTCATCTGCAGTCTCCCTGAGCTACGTTCATTTTGGGCAAGTTTGTGAGGCTTCGCGGCGAAAATCAATAATGAAGTGCAATTTTTTTTCTTGCCAGAAAACATTCTTGCTTAAAAAAGGGGCCACTTTCGCAGCCCCTTTCGGATTAAGCATAAGGCGCGCCTTTAGACGGGCAGCACAAAGAACCAGTTAGACAAAAGTACCACCGCAGCCCCAGCCACAAGGGCCAGATAGGGCAGCATTCCTGCCTTACGCTCGCCCATATCACCCTCGGCAAGCCCAAGATCGATATAGGTCTCTTTCGGGAACTTGCCGCCATCTTGCTGGTAATGGCGATACCAGAACACCGGAATAATGAACGAAGCAAAGATCAGCCCCGCCCACAGCGCATTTTCATAGCCCCAAACTTTGGCACCCGCGCCAAGGAACAGCGCGTTGACGAAAGCCAGAACTGTGTTAATGCCGATCAGCACAGTCGGTGCTTTCCACGGACGTTCAATATGCGCCGAATCGATGCGGTGGATCCATCCTGCGTTCAGGTTCAAGAAGTTGAACAGGATGTAGCCAACGTTCGAGATAGCTAGAACGTAGAAATACCCACCCACGTCCGAGGCCAGCGCAAGCAAGATTACGTTAAAGCCGAAGTCAGTCCACATCGCTTTGGATGGCACTCCCTTGTCGTTGACTGTGGATAGATACTTGGGCAGCCAGCCGTCTTTCGACCCCTGATACAGCGTGCGCGAGGAACCAGCGAGCGCTGTCATGATTGCCATGAACAACGCCATAATCATCAAGATCACGAAGATTTGGGTAATCACTGGCCCGCCGCCAATCATATTGCCCAGCGCTTCGCCCACGCCTGTGCCGTCAACAATGCCAGCGGCCAGCATACCCTCTTGGCCCAAGACCCCTTGGAACGAGAAGGGGATTAGAAAGAAGAACACCGCACACAAAAGGCCAGAATAGAAGATAGCGCGGAACGTGTCGCGCTTGGGGTCTTTTAGTTCGGCAGTATAGCAAACGGCAGTTTCAAAGCCGTAGGTCGACCATGCTGCGATATACAGACCGCCCAAGAACAGCGTCCAGCCGCCGATATTCCATTCGCCGTCCACGCCCGAATAGGCGGCCGTTGGGGGCAGCAGATTGGTGACGTTCATAGTGTTGATTGCGCCCGTGAAGATTGGCACAAGGCCCACCAGCAGCAAAGGCACCAGAACGATGATCGCCAACCATTTCTGGGCAGTCGCGGTCGAAGCAATACCGCGATGCTGGATGGTCATAATGACCAGCATCAGCGCAACACCGATCAGGAAGGTCGAGTTGAAGTGCAGTGTTCCAAGGCCCGGAATGTTCAGGGCAAAGGCTTCGAACACGCGGAACCACGGGGTCATTGCAGACACACCATCGGCGGCTGCAACAGCCTTGATAGCATCCTCAGCCGTCACACCCGCATTAGCCGCCATATATTCCATCACCGATTGGGTTTCAGCGGTGTAACTGGCAATATTCGCCGCGACCCAATCGATCACCTGCTGGCTTTCAGCCAAGGGAATCGGGAAAAGCGCGTTTAAAATGTAACCCGCCGCAATGGCGCAGCCCAATGACAACACGGGCGACCATGCAAACCAGTTGCACCACACCGAAAGGGGCGCAATCAGCTTGGAATAACGCAGCCATGCGGTTGCACCATAAATGCTTGTCCCGCCCGACTTGTTACCGAACATCCCCGCCATTTCTGCGTAGGTAAAGCTTTGCAAAAACCCCATCACCATCGAGATCATCCAGACCGCGAAGGCGAGTTTGCCCGTCGTTCCCGCGATCCCACCAATTGAGAACAGCACCAAAGGCGGCACACCTGCCGCAACCCAAAATGCACCCTTCCAATCCAGCGCTCGAACCATCTGGCCCGATCCAGCTTTGTCTGTCATGTCCCTTTTCTCCTGTTGAACTCGGCGGATGCTGGGAGGCACCTTGCCACCCCCTCCGCACGTTGATTTTCAAGTTACCCTCCTGCCTTACGTCTGACTGGCTGGGCCTTGTCTCCTTGTTCCTACGTGACCGCATATCGGCGTAGACGATTTATGTACTGCGACGCGATGCCACATTGAAAGCACGAGGCCGCTCGCAACGCGAGAAGAATTTTATCTTTTGGGGAAAAAATGTTTCCTTGGGGTCGGGCGGCCCAAGCTGCCATGGGTCGAACTGCCTTAATTTTAAACAAAAGGCCCCCAGCGTTGCGCCAAGGGCCTTTTGGCGATGCAATGGGATCAGTTTTCTAGATAGCTTTCCATCGAATCTTCCAGTGCATGTTTCCACGGCGTGTGGTGCACTGGGGCCATCGTGCCCGTGATGACGGATTTGTAGGCATTGTCGCGAAATGCCATGACGTCTTTTTTCTTATGCTCTTTCCACTCGAAGAAGGCCTCACAGGCGCCGTCAACGTCAAAGGTCGGATAGTCAGTTTCTGCGACCAGTTCCTTTATGTAGTCGCCTTGATAGTGGATCGCATCGTGGGCGTCTTGGCCTGCATCTTCGCCCGCCACGCGGTCTGCCACGTCTTTTTGCAGCGCATTTTTGTCAGACGGAATCGCAATGCGCCCCATAATTGCATCGCGCACCCACCAAGCTTGGGCATCGAACATGTTGAAGGTAAACCATTGATCTTGCATGCCGATGTAAAACAACTTGGGGTTATGCACCCATGCGACACCTTTATACAAGTCCGCCGTTGCCAAACGGTTTGCGGTTTTTAGACGCAGATCGTCGGGCAGGTAGGGGAAGTGGTGCTTGTAGCCTGTGCACAGTATGATGGCGTCGATTTTCTTCGAGGTGCCGTCCTTGAAATAGGCGGTATCCTCGTCCATCCGCAACAGCGCAGGGACTTCTTGCCAGTTGTCGGGCCAGTCAAAGCCCATTGGCGCGTTGCGATAGGCCACAGTGATCGACTTGGCCCCATATTTCCAGCACTGGCTGCCGACATCTTCGGCTGAATAGGACGAGCCCAGCAACAATAGGTCTTTGCCCGTAAATTCGCGCGCGTCGCGGAAGTCGTGGGCGTGCATCACGCGGCCATGGAATTTGTCGAATCCAAGATATTCTGGCACGCTGGGCGTGCTGAAATGGCCCGAAGCTACGATCACATGGTCGAATTCTTCGTCATACATGCTGTCCTTTTTCAGATCATGCACGGTGACGGTGAAATTGCTTTTATCCTTGTTGTAGCGCACCATCCGAATAGTGGACGAAAAGCGGATCCAATCCCGAACCCCAGCCTTTTTCACGCGGCCTTCGATATAGTCAAACAGCACTGCACGTGGCGGATAGCTGGCGATCTGTTTGCCGAAATGCTCTTCAAACGAATAGTCGGCAAATTCCAGCCCCTCTTTTGGGCCGTTCGACCAAAGGTAGCGATACATCGAACCATGAACGGGTTCGCCATGCTCGTCCAAACCGGTGCGCCAAGTATAGTTCCACAGGCCACCCCAGTTGGATTGCTTTTCAAAGCAGACCACTTCGGGAATCTCGGCCCCTTTGGCCTGAGCGGACTGGAACGCGCGCAACTGCGCAAGCCCCGACGGCCCCGCACCAATGACGGCTACTCTTTTCTTCATGGACACCTCCGGCTATTCGATTCTGGCAGATAATTTCGCGCGCTGCCTTGAGGCGATGTTAGAATCCGAGTTGCGCCTGTGTCAAATATTATTCCTGCTGTGAAAAATAGAAACTGCCCTTAAAGCATTGGGCTGTCCGTGTTTTTGGCGGTTGCGCGCTGCAAAAATGTGCAAGCGTGACGCGACACTGCCATCTGCCCAGTGCTGATTTTTCTTGCTCGGGGCAATATTCCCTTTGATACTATACAATATGAAAGCCACCCTAAGACTTGGCGTCAACAAAATACACTGGTTCCACCAAATACACTGTTCAAATACACTGTTCATAGACAAAAATCCCAAGGAAACCCGCCATGAAACCTATCGCCACCGCCGACCGCAAGATCGCCAATATCCATTCCGCTGCTTTTCAGGCCTTTGTCTATCCAGACGGCACTGCACTGGGTGACAGCATCCTGCAATTGGATGACGGGATTGCGCTTGGCACGGGTTTTCACGTGTACCGCATGCCTGCGGGCATGACGACGCTGGGGCACCGGCACAACGGGCACGAGCAATTCTTGATCCTTGAAGGTGAGTTGCACGAAAGCGACGGCACTATCCTGCGTGCGGGCGATATGGTGTTCTACCGCGATGGCACCGAGCATAATTCCCATACCCCGAACGGCTGCCTTTTGGCCGTGCATATCGCTGGGCCAGAATTCCCTGTCGCGTAAGACCCGCAATTCAAAAGGCCCCGGAACACCCGGGGCCGATCTTTTTGGTGCTGCGCTGGGATTAAATATCCAGCGTGTTTTCGGTTTCCCACTTTGAAAAATGCGACGCATAGCTGTCCCATTCTTTGTGCTTCAGCTTTAGGAACGCCGACGAGAATTCTTCGCCCATCATGGATTTCAGCGTCTTGTCCTTGTCAAACTCGCGCAACGCGTCCAGCAGGTTAAGCGGAAGTTTCGGCGCGTTTTTCACCGTATGGCCCATCTGGTACATATCGATGTCATAGCGCCGCCCAGGATCGGCCTTGGTACGTACCCCGTCCAGACCTGCGGCCAAAATCACCGCCTGCATCAGATAGGGGTTAGCCGCCCCGTCTGGCAAGCGCAACTCAAACCGCCCCGGGCCTGGCACGCGCACCATATGGGTGCGGTTATTGCCTGTCCATGTCACAGTATTGGGTGCCCATGTGGCCCCCGAAGACGTGCGCGGCGCGTTGATGCGTTTATAGCTGTTGACCGTTGGGTTGCAGATCGCAGCTAAGGCGCTGGCGTGCTTCATGATGCCGCCTAGGAAATGGCGACCCTGATCTGACAGGCCCAGCTCTTTCGACTTATCCGCAAAAGCGTTGGTTTTGCCATCCAATGACCAAACCGAGATATGCGCGTGGCAGCCCGAACCCGTTAGGCCCTTGAACGGCTTGGGCATGAATGTGGCGCGTAGCCCGTGTTTTTCGGCCACCGATTTCATCATAAACTTGAAAAAGCTATGCTTGTCGGCGGTTTGCAGCACATCGTCATACTTCCAGTTCATCTCGAACTGGCCAGTGGCATCTTCGTGGTCGTTCTGATAGGCCTCCCAGCCCAGTTCCAGCATATAATCGCAGACCTCGGCGATGCAGTCATACTGGCGCATAACGGCCTGCTGGTCGTAGCAGGGCTTTTCGGCGGTGTCATAGGGGTCGGCGATCTTGTCGCCTTCGGGCGTGAGCAAAAAGAATTCAGGCTCGACCCCCGTTTTCACCCGCAAGCCATCTTTGGCGGCCTCTTCGATCAGGCGGCGCAGCACGTTGCGCGGGGCCTGTGCCAACGGCTGTTCTTCCATCACGCAGTTAGAGGCAAGCCATGCCACTTCGCGCTTCCATGGCAGTTGAATGGCCGATTCGGGATCGGGCACCGCCATCATGTCGGGGTGCGCGGGGGTCAGATCTAGCCACGTGGCAAAACCAGCGAAGCCAGCCCCGTCCACTGCCATGTCATTGATCGCTTGCGTTGGCACCAGTTTCGCACGCTGCCCACCGAACAAATCGGTATAGGACACCATGAAATACTTTACGCCTTTATCCTTGGCCCATTTGGCAAGATCTTTCGCCATGTTAAACCTCCCTGTCGTTTTTATGTTTTGTTAAGGGGGGGCGGCTTAGAAGCCGCCATTCCGCCCAGGTATCCAGTTGGTGCCCGCCAAAGGCACTCCCGCCATTGCAGATGCTTCGATGGTCAACGAACACAGGTCTTCTGGTTCCAGATTGTGCAAGTGGTTCTTGCCGCAAGCCCGCGCGATGGTCTGCGCTTCTAGCGTCATCACCTTAAGGTAGTTCTTCAAGCGGCGGCCGCCCAGAACAGGATCAAACCGCTTGGACAGTTCGGGGTCTTGGGTGGTGATTCCGGCAGGGTCACGGCCTTCGTGCCAGTCGTCATAGGCGTCTGCCGTTGTGCCCAGCTTTTGATACTCCTCTTCCCAAATAGGATCATTATCGCCCAGTGCGATCAGTGCGGCAGTGCCAATGGCCACCGCATCCGCACCCAGCGCCATTGCCTTTGCCACATCGGCCCCAGAGCGGATACCGCCCGACACGATCAGTTGCACTTTGCGGTGCATGCCAAGGTCTTGCAGCGCCTTCACCGCCTGCGGAATACAGGCCAAGATCGGCATGCCGACATGTTCGATGAACACATCCTGCGTCGCCGCCGTGCCGCCCTGCATACCGTCCAGCACCACCACATCTGCCCCCGCCTTCACCGCCAAAGCGGTGTCGTAATAGGGGCGCGCGCCGCCGATTTTCACATAGATCGGCTTTTCCCAATCGGTGATTTCGCGAATTTCCATGATCTTGATCTCCAGATCATCAGGGCCAGTCCAGTCAGGATGCCGACAGGCCGAGCGCTGGTCAATCCCCTTTGGCAGGTTGCGCATATTGGCAACCCGATCCGAGATTTTCTGACCCAGCAGCATACCGCCGCCGCCTGGCTTTGCACCTTGGCCCACCACAACTTCGATGGCGTCTGCACGGCGCAAATCGTCGGGGTTCATGCCGTAACGGCTGGGCAGATATTGATAGACCAGCGTTTTGGAATGGCCGCGCTCTTCTTCGGTCATGCCGCCGTCACCTGTGGTGGTCGAGGTGCCTGCTGCAGATGCCCCACGGCCCAGCGCCTCTTTTGCGGGGCCAGACAGCGCACCAAAGCTCATGCCCGCGATGGTGATTGGAATTTCCAAATGGATTGGCTTTTTGGCAAAACGGGTTCCAAGCCAAACATCGGTCGCGCATTTTTCGCGGTAGCCTTCTAGCGGATAGCGCGAGATTGACGCGCCAAGGAACAGAAGGTCATCGAAATGCGGCAGATGCCGCTTGGTTCCGCCGCCGCGAATGTCATAGATGCCCGAGGCCGCAGCACGGCGGATTTCCGCGTTGATCGCAGGGGTGAAGGTGGCCGAGTAGCGTGGCGGTGTTTTGGGGAATTCGGTCATTCTCTCGCCTCAGTAAGCCGACGCATTGTCGATGTTAAAGTTATATAGTTTGCGGGCAGAGCCATAGCGCTTGAACTCTTCGGGCCGCGCTTTGCCGTCGGCCTCGCCGCGTTTCAAAAGATCGGACAGAAGGGCGATATGTTCGGGACGCATCTCTTTTTCGATACAATCCGCGCCAAGCGATTTGACCGAACCGCGCACGAACAAACGCGCCTCATACAGGCTGTCGCCCAGCGCCTCGCCTGCGTCGCCCAAGACAACCATGTTGCCCGATTGCGCCATAAAGCAGGACATGTGGCCAATGCTGCCATGCACGACAATGTCGATGCCTTTCATCGAAATGCCGCACCGGCTAGACGCGTTGCCCTTGATTATCAAAAGGCCACCGCGCCCCGTGGCCCCCGCATATTGGCTGGCATCACCATCGATGATGACAGTGCCTGACATCATGTTTTCCGCCACACCAGGCCCGGCTGATCCTTTGATGCGGATCGTGGCCAGCTTGTTCATGCCTGCGCAGTAATAGCCCGTAGATCCGCGCACTGTGATGTCCACTGGCGCATCAACGCCAGCCGCAATCGCATGCGCGCCCTTGGGGTTGATTACCTCCCACGCGGTCATGTTGGTCTGGCCTTTCAGCGCGTGCAAAGACGAATTCAGCGCGCGCAGCCCCTCTTTACCCAGATCGAAAGTCTGCATTCTCTCAACGCTCCCAGAAGTAGACGGTGGCGGGCTCTGGCTCCCAGACGCGGGCAGTTTCGATGCCCGGTAGGTTGACCAGCGCGCGGTATTCGCTGCCAAAGGCAACGTATTGATCGGTTTCGGCCATAACGGCGGGTTTGCAAGCAATAGGGTCACGCACCACGCCAAAGCCGTTGCGGGTGCCGACGACAAAGGTAAAGAACCCGTCAAGATCGGTCAGCGTCGCCTCAAGTGCGCGGCCAAGGGTCTCGCCCGTTTGCAATTTGTGACTGATGAAAGCTGCGCCAACCTCGGTGTCGTTTTCCGTCTCAAACGTCATGCCCAGACGCTTCAACTCGCGCCGCACGCCGTTGTGATTCGACAAGCTGCCATTGTGCACAAGACACTGATCGGGCCCCGTCGAAAACGGATGCGCGCCCATGGTGGTGACAGCGCTTTCCGTGGCCATACGGGTATGCCCAATGCCGTGGGTGCCACCCATCTTGGCCACTTCAAAGCGGGATGCCACATCTTTTGGCAGGCCGACCTCTTTGAAAATTTCGATATTCTCGCCCGAAGACATCACCTTGACCTCTGGCCGCAGATGCGCAACTGCCGCGCGCGCCGCGTCGAGTTGGCCCAAGGGAACCTCCAGCACGGCATGGGTCGATTTCACCTGCATCGCCACGGGCGCGCCGATAGCCTCTTTCAAATCACCATCCAGATCCTTGAAATCCTTATCAGGTTTCGCCGACTGTAAGGTAAGCTTGCCCAGCCCTTTACCCGCCGAAGAATAGATCGCGATGCCAGCAGAATCAGGCCCGCGATCTGTCATAGTGATAAGCATGTCTGTCAGCATGGCCCCTAATTGGGGTTCAAGCTTTGGGTCTTTTAAAAATAACCCTACGATTCCGCACATGGATTCGCCTCCTTTTTGATTTACTTAACTTCAGTGGTAGCACCGAAGAATCCGCATTTCAACTGTCAAGAAACTTTTTTCCTTGTTGGGAAAAATCTACAAACTGCCTAAAGATTAGGCAGGTTTTGCTTGACAGATTGTCGCAGTTATCTTTCCCTACATTAAACAAATTTGCCAGACAGAGAAACGGCGGAGAGGCCCAGCCAAATCTGGCAAGCCAACAGGGCCCAAGGGAGGGAAGCGTGTTAGACCTAAATCAACGGATTGAGGCGATGCACAAACGCGATGTCGCTGTGGCGTGGGCGTTTGTCATCGGTATGTGGTTCTCAGTGATTTTTGTTGCAATCTCCACTTGGGGGCTTGCCCCCTCGGGCGCCGCCCGCGTCGCGCTACTTTTTGCTGGTGCGATGATTCTTTTGTTCAACACGGCAGCCATTATGGCCATGCTGCGCCACTACCGCGACGACCGCGATTTCATCTACGGCCTTGATATCAGGTTTCTTGACGAAGCACGGGGGCGCTGAACATGGCACATTACACTCCCCCTGCCCAAAGCAAGCTTGGCCAAATCATTGACGTGATCGTTCTGGTCACGCTGACGGTAGGCGCTCTATTTGCGCCGTTGTGGCTGAACCTGGCGGGCGCGGCAAAAACGGTCGCAACCCCCGTGGAAAACCCGACATGGGAGGCGCTTGGCCAGAACGCCGTCCAAGCAGGCCAATATGAGGCCCTTGGATATACCCCCGAAAGCGCGCACGACTTAATCCTTGCGCGCTTTGACTACAGTTTCACCAGTGGAGCGCTGATAGTCATGATCGTGGTGATCGTCGCCTATTACGCGCTGCTTCTGAAGTTTTCCGAATCGGAGTACCGCGAGGTCATCTCCGAAAAATTTGGCAAGAAATAGGGGGCTATGATGGAAACTTGGAACTACATAGAATACGCGGCCTGGGGCCTATCGGCCCTGTTCGGCCTGCTAATGGTGATGGATTGGATCAAGACCGACAGCACCTATTCCGAAGATGTCCTGACCTCTTCTCGCGAAGGCGAGCTTGAGGCCATGACAGAAGAATCCCACAAGGGCTGAGGGCATCATGGCACAAACTGACATCACATCTTCTGAACGCGATGGCATGGGGCCGCATGGCACCAAAGTTGGCCTTTTGCGTGTACTTGGGCCTGCCCATGTCTGGGCACTGGGCGTTGGCATCGTTCTGGTGGGCGAATACATGGGCTGGAACTTTGCCGTCGGCAAAGGCGGGGCCTATGCCGCGCTGATGGCCTGCTGGTTTGCTGGCATCCTGTATTCCTGTGTCGCAATGATCGATTCCGAAGTGACATCGACCGTTGCCGCCGCTGGGGGGCAGTACACCCAAGCCAAACACATCGTCGGCCCGCTGATGGCCTTTAACGTGGGCCTTTACCTTGTGTTCGCCTATACAATGCTAGAGGCGGCGAACGCGATTACGGCGGGCTACCTTGTTTCCGTCGTAGCCACGATGACGGGCTATGGCGGTGCATTAGACCAGCGTCCGTTCATTATCTTGGTCATCATGTTCTTGGCATGGCTGAACTATCGCGGGGTTTTGGCGACGCTGACATTTAATCTTGTCATCACCTCCATCGCCTTTATCGCCATTATTGTTCTGTTCTTGTCGACCAGCGGAATTATCGGCGACGGCATCATGCAACATGCGGCTCTGTTCGAAGGGCACGAAAAGCCCTACGGCTGGATCGGTATTGTCGCGGCCATGCACTTTGGCCTGTGGTTCTATCTGGGCATCGAAGGCACCACCCAAGCTGCCGAAGAAGTCCGCTCGCCCGCCCGCGCGCTGCCCTTTGGCACGCTGGCTGGCATCATGACGCTTCTTATCGCAGCAACACTGACGTGGTATATCTGTTCGGGCGTGCTGCCGTGGGAGTTTCTGGGCGATGGCGTGAACGGTTCGGTAGCGCCGCTGTTTGACACTGCGCGGCTGTCAGGATCGAATGCGCTGATCTGGTTCTTGGGCATTGGCACCCTTTTTGCCACGCTTGCCAGCGCCAACGGCTGCATCAATGACGCGTCCCGCGCGTGGTTCGCACTGGGGCGTGACAAGTATTTGCCCGCTTGGTTTGGGGCCGTGCATCCGCAATACCGCACGCCCTACCGATCGATTGTGTTCTTGGTGCCGATCGCGCTGATCTTCGCCTTGGGCGCGCCTTTGGATCAGGTCATCACTTTCTCGATCTTGTCCGGGCTTTTGGGTTATACGTTCATGCCGCTGAACATTCTGATGTTCCGCAAAAAGTGGCCCATGGGAACGATCAAGCGCGGCTATGAACATCCGTTCCACCCGATCCCGGCGATTGTGCTTTTGTGCCTGTGTGCGTTCACGTTCTTTGCGGTGTTCCTTGGCTATGGCACCCAACTGGTTGCGATGATTGGCTTTTACATCGTCGTGTCGCTGTGGTTCCACTTCTGGCGCTATCGCTTTGTGAACCGTGGCGCACAGTTCACCATGCCTTGGCCGAAACCTCTGGGCTACTGATTCTGAACAGCATCCGCTGGCCCGCCCACAGTGTGGCGGGCCAGCGACTTGAAAGCGCTCGATGACCTCTCACATCCTTCTTGCGGCAATATTCGGGGCCACCGCGCTTTGGCTGGCATGGACGACGGTTCAGGCCCACAAAGCCCGCAAGGCCGCGCGCGCCAGCTATTTCCGCAATGTGGAACCCCTGTTCAATAAGGTCGCGACCCGCATCCAGCCCACTGGGTTTGCACGGATGACGGCGCATTTTGATAGTGCCGCCTTTGACCTGCAGGCCATTCCCGACAGCCTGACATTTCGCAAACTGCCTGCGCTGTGGGTCATGCTGACGCTTCCCGAACCAATGCCAGTAAAGGCAACGCTTGACATTATGGCCCGCCCTGCGGGCAATGAGCCGTTTTCCCATTTCGCCAATCTACCCCAATCTCTGCCCTGCCCGCCCAGCCTGCCCGACGGCACGGCCCTGCGCAGTGACGATGCCAGTGGCGTGCCGCCACTAGAATTGATCGCGGCGCATCTGGCTGTATTCGACGACCCAAAGGTCAAAGAACTGGTGATCTCGCCAAAGGGCCTGCGCCTTGTTATCCTAGCGGATGAGGCAGAACGCGGCCGCTTTTTGATTTTCCGAGATGCCGAAGTGGGAACGTCGCCCCTGCCCGCCGTGCGCATGACGCCCCTGATTTCGGCGCTTATCGCGCTGCGCGACACATTAACAAAGGCCCCCCAATGACCGCACCGAAAGCCCCGCCCCTGCCATATCTTGTGCTTGCCATCGCCACCATGCTGCCCGGCATGGGGCAGGTGATGAACCGCCAGCCGCTGCGCGGGCTGATGTTCGTATTCTTTGCCGTGCTTTTGGGGGCCTTCACGCTAAAAACCGCCGCCCCCGACGTGTCTTTTGTTGGCAAAACTGCGGGCGCGCTGTTTGTTTGGGCCATGGCGCTGATGGACGCCTACCGCACCGCCCGATTGCGCCGCGCGATTTGGGAGAGGGACGCGAAGTGAACATAGCGGGGGTTACATCCCTTAGCGGGCGTTCGGCGGGAAAACAGTCCACTGGACTGTTTTCTGCCCCGCCTCCTCCAGCCCTCGCAGGCGTGCTCGGGCGTTCGGCGGGAAAACAGTCCACTGGACTGTTTTCTGCCCCGCCTCACCCCTGAGGATACGAGATGACAGAAAGATAGCGGGCGGGCAGTTTGACCAGCACTTCTGGCCCATGCGGCGCATCGGCGTCGAAGAACAGCGTATCGCCCGGCTTTAGCGGATAGACGTGGTCGCCGTGGCGGTAATCCACCTCGCCCTCTAGCATATACAGCAGTTCTAGCCCTTCGTGTTGAAAGGCTGGAAAGGTGTCACTTTCGGTGGTCAGAGTGATCAGATAAGGTTCTACCACCACACCCGAAGAATTGGATCCGATATGGCCAAGCAGGTTATACTGGTGCCCCGCCCGTGTGCCGCGCCGCTCAATCTCTAGGTGCGCGCCCGCTTTGACATGCTGCGCCTCGCGCCGTTCTTCATAGCTGCGAAAGAACGCGGTCACAGGCACAGAAAAGGCATGCGACAGCACCTGTAGCGTGGTCAGGCTGGGCGAGGTGTTGCCGTTTTCAATTTTCGACAGCATCCCGATGGACAGGCCAGTCACCGCCGCCAAATCTGCCACTGTAATGCCCTGTTGGCGGCGAAAGTTCCGCACCTCGCGGCCAATAGCTGCCTCTAGATTGCGTTCTGTGATTTCGCGAACCCGGTGAGGGTCTTGGTCAAACGCTGGTTTTGTGCGCGGCAAGGCAACAGGATCGGGCAAGTCACTCATCACGGGGCCTCATTAACCTTATGGCTGAATTCATACGGATGTTTTTCATACAAGGAAACAACGTATTCATCAAGCGCGGCCCCTGCGACTTAAGGTCGATACCCTTACCGCAAGAATGCGAATCTATCACGCCACATCGGGCAAAAAGGAAAGCGGACTAGGGCCGCTTCAGATTATCGACTTGGCGGTAACCTGAAGCGCGTGCAGCAGCCCAAGGGCCGATGAACGCGGGCCATAAAGCACAACTTCGGTGGCTGATCGCTTTATCAGGTAAACCCCCAAATGTTCAATCACGGTGCGGCTGGCAAATCCATCGGGCAGGGACACCAGATCAATGTTCGTCAGCCTCTCGAACAGCGCAGCCAAACCAGTGCCCGCCACATCAAACCGCACCCATGCATCGGTTTGTTCGGTAATTGATGCCGTATCGCCAAATAGGGGCTTTAGATGCGCGGTGATATCCTGATGGCTGGCAAAATCGGCTTCTATAAACCACATCTCGGGCGTGACCCAAAACGCGCTAAACACTTCGCCTGCCGCAAAGGATGACGCAGGGGGCAAAGGCACGCCCGCCGTTTGGGCCGCCATTGCAAAAGCAGCGTTTTGCCCGCGCCGCACCGCAAGCGAGGCGAGGGCCACATCGAAGCGTTCGCTAATCTGATAGGGGCCAATTGCCACCACCTGCGCCGTATCTTGCCCCAAGGCGGTTAGGCTTTTCCATGCATTAGCCACGAAGACGCTCCCCCTGCGGATCAAAGAAATGCGGGCTGACGATTTCAACCAAAGTATCGGTCTTAGTCAGGAAGTTCACCGCGCGCATCTTGCGACCAATCTTTTGATCGCCCGCTTTCAGATAGCCCAGCGCAATGTCACAGCCCAGATGCGGGCTGTAAACTTTGGACGTCAGCCAGCCCCCATCCGAAGCCAAATCCACAGGTGCGCCGATTTCCATGAAATGGCTTCCCGCCGAAATTGACCCTGTTGGATCGACTGGCCGCACCCCCACCAAACGATAGCCTTCGTCGCGGTTCATGCCTTCGCGCTGGCTTAGCACCATGCCGATGCTGTCTTTCTTTTTCGACACCATCTTGCCCAGACCCATGTTCAGCGCGGTGGACTGGCCATTCAACTCGCCGCCCGCCACATGGCCCTTTTCAATGCGCATAACGCCCAAAGCTTCGGTGCCGTAAACAATGGCGTCAAACTCGGCGCCTGCCGCCATCAGCTTGCGGATCATGGCATCGCCATAGCGCGTGGGCACGGCAATTTCATAGGCCAGCTCGCCCGAGAATGAGATGCGGAACAAACGCCCGCGCAAGCCGCCAATCGTGATATTGCCCGCCCCCATATAGGGGAACGCCGCATCAGAAATGTCCTGATCGACAATCTTTTGCAAAAGGCTGCGCGCGTTAGGGCCAGCCACCGAAAACTGCGCCCATGCTTCGGTGGTTGAGATGATCTGCACATCCATATCTGGCCACAGCACTTGGCGGCAATATTCCAGGTGGCGGAACACTGTCACCGCATTGGCCGTGGTGGTGGTCATGACAAATTCATGCGTCCCCATCCGCGCCGTAGTACCATCGTCAAACACAATGCCGTCTTCGCGCAGCATCAGGCCATAGCGGCATTTACCCACAGCCAATGTGCTGAACGTATTGGCATAAACCTTGTCCAAAAAGGCCCCAGCGTCGGTGCCCTGAATGTCGATCTTGCCCAGCGTGGTTACATCGCAAATCCCAATCGAGCGGCGCGTTGCCAAAACCTCGCGGTCGACGCTTTGCCGCCATGTCGTCTCGCCCGCCTTCGGCACCCATTGCGTGCGCAGCCAGTTGCCCACCTCGACAAAGATCGCGCCTTGCTCTGCGGCCCACTGATGCGACGGCGTCAGGCGGAAAGGTTTAAAATCTTTCCCGCGCGAACGCCCCGCCAGCGCGCCCATCGCAACTGGCGTATAGGGTGGGCGGTAAATGGTTGTGCCCGTCGCTGGGATCGACTGGCCCGTCAGTTCGGCCATAATTGCAATGCCCAATACGTTGCCAGTCTTGCCCTGATCGGTCGCCATGCCCAGCGTGGTATAGCGTTTCAGATGCTCGACAGCTATAAAGTTTTCCTGATGGGCCAGCTTCACATCTTTGACCGTCACGTCGTTTTGCTGGTCAATCCATGCCCGACCCTTACCCTCATGCACAAACCATAAGGGGCTGATTACAATCGGCGTGTCTTCTGCGCGCGGCAGTTCATCTGCCTTAGCGGCAAACCCCAAATCCGCCAGCGCCGCCAGCGCCTGCGCCTGACCGGTTGCCAACGCGCCATGGGTTGACATTGCACCACTCGCGGCCCCTGCCGACGACAGCCCAGCAGGGCCGCCCGTTCCGGGTACAAAGGCAGCAATATCGTCCCGCCATTCGGGGCGCGAGCGGTGATGCGAAGTTATGTTGACATTAGGGTTCCACCCCCCCGACACGCCCAAAGCGGTGCAAGAAATCGTCTCGGTCTTACCATCGGCCAGCCGCACCGTCACCGATTTCAGCCCCAGACGGCCCGATGAATCGATCACCTGCGCGCCTTGCAGATGACGGATACCAGGCAGCAGATCGCCGCCTTGTCGGCTGTCAATCACCGCTGCCACATCCACGCCCTTGGCCAGCAAATCGCGCGCAGTCCGCAGCCCGTCATCGTTATTGGTGAACATCGCAACGCGGTCGCCCACTGCCACGCCCCAACGGTTGGCATAGGCGCGCAGGGCACCCGCCAGCATCACACCAGGCCGATCATTGTTTTCAAATGCAATTGGGCGTTCCGTTGCCCCGCCCGCCAAAATCGCGCGTTTGGAATAGATGCGCCACAAAGTCTGGCGCGGCTTGCCCGCGGCGGGTACTGAAAGATGATCGGACACCCTCTCGACCGCCGAATAAATCCCGTGGTCAAACGCCCCGACAATCGTTGTGCGGTTCATCAGCCGCACATTGGGCGTTGCCGCTAGCTCGGCCACAACCGCACTGGCCCAATCGGCCCCAGCCACGCCGCCCACCTCGAACGTCTCGGCATTCAGCCGCCCGCCCATACGAAAATCTTCATCGGCCAAGACCACCCGCGCGCCCGCACGGCCGGCCATCAGCGCCGCCATCAACCCCGCAGGCCCAGCGCCAATGATTAAAAGATCACAGTGAATGAAGCCCTTGTCATATTCATCTGGGTCTTCATCTTTGGTCAATGCACCAAGGCCCGCCGCGCGGCGAATGATCGGCTCGTATACCTTTTCCCAAAACGCCGCTGGCCACATAAAGGTTTTGTAGTAAAAACCGGCGGTTAAAAAGCTGTTCAGCTTATCGTTAATCGACATCGCATCAAACTTCAGGCTTGGCCACGCGTTCTGGCTTGTGGCGTGCAATCCGTCAAACAGTTCGGCTACCGTCGCGCGCGTGTTCGGCTCTTGCCGCGCACCTGTGCGCAGATGCACCAGCGCATTGGGCTCTTCCGACCCTGACGAAAGCGGCCCGCGCGGGCGGTGATACTTAAAGCTGCGCCCCATCAGCCGCACGCCATTGGCCAGCAGCGCCGAGGCCAGCGTATCGCCCGCATGGCCGACATAGCTGCGCCCATCAAAGGTGAATTGCAAACTTGTCTTGCGGTCTATCTGGCCGCCTGAAATGCGATTGGACTGGCTCATTTCGAACGCCCTCCAGCGCGGGCCACATCACGGGCCATTTCCACCTTTAAAATCTCATGGGTCACAGTATTGCGAGTGACAACAAGCCAAGAGCGGTCGCCCTGCTCGTGATACCACAACTCGCGATGCGCGCCCGCGGGGTTGTCGCGGTTATAAAGGTAGTCATGAAACGCCTCGATTCCTGCCGTCATGCCGTCTGGGCGGCCCATAAGGTTCGCGTCCCCAAGATAGACGAATTCCTGCGCATCGCGGGGGCCAAGAATGGGGTGATTGATGATCATGCGATAATTCCTTTTGGCATTTTCGAACCGCAAAACGGGTTCCCACTTTTGCTGAAAATGCTCATTATGCCCTCAATGCAGGTTCGGCTGGGCGCCTTGGCCCTTTTCGTCGATCATCAACCCCTTAAGGAAGCGATCAAATCGGTAGGCCGTGGCGGTCTTGTGCGGCTCGTCTTTAGCCAGAAGATGCGCAAAGCACCATCCACTTGCAGGGGTCGCCTTGAATCCGCCATAGCACCAACCGCCGTTGAAATAGAGACCCTCGACATGGGTCTTGTCGATGATGGGCGAGCCGTCCATCGACATATCCATAATCCCGCCCCATGTGCGCAAAAGCCGCGCGCGGCCAATCGCGGGCATAAGCGCCATGCCGCCCTCGGCCACATCCTCGATCACGGGCAGGTTGCCGCGTTGGGCGTAAGAGTTATAGCCATCAATGTCGCCGCCAAAAACCAAACCGCCCTTGTCGGATTGGCTGACATAGAAATGCCCTGCGCCAAAAGTCATCACCCCGTTGATAAAGGGCTTGAGCCCCTCGCTTACAAATGCCTGCAAGACATGGCTTTCAATCGGCAACCGCATACCTGCATGGGCCATCACCTTAGATGACGATCCCGCGACAGCAACGCCGACTTTCTTTGCCCCGATAAACCCGCGAGAGGTTTCCACCCCGCGAATGCGACCGTTTTCAATCCGCATCCCCGTGACTTCGCAGTTCTGGATCAGATCAACACCGCGCATGTCAGCCCCGCGCGCATAGCCCCATGCCACAGCATCATGGCGCACTGTGCCACCGCGCCGCTGCATCAACGCCCCTTTGATCGGAAAGCGCGCATTGTCGAAATTCAAAAACGGATACAGCGCCCGCACCTGATCGCGGTTTAGCATTTCTGCATCGGCACCGTTCAAAATCATCCCATTGCCGCGACGCGTGAAGGCGTCGCGCTGCGCATCTGTGTGGATCAGATTGATGATCCCGCGCTGGCTGACCATGGCGTTATAATTAAAGTCCTGCTCAAGCCCTTCCCACAATTTCAGCGAAAACTCGTAAAACGGCTCGTTGCCTTCCAAAAGATAGTTTGAACGAATGATCGTGGTGTTGCGGCCGACATTGCCGCCGCCAAGATAACCCTTTTCCAAAACTGCAATGCGGGCTTGTTTGAATTCTTTGGCCAGATAGTAGGCCGTGGCCAAACCATGCCCGCCGCCGCCAACAATAATGTAATCATACTCGGCCTGCGGCGCTGGATCGCGCCAGACAGGCTTCCAGCCCTTATGCCCCGTCAATGCCTCGGCAATAACGCGAAACCCCGAATAGCGCATAAACGGTCCTCCTGCTTTGGCTTTAACTTAAGCCGAACTGCCGCAAAAGCACGCACCGTTTTCGCCACGACTTATGCGATTTTCGCCATTAGGCGCTGTGCGGCGCCACAGCTTTGCCCCCACCATCCGATTGCGTGCTGACCTAAGCGGGATGCAAAAGGACTTTGTCAGCGGGCAACTGCTTGCCCAGATGGGAACACAAGCGAATGCTGAACGCTTCCTAACTAGCCAAATATCCTCGGCAGTGACATTCATAAATTCTGTGGCACATGATTTGTCTTGCAAATACAGCGTTTTTGCAGTTATTCTGGTGTCGCAGAGATACTTTTTCGGTATCAGTTGCACACAATTTGCACAGGGATGTGCAGTGTGTTTACCGCAATTGCAACTTCGTCCTACAGGCTTCGCACATGGCAACGATTACCAAGCTTCCCTCGGGAAAATACCGCGCGCAAATCCGGCGCAACGGTGTCTACCGCGCCCAGACCTTTCTACGCAAACTCGATGCGCAGGCCTGGTCATCGGAATTGGAGCGATCGATTGAGGGGGGCAGTTCGGCGGGTGTTATTCAACCACCCTCGCGAATGTTGGTTGCAGATGTGATAGATGCCTATCTGCGGCAGGTGCGCGTCTCGAAGGCGGC
>CAMAXX010000020.1 GCA_945862435.1 Pseudorhodobacter antarcticus
TGGCCTTACCAAAGATGATATAGGACGCGCCAGAACCGCTGCCATTCGGATCGGCGTACACTGCCCCAATGATCAGGTCATCAAACCCATCGCCATTGATATCGCCTGCGCTGGCGACAGAATAACCAGAATAGTCACCGCCCGCCTCGCCGTTAATCTGAAACCCGTTGGTGCCATCTAGCCACGTTAGTTCAAAAACGCTTCCAAAGGTACTCATGCCCAAGCCTCCATCAGCTTTAACGTGCTTTAGCTTTAACGTCATGTGTGCCAACATGGGGTGCGCAGTGCCTGCGATGCAACCCCAACTAAAGGATATGCCAATGGATTTTGCCCCCAGAGGATAGTCCCACATTACCCACGTAGAACCTTGATTCTGCCAAACTAGCATAGATATTTCGTCGATAAATCATGGCGTTGATGGCGGGTTCAATTCCTCCACGCGATCATCTTCCGTGGCGTGGTTGTGGCAAGGCGGATTGGTTGTAGCATAACAAATACGCCGCGCTGGGCAATGATTTGTGCAGGTTAGTTTGGCTTATTGCGTTGACCACCTCTTTCTGTTGACATCACCGCGCGCCACCCGTCATCATCTGCACAAATCATACCCAAGAAACCCCCATGCAAAGCATCACCAAACTGCCCGCCACCGCAGGTATTGCCCCCAGCACAGCCGATCTTGATGGCTGGCTGGTCACCGAAGGTACGCCCTCCATGAAGACATGGGTTTTGCACACTGCGAAAGATGGCTCCATGGTGTCGGGCATTTGGGAATGCACCAAGGGCAGCTATCACGCGACCTACGCCAACTATGAATATGTGGTGCTGATCCAAGGCCGCGTCACAATCACCCCCGACGGTGGCACCCCTGTAACCGTGCAGGCAGGCGACGCCTTTGTTGTGGAGAAAGATTTCAAAGGCACATGGAAAATTGAAGAGGACGTGCGCAAGCATTTTGATTTTGTGGTGGGCTAAGCGCGTACATTGCGCTTAAGGGCCTTGTGGCAACTGCGTGCGGCTGAAGGCTGCATACACCATTGATCCGTTGTGACGGTGATAGCGTCACGTGCGCCACGCTGTGCATCGCCCTTCGCGGCTTTACAGGCTGGGCATGACGACGGACGATGTGCGGCTTACTTGAATTGAGCATGGCGAAAGCACGCGGCTTAAGGAAAAACCAGTAGGGCCCAAGGCGGCGTAGCGGGTTGGGTAGGTGTTGCGAATATGAGTATAGGTCCAGCACAGTTCTCTAATGTGCCTCGTGAAAATGGGGGATATCTTTGCCTTATAATAGCGCTGGACGCGTATGTATTTCGGTTGAAACAGTCGCAAAAGGCCAGTCGAGAACAGCCAGCTAATGCCAGGCAAAAGATTTGGCGCGAACGGGTGGTGAAATGACCAAACAATTGTGCGCTAAACTAGCCCTCGCATGGCTGCGCCGCGAACCTAAATTGCGCCCCGAATTTTGAGCATTCCTAACAGGGGGCAACGCGCGCACAAAGTTGGACTGACCAATTTGTTCTTTGCGCATTTTTCACCGCAACAAGCCACTTTGCCGACTTGTTAGCTGTTTGACAACTGTTCTGCGATGACCCTTGGCGAAAGACGCGTGCCGCGTCAGAAACTGAAGGGCGGCTAGACCGCCTCTTCAAACTCGGCCCCTGTTTTGGCCCCCGTGATATAGGCCACCACATCCTGACCATCGGTTTCATCGCGGCGCAGGTTGGCGACAATTCGGCCGCGCCGAAACACGACGATGCGGTCGACCAAATCGAACACTTGGCGCATGTTATGGCTGATCAGAATCAAAGGCTCGCCCGCAGCCTTTAACGTGCGGATGATGTTTTCCACCTGCGCTGTTTCCTGCACCCCTAATGCCGCAGTGGGTTCATCCATGATGATCAATTTTGACGCAAAGGTCGCAGTACGGGCGATGGCCACGCATTGGCGCTGCCCGCCTGACATATTGCGGATCGTGTTAGACAGGTTCGGAATTTTCACAGCCGTTTTCACCAAAGCCTCTTCGGTGGCGCGGCGCATGGCGCGGCGATCCAGAATGGAAAATGGGCCAAGGTTGACCAAAATCTTCTCGCGGCCCAAAAACAGATTGGACGGCACATCCAGATCATCGGCCAAGGCAAGATTTTGGAAAACGGCCTCGATCCCTGCTTCGCGCGCGTCCAAGGGGCCTGCAAAATTAACCTCGCGGCCATCAAAGATGATTTTGCCCGCTGTCGGCGCCTCCACCCCCGTAATCTGGCGCACAAAGGTTGATTTGCCTGCACCATTGTCGCCCATAATGGCCACATGTTCGCCCGCGTGCAGTGTAAAGTTCGCGTCGCTAAGCGCCTGTACCCCAGCGTAGTGTTTTGTCAGGCCTTGGGTTTGCAGAACAATCTTTTCCATCAGCCGCGTCCCCGCTTATTTTGGCGCCATTGATCCAGCACCACCGCGCCGACAATGATCGCGCCTTTGACCATTTCTTGATAATAGGCGTCCAGTTTCAAAAACGTGAAACCTGAAATAATCACCCCAAAGATCAGCGCCCCAATCACGGTGCCAATGATCGACCCGCGCCCGCCTTGCAACGATACGCCGCCAATGACGGCCATCGCGATAGCGTCCAGCTCATACATCACGCCCATGCCCGCCTGCGCGGTAAGGTTCTTGGATGACAACACGACCGCTGCAAAGGCTGCAAGCATCCCTGCGATGGTATAAACCAATACTTTGTGCCCTGTCACATTGATGCCCGCCATGCGCGCGGCCTGCTCGTTTGACCCAATGGCATAGCAATGCTTGCCGTATTTTGTGTAGGTCATGATTAAGTGGAACAGCAGCGCTAGCCCTATGAAGATGAACACAGGGATCAGGCCTTGGCCAATGCTGGCATAGCCTTCGGTGGGAAAGGAAATCGGGTTGCCTTTTGACCACCATTTGGCCATGCCCCGCGCCGTGACCATCATGCCAAGCGTTGCGATAAAGGGCGGGATACGGGTATAGGCAATCAGCGCGCCATTGACCAGCCCCGCCGCCAGCCCCATAGCCAGCCCCACCAAAACGGGCACAATCACGGGCAAATCCATGAATTCTGGCCCAAAAATTGCTTTGGGGTTGGGGTTGCCGTTCACCATCGCCACTTGGGCAAAGCTCATCGCGACCATCGCGGTGGCCCCGACAATCGAGCCTGACGATAGGTCAATGCCGCCTGTGATGATAACTTGCGTCACGCCCAGCGAAATGATGCCCACAATAGACACCTGCAAAATGATAATTTGCAGCCGCTGTTCATTGAACAAAGTGTCCACATTGTCGCGGGTGTTGAACAAAAAGCTGTCGCCCAAAAACACGCGGCCCAGAATTTCGAACGCGGCGACAATCAACACCAGCGCGGTAAAGACATTCCATTCAGGAGCGCGGGTGCGCTTGGCTGGATCATATGACAATCCGCCAATCCCATGTGAAGATTTGGCCATAGCCCCCCCTTTGCCCCTGTGGGCGAATTAAAATGCAGTAATGGTGGCGCATCGCTGCGCCACCACACTTATCCCATAGGGAGGGATTAATTTTTGGCCAGATAGTTGGCCAGATTAGCTGGGGTCACCAGTTCGAAGGCAACATAGACCTTTTGTTCAACCGCTTCGCCAGCCGCCAGTTTGACCGCTGCGTCCAATGCGCCGCCGCCCTGTGCTGCTGCGTTTTGGAACACGGTGATGTCCAATTCGCCCGCTTGCATCGAGGCCAGCGCGTCTTGGGTCGCATCAACGCCGCTGATGATGACCGATGCCATGTCAATGTTTGCAGCCTTCATCGCCTGAATCGCGCCCAAGGCCATTTCGTCATTGTTGGCCAGCAGGCCGTCAAAGGCCGCTCCAGTCGAAAGCCAATTGGTCATCAGGTTCTGCGCTTCGTCACGCTGCCAGTTTGCAGTTTGCTGGTCGATTACGTTCACTTTAACGGCACATTTGCCAGCGTCGATCACATCTGTATAGTTCTGGGTGCGCTGAACGGCGGCTTGGTTGGAAAGTTCGCCCTGCATAACGTATACGTTGACTTCGGTTTTGCCAGCAGCGGCCCATTGGTTGCACTGCTCGATAAATCCTTGGCTGGACGAGTCCACTTCGTTCGAAGCAACAAAGGCTTGATTGTCGGGCAGTGTGTCAACGTTGATGGGCTGACGGTTTACGTAAACCAACGGGACATTTGCGGCAGCGGCGGCATCCGAAATCGCTTGGGTGGCCGATGTGTCAACCGCGTTAACGATAATCGCTGAAACGCCCGAAGCGATAAAGTTGTTGATCTGGTCAAGCTGCTTAGCCACATCGTTTTGTGAATCTTCAATCTGAACTGTAAGGCCAGCAGCATCGGCCTGCGCCTGAATGCCGTTGCGCAGAACAGTCAGAAAGTTGTCGTCAAAGCGTGCCATTGACACGGCAATACCATCGGCCATAGCCGTGGTTGCCATCAGGCTGGCAAAGCCTGCAATCATAAGGGTCTTTTTCATATAGTTTCTCCCAAAGTGGATGCCGGCACATCCGTTTCTTGCCGGAGAGGCCATTCTCCCAAACGGCCTCAATTCAGCGCGCGTCAGGCAAGGCCCGCCGCGATGAAATCCATTGATGCCCGCAAATCTTGTGCGGGCGCGGTGCTGGCGTGGGTTTGCGGGGCAAAGGCCTCGTAACTGATTGGGCCAGTCCATCCTGCATCTTGCAGCGCCTTGATTTGGGCGATGTTGCCCAAGCGGTCGCTGCCATCCACCAAAAAGCGGTGCGCATCGGTCATCTGCGCAAGGGTAACATTCGGGTCAGTCACCCCAGAAATATGAACAATTCCAGTATGTTCTGGAAAAATCGGCCCGCCATGCGCCAAGGCGTGGTGGAAGGTGTCATGTACCAGTTTAAAGCGGCCCTTTGCGCCCAAGGTGTCTATTGCTTCGACCGCCTCGGATTTATAGCGCAGCGCGCAAATCTCGAACCCCAAAGGTTCGATCATACCCGTAAGGCCGTGATCTTCCAACATGGGTTTCAGCGCGCCAAGGGCTGTAAGTAGGGCGGCGCGGCGCTCATCCTCGCCCATAACAAGATTGTCGTTGCGCGGGATCAGCGCCACCGCTTCAGCCCCCGCAGCCTGCGCGATTTTCATCAGCGCCAGTGCTTCATTGGCCTTGGCGGGTGACCAATCGTTAAACCGCTTTACCTCGGCCAAGGCCAAAATACGCAGGCCTTTGTCGCGTGCCATTGCGCCCGCGTCGGCGGGCGTGACGCCATCAAACAACGTTTGCGGCAAATCGTTGCGCACCTCGATGCCCACCATGCCAAGGTTTTGCGCTGTGTCCAAAAGCTGCGCATAGCTTTGCTTGGCCACCGTCATGTGATTTAGCGCGAAATTCATTTTGTCCCCGTACTTCTGCCTGCTCATGTTTCGAGCGGTTATCTTTAATGGAATTATCATTCTAAATTTTTTCGAGGCAATCCAAATCGGTCAACTGACGAAAAATTACCTCTCTATCGCCACAAGTTTTGATGTTTTATCGTCAAATCGACTCGGCCAGATGTATGTCTGGACGGAAGAAAATTTGTCCCAAATCAGATACTTCGCCGCTGCCAGTGGCGACATCAATCATGCGGGAAAAAAGTTCGCGGCACAGTTTGTCCAGCGGGGTTTCCGTGACCAAGGTCACCAGCCCTTCGGCTAAACCTTGGCGTGTGTCGGGGGTTAAAACGGGGGCCACAAAGACCATATCGCCTGGCGCGCGCAATTCGCGCAGGGCGGCCAAGGCCCCCTCGACCCCGCCGCCCGACACGAATATCCCGCGCAAGTTTGCGTGTTTGTTCAGCGCGTCCAACGTGGCCTCATAGGTCAGTTGGCGCGTTTCTAGATTGACGACGGTATCAAGCACTTCCAAATGGGGGGCCACTTCGCGCAGATAGCCGCGATAGCCAGCTTCGCGCAGTTCGTGCCCGTGAAAGCGGTGGCCGCCAACAAAGACCAGCAGCTTGCCAGGCTGTTTAGCGCCCAAGGCTGTAATCCAGCCTGCAGTGCGGCCAACCTTCAGATTATTCAGGCCTAAATAGCCAACGCGCACCCCTTGGGCAAAGTCGGACAGCAGCGAAAAAACCCGAATGCCTTGCGCGCGCAAGTCTTCTGCCGCTGCCGTGACTTCGGGGTGGTTTACCCCCGTTCCCGCCACAACGTCGCAGCGCCCCGCCATGCTGCGCAGAGTTGCTGCCATATCGCTGGGCGATTGGCTGGGCGAAAACTCTAGCACCAGCTTTGCGCGCACGTTTTGTACTTGGGCGATGGCGGATTGCAATTCGTTGGCAAAGGCTTTGTAGAAATCTTGCCCTTGTTTGTGCAGCACCACCCCCAGCCGCACCTCGCGGGGTGCTGATTTTGCGGCCAAATCATGCGCAAGACGCAGAGCGGCGGGATGGCCGATTCGCTGCGCGACAGCCAAGATGCGCGCCCGCGTGGCGGGCGAGACTGTTTCGCGCCCATTTAAGGCGCGGTCAATCGTGGCCAACGAGACGCCCGCCGCCTCGGCAAGATCAATAAGGCTAGCGCGTTTGGCCATTTATGTCCCCTACTGAGGTTTTTTCGTCAAATAAGGCATACCATGTTTGACGAAATGAGGCGAGTCCCAAAATCGAGGCTTTCCGCCAAATGGAATTTGTATTCTAAAATCGCCGCAAAGCAGTCTGCGGGAGAGCATGATGGGAAAGCGTGATTACAATTTGTTGGGGCCTGATGCGCAGCGTGCGGTTCAAACGGGTTTGGCTGCCGCGCAGTGGTACCATTCTGACGTGCCGCGCCGCGAGATGAAAGAGTTGATGCAACGCAGCGATGGCCCTGCGATCCGCGATACAATTCTTCTGTTTGCGGCGATGGCAGTCTTTGCTGGCCTTGGCATTGCGCTTTGGCCCAGTTTTTGGGCGATCCCATTTTGGTTGGCATATGGGGTTTTGTACGGCAGCGCGATGGACAGTCGCTGGCACGAATGCGGTCACGGCACGGCGTTCAAGACCCCGTGGATGAATACCGCTGTTTATGAAATTGCCAGTTTCTGCATGATCCGCAATTCTGCGACATGGCGGTGGAGCCATGCACGCCACCACACCGACACCGTGATTGTCGGGCGTGACCCTGAAATCGCGGTCATGCGCCCGCCTGTTTTCATCAAGGTGATTGCCAATTTTGTTGGCTTGATTGATGCGGCAACGGGCCTGACGCGGATGGTCTATAACGCACTTGGCAAGGTACATCCTGAAGAGGCCGTGTATATTCCCACGCAAGAGCAGTACAAAGTTGTCCGTGTTGCGCGAGTTTCGGTTGCGATTTATGGCGTGACCATTGGGTTGGCCGTTTTGACGGCTTCGATCCTGCCACTCATGGTGATTGGCCTGCCGCGTCTTTATGGCGCGTGGCATCATGTGATGACAGGCCTTTTGCAACATGGCGGCCTTGCGGACAATGTCACCGACCACCGTCTGAACAGCCGCACAGTCTATATGAACAGGGTCAGCCGCTTTATATACTGGAACATGAATTACCACGTCGAGCATCATATGTTCCCGATGGTGCCCTACCACGCGCTCCCTGCGCTGCACGCAAAGATCAAGCACGATTTGCCAGCGCCAAACCAATCGATTGCGCAGGGCTTTGGCGAAATGTGGCCCGCGCTGCGCCGCCAACTGGCGAATGAGGATTACTTTATCCAGCGCGCTTTGCCGCCTACGGCACAGCCTTACCGCAACGATTTTCATGCTGCCGCTTTGGGCAGTGCCGCAAAATAAGAGGATACCATGCCCAATTGGATAAATGCCTGCGCCGCAGGTGACATCGATGCCGAAGACTTGATCCGTTTTGACCACGGCATCCAGACCTTTGCGATTTACCACGCGCCCGAAGGCGATTTTTATGCCACCGCGGGGCATTGTACCCATGAAAATGTACATCTGTGCGATGGTTTGGTGATGGGTCATCTTATCGAATGCCCCAAACATAACGGCCAGTTCGACTATCGCACGGGCGAGGCAAAGCGCGCGCCTGTTTGCGTGAACTTGCGCACCTTTCCTGTCAAAGTTGAAGATGGGCGCGTTTTTATTGATGTGGATGCATGATGCGAAACGCTAAGATGACAGTGGCCGATTTGCGCGCCGCGAAAGGCCACCGCGTTCTGACGATGCTGTATGTGGAAACGCCTGATGAGGCGGCGGCGGCCGCAGCGGCAGGGGTGGATGTGCTGTCTATCGTCGCGCCCGTTTGGAGCGCCCAGATGCGCGAGGCGGCGGGGGATTGCTTTGTGCAGGTTGGTCTTTTGTATGGCGAATTGGTGACCACCGAAGATTACCTGCGCGCGGCCTTTGCGGCCCGCGCCGTTGGGGGCGATGCCTATTACTGCGGGGCGGGTCTGGGCACAGTGCGCGCGCTTGCCGGCGAGGGGCTGCCGGTGGTGGGCCATGTGGGGCTGGTTCCATCCAAGGCCACTTGGACGGGTGGGTTTAAGGCCGTGGGTAAAACTGCCGTATCCGCCCTGCAAGTGGCGGCCGATATGCGCGCGCTGCAGCAGGCGGGCGCAGTGGCGGTTGAGTTAGAGGTTGTGCCAGCCCGCGTGGGGGCAGAACTGTCGCGCCGATCGCCGCTTGTCACCTTTGGTATGGGGGCGGGCAGCGGCACTGATGCGCAATATCTGTTTGCCGAAGATGTGCTGGGCTGCACGCGCGGCCACCGCCCGCGCCATGCCAAAACCTATCGAAACTTTGCCGCAGAATATGCGCGCTTGCAGGCCGAACGGATCGCAGCCTTTGGCGAATTTGTCGCGGATGTAAAGACGTGCCGCTACCCCGCCGCTGAACATGATGTGCCCGTTGATGACGCAGAATTTTCGGCGTTCTTGGCGGGGCTTGGGGATGATTGAAGGTCGCACTTTGCTGGGGCGGTGGGCGGCGGTTGCCACACTTCAAGAACAACAAGGCGGATGATGACGCTAAGGATAGATCGGATGTTGGGGGTGCTTCTTGCTAGTGTTGGGGACTTTGTAAATGCCTGAAGCCCCATAATACCCATCAAACGGCGGACGCCCCTTACATGGTTTGCAGGGCAAACCATGTAAGGGCAATGGATGGCGGCCTGCGTGCAAAACCGTTGCGTGGCAGATAAGCGGCAATGTGGCGGCTTCCAAAGAAAGGATACTTTGTGAACACACAGTCGATCTCATTCATCAAGCTCAGCGTCTCGACATTCATGCCAACTGGCGTTTAATACAGGGACGACCTGCTGATCTTCAGCAGTTGGCACTGCCGCGTCAGGCTGAAATCGGTGCTATCGGGCTTACTCATCGATTTGCGTTCAGACGGGCTCATCGCTTTAGTCCTTGTGACAAAAAATTATTTTCGATCGCCAACTTTCCGATCTTGGCACGGAGTTCTTTGACCTCGGCCTCGTCGTGTTCAGCCCTCTTCGCATTGCCCCGCACATTAGCGAATTGTCCTACAGGCCCGCGCCTGTAGGACAGGTCACTGAAAGCTTGGCCCTATTTCAAGCCCAGCGCTGCCTTTATATCTGCAAAGGAGATATACTTGAAGTTGGTTTGCAGGTCTTCGTTCTGGTCGTCCATCATCACCAACATACCCCCGGGGTAATCTGGCCCGAGAGCGGTTGAAACAACGTCCAAACCATCGGTTTCCGAAACGCCGTCAATCGTGCCGCTCGACACGATTTCAGCCAAACCAACGCAAGGCTGCACCTCTTCCCCGTTCAGCGGGATAAACGCCGCGCGGTGGATGCCTTGCGCCGAAACGACCAAATACCGCGCGTCTGCCCCGTCATAGATTGCCAAACCTTCGATATCATCCTTGGGGAAACAATCCGACGGGATATCTGCGATTTGTGTCACAGCATCGCCATCTTCGGGCAGCATAGGAAAGCGCCAGATGCCAGCGTCTTCTTCGCCCACATAGATATGGCCAGCGGTATCGTCTGCAACAATGCCTTCGGGTTGGGTTGCCACTTTGAACATGCGGGTAAATTCCAGCTTTAGCTGACCATTATCATCGATGACTTCGTATTGCACGATGTGACCCGATTTATAATTGGTCAGCGTCCAGACCCGGCCCGTGGCAGGATCGCGCGCCATGGCATGGCCGTAGATATTGCGCACCCGCTCGGTTGTGTCGGGCATAGCAGGAAAGGCATGCGGCGTGGCGCGGTCGATTTTACCATCCGCTTCAATCACATAAAAAACGATGTCTTCGTTATCGCGTTCGGTCGCCGAGGCAAGCCAAACTGTGCGGCCCGCCAAAGTAAACTCGCGCAGATCAACGTTATTGACCGCGCCATCGTTGAAATAGGCCACTTCCGCGCCTTTTAGATCAAAAACATGCAGGCCGTTGTATTTGTCGGTCCCAAGAACCAAACTGCCCAACGGGTCTGTTGGATTGACCCAAATGGCTGGATCATCCGCATCGCCAATGATCGAATTGGTTTCTGCTTTTGCCGTAACCTGCACCTCTTTCACCTGCGCATTTAGCGCAGGTGAAAAAGCAAGTACGGCCCCCAAAACAAGGCCAGAGGCCAACAGGTACTTAGTCTTCAACTTCGAACTCCGTCACAGGCAGGCTGAAGGAGATAACATAAGCGTTGTCGCCCTTTGCGGCCGAGATGTACGCGCCAACCATGCCATCGCCATTCGGCGCGGCGGCTTGAAAGCCATTATCCATGTGCAAGATAGCGGTGCCTTCGAATTCTGGGGTCTCGCCGTCAACGGTTACGCCGCCTGCTTCCCATTTGTATTCAAATTCGGTGTAGACCTTGTCGCCCTCAGGATACTCTTCGGCAGATTGCAGGGTAAGGGTCGCAGGCAAGGCCGCCAGTTTGTTAAAGTCGGCGTTCGTCAACTTGCCTTCGATGGCCTTATCAATGCCTTCATGAACAAACTCGACCGAAAAATCAATTTCGCGGTAGGGGTTGTAGTCAGAATCGCTCAGCAGATATTCGCGCTTTAGCGCAACAGTTGCAGAAGTGATGTCCATCACCTGCACGTCAAACTTTTTGCCGTCAACAGTGCCCATAATAACCAAATGGGGCTGCTCGCCCAGCCATTCGGTTGGGGCTGCGGTCAGCGTGTTGCCGGGCGTGATGGTTTCCATCATCGGATCAGCCAGTGCAATGCAAGGTGCCAAAGTTGCCATCAAGAGAGGAGCAGTTAAACGCATAGTGTTTCCTTTCAACGAAATTGGTTGCGTGTAGGGTCTGGCTAAAAGCAGCCTGTAACGGTTTTGTGTCGCCAATTCGGGCCGATTGCGTTGATTTTCTGAAGTTCTAAGAAATTCATGGCCTTAGGTGCGGATATTTTTTTTCAAGTCTATTTTGTGTTTGTTTTTGTTTAACAAATACGATGCACATATGTGCAAAAAGTCATAATTCCGTTACGATCAACACCTAACGATTCGACCTGGATGTGGCGGATAGGGCAAGGTTTTGGGGCAGCGGGCAGACCACGGTGTATGCGGGCATTGGCGCGCGGCGCAACGCGGCGCGCGTGCGGTCTATCAAAACCCTGTCCTTGGGCTTGGCTTGGTATTGTTGGCCAGTTTTCTGTGGCTAATCGCCCTACCAATCGTGTTGATTTTGCTGGATGCCTTCACCTCTCAATCTGGCGACGGCGCACGCACCGGCGTGTCCGATGGGGCGCTGACGTTTTATTATCTAGGCCGCGCCTTCGCCTCGCGCATGTCTGGCATTATCTTTTTCGCGCCGCTGTGGAACACGATCTTGGTGGCCAGCGGCGCAAGTGCCCTTGCCCTGATCTTGGGGTCAGTATTGGCTTGGCTTTTGGTGCGCAGTGACATTCCCCTGCGTGGCTGGCTGGCGGGGGCGATGATCGTGCCTTATATGTTGCCCGTTTGGACATTTGCCTTGGCATGGGTAACGCTGTTCAAGAATGCAGCGTTGGGCGGCCAGCCGGGTTGGGTGCAGGCGATGGGCGCGCAGCCGCCCGATTGGCTGGCCTATGGCGCGGTGCCGACAATCGTCATCCTTACACTGCACTACATTCCCTTTGCCATTTTGATTATCGGCGGGGCCATGCAGCGATTGGACGGGCAATTAGAAGAGGCAGCGCAAATTCAGGGCGCGAACAGAGCGACCATCTTGCGCCGGATTACGATTCCCGCACTGCGGCCTGCCGTTTTGTCGGCGGGCCTGTTGATGTTTGCCGATGCTGTGGGCGAGTTTTCTGTGCCCTATATCTTGGGCTTGCCTGTTCAATTTGAAACGTTGTCCGTGTCTTTGTTCAGGGCCATTAGCACGCAGCAAAACGGCATGGCCGCTGTTTTCGCTGGGGTTGTTTTGCTGATTGGCTGCATCACGCTGGGCATAGATGCGTGGCTGCTGCGCGAAGCGCGGCGGTTCACCACCATTGGCGGCAAAGCCGCAATCAATCGCACCAGCCCGCTGCGACGCTGGCGCTGGCCCATCTTTGCGGCGGTCTTAGCGCTGTTTATTATCAGCGTTGTTGTGCCACTGCTGACACTTACCCTATCGACTGTGATGCATATTCCAGCGCGGTTTACATGGGCGAACTTTACGCTCGATTATTGGATTGGCACAAATCTGCCCACGGTGGCCTTTCAAACGGGAATTCTAATTGCGCCCGAATTTTGGCGTGCCGCTTGGAATTCGGTGCGCATTGCGGGCAGCGCGGCTGTTGCTGCGGGCGTACTTGGTCTTTTGGTGGGCTATGTCGTTGCGCGCAGCCCTTGGCGGTGGCTTGCAACCAGTCTGAGGACAGTGACGTTTCTGCCCTATTTGGTGCCTGGCATTGCATTTGCAGCCGCCATACTTGTGCTTTTTGCCGTGCAGCGCGGGCCAATTCCAGCGCTTTACGGAACGCCATGGATTTTGCTACTGGCCCTGATTGCCGATCAGATGCCTTTTGCCAGCCGCGTTGGTATGTCGGCCATGGCACAGCTTGGCCCCGATGTGGAAGACGCGGCGCGTGTCATGGGGGCAGGGCTGCTGCGCAGGTTACGCAGCATCGTGTTGCCCATTTTGAACGGCGCATTGGCTACGGCGATTTTGCTTTCGTTCATATCTGGGATCAAGGGTGTCAGCCTGTTCATTCTGCTGGCCGTCCCGTCAACTGACGTATTGACCACCTTTTCGTTGCGTCTGGTGGATTATGGCTATGCCCAAGCGGCCAATGCTGTGGTGCTAATCATCGCAATTATTGCCCTTCTCGGCAGCCTTGCGCTGCGCCGTGCGGCAGGGGCAGGGATTGGCCAGGGAATTATATCTTAAATGTCTGATATAGAACTGAAAAATCTTACAAAAAGCTTTGGGCAGGGAAATGCTGTTGCGGGTGTATCCCTCACAATTAAGGCGGGGTCGTTCACCTGTATTCTGGGCCCGTCGGGGTGTGGAAAGACCACGCTTTTGCGGATGATTGCGGGGCTAGAGCGGGCAAGCGCGGGCCAGATTTCCATCGGTGGGCGCACGGTGGACGATCCCGCGCAAAACCGATTTGTGCCGCCAGACCAGCGCGGCATCGGATTGGTGTTTCAATCCTATGCGCTGTGGCCGCATATGACCGTCGCGCAGAACGTCGACTTTGGGCTACGCGTGCAGCGCCAAAGCGCGGCCCTGCGCGAGGCGCGCACTGCCGAAATGCTGGCGACCCTGCGCATCAGCGATCTGGCAGATCGCTATCCCGCGCAGTTATCGGGCGGGCAACAGCAGCGCGTGGCCCTTGCGCGGACGATGGCGCTGGCGCCTAAGGTCTTGTTGTTGGACGAGCCGCTGTCAAACCTTGATGCAACCCTGCGTTTGGCCATGCGCGCCGAATTGGCCCATTTGCACCGCAGCTTTGGCACCACGATTGTTTTTGTGACCCATGATCAATGGGAGGCGATGACACTGGCCACAGATATCATCGTGCTGGCGGACGGCGCTGTTCAACAATTGGGCAGCGCAGTTGAGGTATACGATCAACCGGCCAGCCGCTTTGTGGCCGAGTTTATCGGCAATCCACCGATCAATGTTTTTTCCGCAGGCAGCCCCGCCGCCATTGCCCTAATCCCGCCGCAGGTCTCTCAGCCCAACTCCATCACCGCCAGTTTGCGGCCAGAGGCGATGGACGTCATCGCGCAGGATGTTGGTGCGGCTCAGATTGCAGGGGCGCTTGGCGCTAGCGTCACGGCATTGATACCTACGGGGGGGTCTTGGATCGTTGAAATGGCGCTGAACTTGGGTGGCGCGCCTGTGCTTCACGCCACATCTGCACGCCCAAGCGTTCATGTAGGCCAACCTGTTGCCATCATTCCGCAGGCCTCTGGGGTGCATCTGTTTGCACCAGACGGCCAAAGATTGCCTATTCTTTCCCCAGCCCAAAAGGAGAAACCATGAAACACCTGTCTCTCTTCCTTTGTACCGCACTTGCATTTCCTGCAATGGCCGAAACCTTTGACGAGGCAGCGCTGCTGGCAGCCGCGCAAAACGAGCCGCCCCTGATGGTAATTGATTCCACAGGCAAAGTGCGCGAACAGACCGCGGGTTTTTCCGCCAAATATGGCCTTGTCGCAAATGGCACAAAATCAGAAGCGCCCGGCACAATCCGCCTTGTCATGGGCGAGGCGCAGGCAGGCAATGTGCAGGCCGATGTTTTGGTGATTTCTGACACCCCTGCAGCAGTCGCGCAGTTGTTAACACCCGGCCTTGCGATCAGCTATTTGCCCTCTGACATGACCGACGCCATTCCCGCGCCCGTGCGCAATCCTTTGGTCATCTCAAACTCGCCGGTGGTGTGGACATATAACACCGCCCTGCACGATACCTGCCCCGTCACAAATATCTGGGCGCTGACAGATCCCGAATGGGCGGGGCGCGTGGCGATGCCCGATCCCTTGGGCAAGCCCGCCTATACCGATTGGTTTAATCAGTTTGCCATGCATCATGATGCAGCTTTTGCGCAAGCTTACAGCGACCATTACGGCAAGCCATTGGCAACCGATCGCGCCAGTGCAGCAGAGGCTTGGGTAGCCGCCCTTGCCGCAAACCAGCCCCTTTTGGTGGAGTCAGACAGTGATTCAGCCGAAGCCGTGGGCGCGCCAGATGCCACCGAAACCTTTCTCGGTATCATGTCAACTGCCAAGTACCGCGATAATGACGATGGCATGAAACTGGGCATTTGCGCGCAAATGCAGCCATTCGTCGGCATGATGACCCCTAAATTTGCCTTAATCACGGCAGGCACCGACAGCCCCAATGCCGCGCGCCTTTTCGTGCATTACCTACTGACCGAAGAGGGTTGGGGCCCGCAAGCCATTGACGGAAAAATGCCTACCAACACAACCCATGCCTCGGTTGCAGACGAGCCTTCTGGCGTGGCGGGTGTGATGGATAAAATGCTGCAATACAACACCGCGTCATCGACCGAAGATTGGAACTCCCGCCAAGATTGGCAAGATATCTGGTCGCTTGCGCGCGCTGGCCAATGAATTAACCTGAGCGCTGCCGCCATTCATTGGGGGCAGCGCAGACTTAGGATCCTAAACGATATGTCTCTTGACCTGACCGCACGCGCCACCTTTTTGCGCGCCCTTGCCCCCAAAGCAGGCGATCTTGCCCGCGCGGGATTTGAATCGCGCGAAAAGGGCACCTTTACTCTGAAAGGGCCGCAAGATTTCTTGACCGAAACCGATACTGCGGTCGAAAATTTCATTCGCGCCGAAATTGCCGCAGCGTTTCCCAACGACGGCATTTTGGGCGAAGAGGGCGGCGGTGATCTGACTGCGCAGATGTGGATCATCGACCCAGTGGATGGCACCGCCAACTTTGCGCGCGGCGTGCCGCATTTTTGTGTTTGCATCAGCTTTTGCGAAAATGGTTCCCCCGCATTGGGGGCCATATTTCAACCAATGACAGGCGAGTTTTGGTTCGCACAAAACGGCCAAGGCGCAGAAAAGAATGGTGCCCCTATTCACGTGACAAGCACGCCCAGCCCGCAAACCGCCTGTGTTGAAATGGGATGGTCGCGGCGACATTCAATTGCAGGTTATCTGGCTGCACAGGGCCATATTCTAACAGGCGGGGCCAATATTCGCCGCGCAGGATCGGGGGCTCTGGGGCTGGCTTGGGTGGCCGAGGGGCGGTCTGATGGGTATCTTGAAGCTGCAATGCACAGTTGGGATTGTCTTGCGGGTATGCTGATCGTGCGCGAGGCGGGCGGCGCTGTGCTGCCCTTTGGCCCGAACGCATCAGATCTTGGATCGGTTGCAGCTTTGGCCAGCCCGCAGCCCGTGCGCGCCTGCACCCCTGCGCTGACAGCGTTGCTGGACGGTGCGCTTGCCCTTGCAACTGGAAAGGGCGCTGAATAATGAACCTGCCCCCGACAACATCACTTCGTGCCCTTTTCGATGCCGCCGATGCAAATCGCGCTGCAATGCATGTGATCGCACGCGACTTTTCCGGCGTGGATTTATATGTCGGCAATCGCCAAGCGGCATCTGACCCCGCCCTTTTGGTAAAGCACGGGGTAAATGCCGTGCTGAATTGTGCCTTGAATTTGGATATCAATTTGGTGAAGTCCCCCGCAAGCGACTGTCGCAACCAGGATTTTGGCCGCGCCGGTCTGCGTTATTACAAATTGGGGCTGATCGACGGGGCGGGTAACCCTGCCGAAATGCTGCTGGCGGGGTATTTGCAACTGTGCGGGCTAATGCGCCAACAAATGCCAAACAAGGCCACCTATCCTTGGCCCAGCGGCGGGCATGTTTTGGTGAACTGCCGCGGCGGGCGCAGCAGATCCGTCGTTTTGGTCAGCCTGTTTTTGCATTTGCAGCGCCCAGCCAGCTTTCCCACACTCGACGCGGCGATTGCCCATGTGCGCGATATGCGCCAGCTTGATCCCGTGGAATGGCCCAGCGCACCCAAACCCGTTCTGATCGAAGCGGCGCTTTGGGCGGCATCAGCGGCAAAGCTTTTGCAAGGGCATGCGTTTTTGCAAGGTGCAGCCGCACAATGAAAACAAAGTTGCCTCCCCCAAACGGCACAGCCGCTTCGGCATCAGATGTTGCGCGCTTGGCTGGGGTGTCGCGTTCGGCTGTATCGCGCACCTTTACAAATGGGGCGTCTGTGTCGGCCGACACCCGCGCCAAAGTGCTGCGCGCCGCCGAAGAGCTGCACTATCATGTCAATTTTCTGGCGCGCGGATTGTCCAAACAAGAAAGCCGCCCCGTCTGCATTTTGGTTTCAAACCTGCACAAACCTTATCATGCGCAATTGCTAGATCATATAACCACAGCGTTGCAAAAGGCGCAGCGGATCAGCATCATTATCAACGTGGGGGATGATCCTGCCGCAGCGTCTGGCGCGCTAGAGCAAACGCTAAACTACCGCGCTTCGGCGACCATTGTGCTGTCAGGATCGCCGCCTGCGCCTATGGTGCGCCGCTGCGTAGAGGTGGGGCAAAGCGTGATTTTGGTGAACCGCGCCGATGATCTGCCCGATGTGCGCCACATCTCGATTGATTACGAAACAGCCATGCGCAACGCCGTGCAGATGTTCATGCGCGCAGGGTGCCAGAAAATCGCCCTTGTCTCGCGCGCGGTGCGCACGCCCAGCCTTTTGGCGCGCGAAGAGTTTTTCATTGCCTTTTTGCGCGCGCAAAACATCACGCCGCAGTTGTGGCGCGGCGCTTCAACCAGCTATGAAGCGGGCCAGCAAGCCATGCGCGAATTGTTGGTGGGCCTTGATCCGCCTGATGGGGTGTTTTGCATCAACGATCTGATGGCCTGCGGCTGTATTGATACCGCGCGCCACGAATTTAAACGCCGCCTGCCCGAAGATCTGTGTATTCTGGGATTTGACGACATCGCACAGGCTGCGTGGTCGGGGTATGACCTTACCACGTTTGCCCAACCCTATGCCGAAATTGCGCAGGCAGTGGTGCAAAGCGTGGCCGTTCAACCCAGCGCGCATAATGCGAAAATTTTGCTGTACGCGCGCCCCGTGTGGCGCGGCACCATGCGCAACTGACCTTTTGCGCCAGATCACTGGCGCGAATGAAACTGGACGCGCACAATAAGTCTAGTCAATCCCCGCGCATCACATACGCCGTATAGCGGGGCGCGGTTGCGCTGAGCGCATATTTCCAAAATTTGATCCGAAATCGGCAGCTCGGCTTTTGCCGAAACTTCCTGTTTTCGCACGCTCTGCCCAGTGCCGCGCCGGTCGCGGAAAAATTTATATTCGAAAGTCACTTAAATTATGACTAACGTCTGAAAATATAGCTTATTTGCGTTACAAATATCCTTATGAATACTATTATCTCGAAAGATTAGTGTCGAATTTTATGTCAGTTTTGTGAATGCACCCCGCCTTGGGCGGCATCAACCCATGCCTCAACACCCGCACTTTTTACCATTTTGATCGGAGTTTCCCATGGACGGCACCGCCCTGAACGACACGCTAAACGGCACCACAGGCGCAGAGACCATCAACGGTTTGGCTGGAAATGACAGCATCAACGGTAACGGTGGCCTTGATCGGTTGTTTGGCGGCGTGGGGAACGATACGCTGCTGGCAGGGGGCGGATACGAGCCTATCACGCGAAATGCCATTGACCTGATTGTGAATTCAAACACTGCGGGTCCCCAGTTTGGGGCAGCGACAATTGGGTTAACGGGTGGCGGCTATGCGATTGTGTGGCAAGATGTTCAAGTTGGTTCGATATACGTTCTTCGTGGGCAATTGTTTAATGCAAATGGGGTAAAAGTTGGAAGTGAGCTGGTGCTAAGTGATAGCCAAAGCGCCCAAAACCAGTTCCTGCCTTCGCTGACAGCACTGCCAAACGGCGGCTTTGCAATAGCTTAGGAAACCAATGACAGCAGCGCAAACAGTTCTATTTTTGCGCGCAGCGTCGATGCGGCGGGCGTGTTGGGCAGCGTTATTGCTGTAACACCGAATTCTTTGTCCACCAACCAAAACAGCCCCAGTATCGCCGCGCTTTCTAACGGAAGCTATGTGGTCACCTATGTCGATAATAGTGGCGCTGGCACCGACACCAGTGGCACAACAATTCGCGGGCAGATCGTTTCTGCCACGGGTGCGCTGACGGGGGCGTCATTTCAAATCCCAACGACCACAGCGTCTGATCAGTTCGACCCGCAAGTCACCAAGCTGGGCGATGGGCGATTTGTGGTGATTTGGACGGATGCGAGCAATGCAAATGCAGCCAGTTGGGACATTCGCGGGCAAATTTTTACGGCGAATGGCCTTCCGTCTGGCAGTGAATTTCAGTTGAACAGTCATTTATTCCTTGAACAAGAATCGCCTGCCATTGCTGCCATGAAGAATGGTGGATTTGTTGCAGTTTGGACGAATAAAGGAACTATCGTTGGCGGTGATACAGATTGGAGCATTCGTGCGCAGATTTATGATGCGCTAGGTGCGACAATTGGTGTCGAGTTCACCGTAAACTCTAGAACAGCTGACTTTCAGTTCCGCCCTTCAGTTGCGGTTTTGGCAGATGGACGTTTTGTCGTTGTCTACCAGTCCTTCGGCGTGGATGGGTCGTTTAACGGCATCGCGGCAAGGGTGTTCCTTGCCGATGGCACGCCCGTAGATAACGAGTTTATTGTCAACTCCGCATTTGAAGGTCATCAAAATTATCCGTCAGTCAGTGCTTTGCCGAATGGGGATTTTGTCATTGCTTTCACCGATGAAAGCAATGTTACAGCGACTTCGGGGGATATTCGTTATGTGCAATACTCTGCCGATTTAACGGCGCGGAACAGTACTTTGGATGGCGGGGCGGGTAACGACAGCCTACTGGGCGATATTGGCAATAACGTGCTGTTGGGCGGCGCGGGGGACGATACGTTAACAGGCGGCGCGGGCAATGACGCGCTGACAGGTGGAACCGAGGCGGATCGGTTTGTTATTTCGGCCAGCTCGGCCTTTGGCATTGATACGGTTACCGATTATTCGGCCGCGCAAGGTGATGTGCTGGTGCGCGTTGGTGCAGCCCCATCAACCACCACCACCGATGCAATGCGCGCAGGCATGTCCCCCATTTCGGGCGCTACGGGTGCTTTGCTTTATACGGATAGCTTCGGCACGGTGCGTCTAAATGGGGCGGGCACGGCGGCTTCGGTTATCGTGGGCGTGCAAACCGCCAGCGGTGATTACATTTCGGGCGGCAGCCTGAACAACACTCTTTCGGGCGGCGCGCTGAATGATACGCTGTACGGCGACGGCGGCAATGACGTGCTGAACGGCCTGCTTGGGGCTGACACGCTGGACGGCGGCGATGGAAACGACGCGCTGGATGGCGGCGAAGGAAATGACAATCTGCATGGCCGCGCGGGCAATGACCGCCTGCTGGGCGGGGCGGGCAATGACACCATTTACGGCGATGCGAGTGGCAACGATACGGTTGCCAATGCCGATACGATCTATGGCGGCATTGGCAATGACCGCATCTATGCGGGCAATGGCAATGACATCATTTACGGCGATCAAAGCGACGATATCATTTTTGGCGGCACGGGCGCTGACCGCATCTATGGCGGCGATGGGGCGGATTCTATGGATGGCGGCACCCCATCGTTCGGCGGCACGTTTGTAACGGGCCACCAAGATCATTTCTTTGGCGGCGCGGGCAATGACACCTTGCGCGGCAGCGGCGGCGTGAACACAGACCTGATGTATGGCGGCGCAGACAGTGACTTGATCTATGGCGCTGAATGGGACGACACCCTTTATGGCGATTTTGGCCTTGATATAATTTACGGCGGCGAGGGGTCTGACATTATCGTGGGCGACGCCGGCAATGATACTGTGGCCTTTAACAGCCATGACGTGCTGTATGGCGATGCGGGCAGTGACACCCTGTTTGGCGGATCGGGTGAAGATAGGCTTTTCGGCGGCGCAGATGCTGACAGGATGTTTGGCGGCATTGGCAATGACAGCCTTTACGTCAATGGCGGCGCGGATCTGGTTTATGGCGATGCGGGCGACGATACTGTTATTGTCTCCTCTATAACGACGAACCATGGTGCAATCACGATTTATGGCGGCGATGGCAACGATAATATCGTCAAGGATTTCCTCTTGCAGTCCCGCACAACGCCTGCATTGATTTACGGCGGCAACGGGAACGATCTTTTGAACGGGTCAAGCACCGCCGACACGATTTATGGTGACGCGGGCGATGATCGAATTATCAGTTTAGGGGACACCAACCGTTTGTTCGGCGGCACTGGCAACGATCGTCTGGAAGGCGCGTCGGGTGCTGACATTTTGGATGGCGGCGATGGCAATGACACGCTGGTGGGCCAAGGGGGCAGCGATACGCTGTTCGGCGGGCTGGGCGATGACATGCTGAACGGATATCATGGCAACGATGTTTTAACAGGCGGCACGGGCCGCGATGTGTTCGACGTTACCAGCTTATCAGGCAACGATACGATTACCGATTTCGCCTTTGGCACCGATGCGCTGCAGCTACAATCCATCGATATCCTTGGATTTGTTGATGGTGTTGACTACACGGCGTTGGCAGTTCAAGTCGCGGCTTTCCAGGCAACGGCGCGGACAGGCAATGACATTTTGTTGCAGCTGAATACTGACCCTGGCCAACAATCGGTACTGCTGCGCGGTGCCACCACGGCGGCTGGGCTGACTGTTCTGGTGCGTGATACATTCAACGGGCCAATCGTGGGCTTTGGCGGCACGTTGAACGATCTTTTGCGGGGCGAGGCCAGCAACGACACCCTCTACGGCGGCGCGGGCAATGACACGCTTTATGGCGCAGACGGCGCTGACAGTTTGCAGGCCGGCATTGGGGCCGATCTGCTTGACGGCGGCATCGGCGCAGACAATTTCAACAGCGGCGACGGCAATGACACAGTTTATGGCGGCGCTGATAACGACACGATAACCAATGAAGGTGGCGCAGATCTGCTCTACGGCGGCGACGGCGCAGATGTATTCAACGCAAGCCTCGGCACTGCCACCATTTACGGCGGCATCGGCGATGATACTCTTAACGGTCAAGCTGGCGCGCTGCGCTTTTTCGGCCAAGAAGGCAACGACAGCGCCACTGGCAGCAGCGGCCTTGTCGGCGACCTTTTAGATGGCGGCGCGGGCAATGACACCCTTTCTGGGCTAGATGGCGCAGACACCCTGTTTGGCGGCACCGACTGTGACAGAATTTCTGGCGGCGTCGGCAACGACGTGCTGTATGGCGGCGATGGCGATGATCGTTTCTTAGGCGGCGATGATGGCAATGACACGATCTATGCTGACAGCGGCGATGACTTTGCCAGTGGAGGTGACAACAATGACTTCGTCTTTGGCGTTATTGGAAATGACACCGTCGAGGGCAATGGCGGCAGCGATATTCTGTACGGTCTAGACCACAACGACACCATGTACGGCGGCGATGGCGACGATCGTTTGTTCGGCGGCCTTGGCAACGATAGCCTTGACGGCGGCGTTGGCAACGATGTTTTGTATGGTGGTGACGGCAACGACACTTTTACCGCAAGTTCTAACGATGACCTGCTTTATGGCGAGGCTGGCGATGACGTTCTGAATGGCGGCACAGGCAGCGACACCCTATATGGCGGCGCGGGCAATGATACGCTGAATGGCGATGCAGCCGCAGTGGCGCTGTTCGGCGATCTGGGCAATGACCGCATTATAGGCAGCTCACGGGCCGATACGTTGGACGGCGGCGCGGGCAGCGATTACTTCTTCAGCAACTTTGGCAACGATACCATCACAACGGGCCTTGACGCCGATGTTGTGTATTTTATCCGTGGCGATGGAAATGATCTGGTTACAGATTTTAGCACGGCTCAAGACCGAATTTTGCTTGATACGTCGCTGATGACAGCGGTGCAGTTTGATAACGAGTTTTACGATCAGTTTGCAGCGGGTATCATATTCAGTGGCGGCACGCTTGGCGCGCCATTGCAAATCATCTTTGACCATGATGGCAACAGTGCGCCCAGTGTGGGTGATGATATTCTGCGCTTGGCTGGCGTGACCTTGGCGCAGCGCGGGCAGGTTATGATGGAAATCAATGGCCGCCTGATTGGCACGACCAGCAACGCTGATACCTTCACAGGCAGCGCCAGCAACGACACGATCTATGGCTATGGCGGTGCAGACCTGTTGAATGGTGGCCTCGGCAATGATGTCATTAACGTCGCTGGCGGCGATGGCACGGACACCGTTTATGGCGGCGGCGGCGATGATCGCGTCATTGCTGGCGAAGGTGCGGCGGTGCGGGCATTTGGCGATGCGGGCAACGATGTGCTGACGGGTCATGGTTTTGCCGACACGCTGTATGGCGGACTTGGCAATGATACGATCTATGGCGGCTTTGGGCACGATGCGCTGTATGGCGATGATGGTAACGACCTCATTGCCGACAGTGCTGGCAATGACACGATCTATGGCGGCACGGGAAATGACACCATTCTTGCCGACTATGCCGACAGCGGCGAACGCGACACCATTTATGGCGGCGCTGGGGCCGACAGCATTATCAGCGGCGCGCGCGTGTTTGGCGAAGATGGGAACGACACGATCCAAGTGGAACTGATTAATGCTTTGGTTGATGGTGGCACGGGCGATGACCGTATTGCCAACAAAGCGGGCGCTGCCAACTCAACCCTGCTGGGCGGGGCAGGCAACGACACTTTGGTTGCCTTGCATAACGGCACCAGGTTGGAAGGCGGCGACGGTAATGATGTGCTGGATGCCAACGGGTCTGGTTTGTTTGGCGTCTTGATCTATGGCGGCGGGCAATGACCTGCTTGAGCAGTCCGATTTCGGCGAAGGTTATGGGGGCGCGGGCAATGATACGATTGTCGGCGCGGTAGATGCATTTGCCTATGGGGACGACGGCAATGACATTATCTTCAGCGACCGCGCGTTTGGCGGCGCGGGCAATGACCGCATTACGGTACTAGACAAAGGCAGCAATTTTGGCGGCGCGGGCAACGATACCCTTTACGGCTCATCGAACGACGACGCTTTATATGGCGATGATACCACGGCAGGCGCGCTGTTTGGCAGTGATAGCCTGATCGGCGGCGGCGGCGCCGATAATCTGTTTGGCGGCGGGGGCAATGATACGCTGTATGGCGATGCAGACGATGACTATTTGTATGGCGGCGATGGCAACGATGTGCTGTATTCAGGCACATCTGGCGGCGAAGTTGACATTATTTACGGCGGCGCGGGCAACGATCGATTGTTTTCCGCAACCAGCCTTGCTTGGCTGTATGGCGACGGCGGCGCGGATCTGATTTCGGGCGGGTCGGGCACGGATTTGAACTATGGCGGCGATGGTAATGACACGCTGCTGGGCGGCGCGGGCATTGATACGATCTATGGCGATGCGGGCAATGACAGCATAACCCTGACCGATGCCGAAGAGAACGCCTATGGCGGCGCGGGTAACGACACGATTACGGGCAGCGCAGGACGGGATTCTATCGAAGGCGGCGATGGGCGCGACAGCCTGTCAGGCGCGGCTGGCAACGATTCGATCCTTGGCGGCGCAGACGCTGATACAATCATTGGCGCAGACGGTCTTGATACGCTGTACGGCAATGCTGGCAATGACCTTGTGTTTGGCGGCGCAGGCAATGATTCTGTGTACGGCGACCAACAATTCGGCGGTGCTGGCGATGGTAATGACACCGTCTTTGGTGGTGACGGCGATGACTACATCATCGGCGGATCATTCAACGATCTGCTGAATGGCGACGCAGGCAATGATTCACTCTTTGGTGGTGAAGGGGCAGATACGCTGTATGGCGGCACAGGGAATGATTCCCTCGAAGGCAACGGCGGCATCGATGTCATCTATGGCGGCGACGGTGTTGATTACATTTTACTGGGCGATGATACTGCCACGGGTGCAGCGTTTGGCGGCAATGGCGATGATACCATCGATGGAAGTATCGGCGCAGATCGAATATTTGGCGATGCGGGCAACGATGCTTTAAGCGGACGGGAAGGCAGAGATACCCTATATGGCGGCGCGGGCAATGATGTTCTTGACGGCGGCTTTGACAGCGATCTGATGCTGGGCGGCGATGGCAACGACATCCTTTATGGCGGATCCAGCCGCGATTTGGACACGCTGACAGGCGGGCTTGGCGCAGATCAGTTCCACTTCAACTTTGATCTTGATCGCGTCAATCTTTCGTCGGGAACTGACCGCATTACCGATTTCAATGTGGCGCAGGGTGATAAGCTGTATTTGAATTGGCGCGGGGATGCGGATATCACTTTGGCCGAACTTCAAGCGATTGCGACCATCAATCGCACTGCCAATACGATAACACTAACTTTTGGCACTGGTGAAAATTCGATGTCCTTAACCGTTCAAGGCATTAGCAACCTTCAAACGCTGCTGGACAACACAATCGAGTTTACCAGCATACTTGGCTAACGAAAAATCCCCCCAAAGCGTAAAGTGCCTTGGGGGGGGACTGCCGATCTGAACTTAAGCCATGCAAGGCCGCCCAAAAAGCCGCAGTTTAGGTTTGCCACAAAGGTCTAAACAGAAACAGTCGCCTTCAGCGCGGCTTTGTCCAATTCTGCCTTGGTGCCTTGCAGGGCCACTGCCCCGCGCTTTAGCACATAGAATTGATCCGCCAGATCATAGGCGAATTCAAAATATTGCTCGACCAGAACAATGGCCATCGTCCCTTCGCCGCGCAAATAGGAAATCACGCGGCCAATTTGCCCGATGATATTGGGCTGAATGCCCTCGGTCGGCTCGTCCAAAAGCAAGACCTTGGGCTGCATCAGCATTGCGCGGGCAATGGCCAGTTGCTGCTGCTGCCCGCCCGATAAATCGCCCCCGCGCCGGTGGCCCATATCGCGCAGCACGGGGAACAGATCATAAATCAAATCAGGGATTTTATGCTGGCTTTTGGGCAAAACGGCATAAGCGGTCTGCATATTTTCCAGCACAGTCAACAGCGGAAAAATCATTCGCCCCTGCGGGACATACCCCAACCCCGCGCGCGCAATGGTATCGGCGCGGGCGGGTGCAGGCAGCGCCGCGCCCGCAATATCCACAGTGCCTGCACTGCGCGGATGCGTGCCTGACAGCGCCTTTAGCAGCGATGTTTTGCCCACCCCATTCGTGCCCAAAATACAGGTCACCTCGCCCGCGCGGGCGGTGAAATCAATATCATACAAAATCTGCGATCCGCCGTAATGCAGGCAAAGTTTCTGTGCGTTCAGCATCTTATCGCCCCAAATAAACGTCAATCACAGCTTGGTTTTTGGTGACATGGGCAAGGCTGCCCTCGGCCAAAACGCTGCCCTCGTGCAGCACCGTCACCTTGCAATCTAGGCGGCGCACGAAATCCATATCGTGTTCCACCACGATGACGGCACGGGTTTTCGCCATATCCACCAGCATGGCAGTTGTCGCCTCGCGTTCGGCCAATGTCATGCCTGCGGCAGGCTCGTCCACCAGCAACAGTTTGGGTTCCTGTGCCAGCAGCATCCCCAGTTCCAGCCATTGCTTTTGCCCGTGGCTCAGCTCGCCCGCGCGCCGTTGCAGGGCATCCGTTAGCCCCACTTGCGCCGCTAAACTTTCGATACGCTCGCTGTCGGTTAAAGTGCCGCGAGAAAACAGCACCGCCCACGGCGCGCGGTTCGCCTTTAGGGCAAGGCGCAAATTTTCCTCGGTGGTCTGATCCTCGAACACAGTCGGGCGCTGAAACTTGCGGCCAATGCCGATTTGGGCGATCTGCGCTTCGGATTTCGACAGAAGGGAAACCGACCTCTCGCCAAAGGTAACGCTGCCAGAATCGGGTTTGGTCTTGCCCGTGACAATATCCATAAATGTGGTTTTGCCCGCACCATTGGGGCCAATGACGGCGCGCATTTCGGCCGTCCCAATGGAAAAGGACAGATTGTTAATCGCGCGAAACCCGTCAAAGGATACCGACACGCCAGACACTTCTAAAAGGGCGGTCATCTTCATTGGCGGGCCTCCCGCTCGCGCAGACTGCCTGCATCGGGGCCAAGGTCTGCGCCGTGACGGTTTGGGGGGCGGCGGGGCGGCAGCAAATGCGCAAAGCGGTCAAACAGCCCGCCCATGCCGCGCGGGGCGTAGAGTGTGACCGCCACGAAAGATAGGCCCAGCACCACCTGCCACCAATCCACCCACTTCAGCGTGGCAAAGCCCAAGGGCACATCGGGGGCCGTGCCGCCCGTGAAATAGCTAGAGACAAGCGAGACGAACGCCGCCCCAATCACCGCACCATACAGCCGCCCACGCCCGCCAATCGCCACCCACACCGCCAGATAAATCGACGCAATCGGCGCAATTTCGGCTGGGTTGATGATGCCCGCCTGCGGGTAATACAGCGCCCCCGCAATGGCGGCGATAACGGCGGTTAGGGTAAAGATAAACAGCTTATACCCTTCAACCGAATAGCCAAGAAACCGCAGCCGCTGTTCATCATCGCGGATCGCGCGCAGGGCTTGGCCGAATTTGCCCGACACAACATAGGCGGCCAGAACATAGCCCAGACCCAGCGCGAACGCCGATGCCCAAAAGAACCAGATCGAGATGACATCTTGGCTGATATGGTCAAGGTAGGGAATGTTTTGCAGGCCAGACAGGCCGTTATTGCCACGCAGGCCCGACTCGTTCTGAAACAGATACAGCGACAGCGCCAGCGTCATCGCTTGGGTCAGGATCGACAGGTAAACACCCGTCACGCGGCTGCGGAACGCCAGCCAGCCAAAAACCAGCGCAAGCAGGCCAGGCACCAATACAACCAGCGCCAATTGGATGGGCAGCGAATGGGCAAACGTCCAGACCAGCGGCAAATCAGACGCGCCCACCACGCCAAAGATTTGGTTCACCACGCCGGCCTGCACCTCTTGCGGCGTGGGCGGCAGGGGGGATGCCGCAAGCGATGCAACAACCACGCCTTGGGTGCGCGCATACATCAGCCACATGCCAATCATATACCCGCCAAGCCCGAAAAACGCGAAATGGCCCAGCGACAGAATACCCGCATAGCCCCAGACCAGATCCATCGCGATGGCAATTAGGCAAAGGGTTAGGGTCTTGCCCAAGGTTTTCACAAAGGACGTGGATACCAGATCAAACCCATAGGCCGATGACATGATCGTCACCAAAATCGTGAACAGCGACAGCGCGGCCAGAAAGATCAAAACGCTGGGGTTTTTGGCAAGAAATCCTTGGGTGATAGTGGGGCGCATATTCAATCTCCCGCCGCGCGGCCCTTAAGGGCGATAATGCCCCTTGGGCGAATTTGGATGAACAGGATGATGAACAAAATCATATAGGTTTGGGCAGCAAGGGTGTTGGATGGGTTGAACCATTCGATGCCTTTTTGCAAAAATCCAATCAGCCCAGCGCCTGCCAATGTGCCCCAGATATTGCCCACGCCGCCCACGACCACAGTCATAAAACTTTGCACGATATAATCGCTGCCCAGTTCCGATGTGACCTTTGCAAACAGGCCAATGGCAACACCTGCCACGCCCGCAATGCCAGACCCAAGGCCAAAGGTCAGCATGTTGATGCGCGCATTGTTGATACCCATGGATGCCGCCATCGCGGGGTTTTGGGTCACGGCCCGCACATGCAGGCCTAGCGAGGTGCGCTTCATCATCAACAGGAAAAGTCCAAGGAATATCAACGCTATAACGAAAATCGCAATGCGGATATAGCTGATCGACACCACATCATTCAGCACAAACGCCCCGTCCAGCCATGCCGGGGATGTCAGCGGGCGGGCCTGTGTGCCAAAGATATTCTTGAACAATTGTTGCAGCGCGATGGAAATGCCAAAGGTTGCCAGCAGGGTTTCTAGCGGGCGCTTGGCCAAGTGGCGGATCACAAGCCGTTCCAGCAGCACGCCCGCGCCAAAGGTAATGGCAAAGGCCAAGGGCAGCGCGACAATCAACGAAACTGTGTAATTAGGCACGAAAAGCTGCACCACATAGCCCGTATAGGCCCCCATTGTAATAAACTCGCCATGCGCCATGTTGATGACGCGCATCACACCAAAGGTGATGGCAAGGCCAATGGCGGCAAGGAAATAGATCGAGGCAAGGGACAGGCCATCGAGTGTTAAATCAAGGGTTTGCATGGCGGCAAGGCGGGTTTCAACGCGCCCCAAGGCGGCCTTGGCTGCACTGGTGATCTGCGCGTTCGGCTGCATATAAACATCGGCAAAGCTGTGGGCGGCAAGGGCGGCTTCTACCTCGGCCTCGGTTGCGGCGGCGGGCACTTTGCCTGCGGCCTTTAGTGCAGAATAGGCGGCATCGCGGGCGGATTGCGTGCCAAGATCGGCTACTGAAATACCGCCGACTTGGCCATTTATAATGTTATATTCCAATGACCTACGCGCATCCTCCACTGTCAGGCGGGCGGGGGCAAGGCTTGCCGTGACCAGCAAATCATAGGCTTCGGTTGCGGTGATATCGCGGCCGATTTCCAGTGCTTGGGCGATGTTTGCGCCTTTGGGTGGGGTGGCAAATGCCTGCCGCGAGGTGGCCAAAAGTGGGTTTAATGCGGCGCGCAAATCCAGCCCGATATCGCTGCCAAAACCATCAATCGCGGCAATGCGCGCGGCTGGGTCTGGGTCGAATTGCAATGTAAGTAAACGTTCAAGCCGTTGTTTCTGCGACAAAATATCTGCGTCCCCCTCTCCCGCAATAGCTGCGCGCAGGGCGGGAAGGTGGCCTTCTTCGGGGGCGCGGGCGATGGCGGTTAGCGCCTCTAACCGCCGCGCTGGGTTGGGGTCTGACAGTTGGAATTGCACCAGGGCCCCTGCGATCAGACCGCGCACGCCTGAATTGGGCTTTAGTTGAGTGATGTCCACTTTCGCGGCACTGCCTGCGGGCGCGCCTGCAAGATCGGTCAGGGCCCAAGCATCCCCTTGTTCTGCAATGATAAAAAACCGGCCGTCCTTGCGCAGGCCAAGCCCCTTTTCTGCCCAAGCAGACAAGACGGCAGCGGCGGCAGGATCGGCTGTGGCGGTGATGGCCGCAATGACAGGGCCGATGGTTTGGCGCGAGGGTTTGGCGATGGCATCGGCGTTTTGCACCATGACTTCGAGCAGGGTTTGGGCGGCAGCAATAGTGCCAAAACAAAGACTAAGGCCAAGGGCGAGGAGGGAGAGAAACTTGCGCATCTAAAGCCTTGATTTTCTATGTTTCTTGGGGCTGGAAAACGTATTTTTTGCGTATTTTTTGCGTATTGCATCCGTCCCTACATGGCGCGAGACAGACAGCGCGCGCGCGGGCCGATGTGGGGGGGGCATTTCTGCCCCCCCCAAGCCTTTAGGACGAGCGGTTAGTAATTGGACGTCAACTGAACACAGGTCTTGGTATCGTTGTTATACATACCGCACCCTAGGCCAGGCCAATCGCTTTCCAGCACGGCCGATTCTGGCAGGAAGTCTGTCCATGCATCGCCAGCTACAGGCTCGGTCTGGCTGACGATGTCAAACTGACCATCGGCACGAATTTCGCCGATCAGCACAGGCTTGGTCAGGTGGTGGTTTGGCAGCATCTTGGCGGTGCCGCCCGTAAGGTTTGGAACCTCTAGGCCATACATCGCGGTGCGCACGGCATCGACATCGGTTGTGCCAGCGGCCTCGACGGCAGCGACCCACATTTGGAAGCCGATCACGGTTGCTTCCATTGGGTCATTGGTTACGCGGTCTGGGCCAGCAAAGGCTTTCCACTTTTCGATAAACTCGGCGTTCACAGGAACGTCAGCCGATTGGAAATAGTTCCAAGCCGCCAAATGGCCGACAAGGTTAGAGGTATCCAGACCCGACAGTTCTTCTTCGCCAACCGAGAAGGCAACGACAGGAATATCATCTGCCGAAATTCCAGCGGCAGCGAGTTCTTTGTAAAAGCCGATGTTCGCATCGCCGTTAATGGTGGAAATCACGCCCACCTTTTTACCATCAGCGCCCAAGGCCACAACGTCAGCCACGATTTTCGACCAATCGGAATGGCCGAAGGGGGTGTAGTTTACAAAGATGTCTTCTTTTGGAATGCCCTTTGAAATCAGATAGGCTTCCAGAATGTTGTTGGTGGTGCGGGGATAGACATAGTCGGTGCCCAGCAGCGCGAATTTCTGCACGCCCAGTTCTTCAAGGAAGTAATCCGTGGCGGGGATGGCTTGTTGGTTTGGCGCAGCGCCCGTGTAGAACACGTTCTTGGACGATTCCTCGCCTTCGTACTGCACGGGGTAGAACAGCAGGCCGTTCAATTCCTCGTACACAGGCAGAACCGATTTGCGCGAAACGGATGTCCAGCAACCAAAGGTCACGGCCACGTTGGACACGGTCAGCAATTCGCGCGCTTTTTCGGCAAATAGGGGCCAATCGGAGGCAGGGTCAACAACCACAGCTTCAAGTTGCTTGCCCAAAAGGCCGCCTTTTTTGTTCTGATCGTCGATCATCATCAGAACGGTGTCTTTCAGCGTGGTTTCCGAAATAGCCATCGTGCCCGAAAGCGAATGCAGAACGCCGACTTTGATCGTGTCTTGCGCCACAGCGGCGCCAGACATGCTAAGGCCCAGACCAGCCCCCAGCATCATAGTTTTAAATGTTTTCATTCCCTGTCCTTTCATAACGTCGTCCGCTTGGGAGGTCGCGGCGCGTTTAAGTTTGACAATGAACGCCCCAAAACAGCGCCCCTAATGAAAGGCGTTAACCCTTCCATTGGCTAGACCATCACCCTTGCTGCGGCGCGGCAACAAATGTCGTATCTGCCAGATCAGGAATACTGCACATGCAGCACAGCTGCCTGAAAAGTGGGCAGCCGCGGTGCATATTTGGGCAGAATTCTGGTGATTTGGGGTGTTTTGTGGGACGAATCGTCATCTTATGTGCGATTTACGTCAAAACAGGCCGCCCAAATCTGTCAAAAGCCGCTATCTTGTGCAGGCGGAAGTTCGGGCACCTGCCAAACGAGCCTTGCGTTTGTCTGATTTTATATTCATATACATGAATTAGTGCTGATGTGAATTGTTTAAGCCATGTGGCCAGACGCTGCAAAAGATGCGCAGGGCTTTTCAAATTTACCCAAGCAGCCAAACCGCTTAACTCGCAACACGTAAGGATATATGATGGCCGCCACATTTGCCCCTATCCCGCAGGCAGTTGATTTGTCGATCAAGCCCGACGTGGCGGCCTTTTTCGACGCGCCGACCAACACCGTAACCTATGTTGCGCGCGATCCATCCAGCACCGCCTGCGCTGTCATCGATAGCGTGATGGATTTCGACTATGCAGCAGGGCGCATTAGCTATGCTTCGGCGGACGCGGTGATTGACTATATCCAGACACATGGTCTGACGCTGGAATGGCTGATTGAAACCCATGTCCATGCCGACCATTTGTCTGGCGCGCCGTATATTCAGGGTAAGCTTGGCGGCCAGATTGGCATTGGCAAGAATATTACGATTGTGCAGGATACTTTTGGCAAAGTGTTCAATGAGGGCACAGAATTTCAGCGGGACGGCAGCCAGTTTGACCGATTGTTTACAGACGGGGATACATATCAGATTGGAGGCATGACGGTGTTTGTCATGCACACGCCGGGCCATACGCCCGCCTGCATGACCCATGTGGCGGGGGATGCGGCCTTTGTTGGCGATACGCTGTTTATGCCTGACGGCGGATCGGCGCGGGCCGATTTTCCGGGCGGTGATGCGCGCACGCTGTATCGTTCAATCCAGCGGGTTTTGTCGATGCCCGCCGAAACGCGCCTGTTTATGTGCCATGATTACGGCCCAAATGGGCGCGAAATACGCTGGGAAACCACTGTGGCCGATCAGCGCGCCCATAATATCCATGTGCGCAGCGGGATCAGCGAAGATCAATTTGTCGCCACCCGCGAAGCGCGCGATGCAACGTTGGCAATGCCAAAGCTGATTATCCCAAGTTTGCAGGTCAACATGCGCGCGGGCGAATTGCCCGAACCCGATGACAGCGGCAAGCGGTTCTTAAAGGTGCCGATCAACGGGCTGTAAGCCCGCGCTGGCGGTCATTGATTAAAATTGCTGCCTTCGGGCACGCGGCAGATGAGGGATTTTCAGGTTCGCGGTGATTTTTTGGGCCTGCGGTCAGTTTTGGTCATGTCACACGTCCGTGCCGCCCCTAGTGCTCGTTTAGGCAATCTTGCACAAAATGGCCGCTGCGCGGTGGCCATCGGTGCCATTCAAAGCGAACATCAGCACACTCAAGTGGCTAATAACGCACCAAGGGTTTGCGCCATCATGGCGGCAAAGGAATCTAGACCCTGTGCATTAAAATGCGTGCCGTCCCTGCGGAATTCGGAGCCAAGCGTATCGGTGTTGGGGCCGGCAATGCAGCCTGGTATTTTGGTCAAAACAGCAGTTTGCGCGGCTAACATTTTGTCGCTGGTTTGATCTGCGCGGTAAGACGCGCGGCAAATGATCCAAGGCACAGGCAAAATACAGGCAACGGCGCTGTGCAATGCGGTCAGCCTTTCAGCATAGTCCGCCTGCGAGGTGCCCAGCAGCGTATCGCGCTCGCCCTGATGCCAGACAATATGCGTCACCCGTCCGCCCAATTGCGGTAGAGAGTCCAATAATGGCTGATGCAGCCGTCCATTCGGCGCCCAATCTTCGACTGATGTCCCGCCAACCGCATGCAGCGTCAAACCCAGCGTGCCGCCTTGCTTTTGGTGCAAAATCTCGGCCACGCGCGGCCAGATTGACCCTTGCTGCCCCGTGCCGCCGTAAATTGGATCGGCCATCGTCAATTGGGTATTGGCACCGCCATCGACCCAACCGTGATGCGACGCTGATTTGCCATCGCCATGATTTGCGACATTAGATTGCCCCAGCACCAAAAGGTGAAGCGCCCTCATGCTGCAGTGCGCCTAAAGAGTTTCTTTATCTTTCTCAGAAGACCCGTTTTGCGCGCGGGCGATCGCTGCACAGGCGCCGGTTGCGCAGTGGCCGGTTGCGCAGTGGGGGGGCCCGAGACAAAAAGCAGAGTTTTGGGATTGACCGCAACGTTATTGGGTACGGGACCAGCACCCGTGCGGAAATCTTTGGCCAATCTTGCCTTGACCGTGAACATCTTGTTGTCTTGCTGTGCCACCTGACGCACCGTTTGCGCGTCAAGGCTATCTACAAAAGATTTCTCACCCGCGTTATCGTTAGAAGTGGCAACCGCCCGCAAGGCATCGGCAACAAATCTTAGCCGCGGCTCGATTTGCGCTCGTAGCGGTGTTCCAGCGGTAAACAGATCAAAAAAGGCCATGACTTGCGCCGTCATTGCGCCTTCTTTTGTCGCCGCTGCCAAAGCTTCGGCCCTTTTCGCAGGGGCACCGCCTAGGGTTTTAATGATGCACTGGCTAAGCATCACAGATGCCACGCCATGGGCCTTTTCCATGTCCAGCGCGCAATGATGGGCAACATCGGTTTGGATTTGATCCAGCATGGTCATGAACTCAGCTGGCCGATTTATAAAGATAAACCGATCACTTGAACGCAAATAGGTGTGATTAAAATTGCGTGTGGCGATAAAGGTGATTTCCGGCACGGCGATCAAATTGCCCGCCAGAACATCATGCAAGCCAACCCCAAAGTCAAAAAATTTGGGCAAGAAAACTTCTTTGGCGCGTTGGTAGCGTTCGATCAAATGGGAACGGCGCGTTACGGCATATGTCGTAGAAAAGGAATAGGCCGCATAAGTTTGCGCGCGGATTTGGGCAGATTTTCCGCGCAAGGTATGGTTTGCGGTCAATCCCGCAGTTAAATCTGCCTCGGCCCGCAACATCAGTTTCAAGGTGGCCCCCATGGCCGTTGTGGCGGAGGCATCGGCGCGCAGCAGATCCTCGGCGCGGCCCAACGCATCCATTAGGGGATAGTCATCATCCGATCCCATGATAAAGAACTCGTCCTCTTCGGCCTGCAAAACGGCCAATATGCGATCAAAAAACGGCAACTCGTAGGAAAATTGTCTGTAGTCAATCTGGATGCGCAGATCTTGCGACTGCGCAGCCGCCTTGTTCTGCGCGGCGAAGTCGCCAGAGCTTCCATCGGCGATGATCACACGTGCATCTGGGTGGAAGCTGTCTAAATAGGCAATAACCGAACGCAACGATTCGGGGCGATTGCGTGTAGGGATCAAAAGTCGGGCCAAAATTGCCTCCTGAAAATTGTTTGTCGCTGCGCCAAAGGAATACTAGAAAATGCGGTCGAATCGGCGCGCGCTATAATATTAGGCTTTTACCCCGTCAGACCAATCTTTGAAAAGTCAAATTTATTGCAAGCGTCAGCCTGTAACGCCCGCTTTGCCTTGTGTGCCTGCCCCCATGTTCCGCTAGAAGTCTTTGCGAAATGGCCTTTTGCTACCAGTTAGGGCGCGGTGCGCCGCGATACGCTATTGGCGCGCTATCGGTCTTTGGGGCAGGGTTATTGCGCTGGATTTATCCACACGTCGCCTTTTAGATCTGCGCCCGTTCAAAATCAATTTGCGCAGTTTTACGATTTGTTCCGCGAGGGAACACAGATGCGTCAAGATTACAGCCAAGCATTGCGCTATGTTGGAAAGCTGCTACTTTCTGGCCAGTCGTCGGATATGCAGGAAGGCAGTCGTAATCGTGAAACTGTTTGACTTGCTCGCCAAGGCGTTTTATTTCTCCGGCGCGCCACTGCCTCCCAAGACAGAGGTTCAATTGCAAGCGCGCATTGATGGCAAAGGCAAGTTTGTAGATATAATTATTTTAGATACCGCAACTCTTTTAGAAAAGACGAAAACGCCGTGAAAGCCGTTATTCTTGCCGGGGGATATGGAACCCGTATCTCTGAAGAAAGCCATCTGCGCCCAAAACCGATGATTACGATCGGCGGGCTTCCGATTTTATGGCATATCATGAAAACCTATGGCAGCCATGGCATCACTGATTTTGTGATTTGCTGCGGTTACAAAGGCTATATGATAAAAGAATACTTTGCCAATTACTTTTTACACATGTCCGATGTCACGTTTCACATGCAAGACAATCGCATGGAAGTGCATCGGCAAAAGGCCGAACCTTGGACGGTCACTTTGGTGGACACGGGCGAAGATACGATGACAGGCGGTCGGATCAAGCGCGTCGCTGACTACATCGATGGGACATTTTGTCTGACCTATGGCGATGGCTTGGCGGATGTGAATTTGGCCGAACTCACTGCTTTTCATGCCAAAAGTGGGCGGCTCGCAACTGTAACAGCCGTGCGCCCTAGTGCAAGATTTGGCGCTTTAGAGATTGAAGATGATCGCGTGAGCAGTTTCATCGAAAAGCCAGAAGGCGATGGCCGCTGGATCAATGGGGGCTTTTTTGTGTGTGAACCGCAAGTGATTGACCGTATAGAGGGCGATCATATGCCATGGGAGCGTGCGCCGCTGGAATCGCTGGCTGCTGATGGCCAGTTGTCGGTGTATAAGCACAGCGGCTTTTGGATGGCGATGGATACGCTGCGCGATCGCACGACGCTTGAATCGATTTGGGAATCGGGCGAAGCGCCTTGGCGGGTTTGGTCGTGACCCTTGCCTTGCCAATGAAGCAAGACGCAGGTTTTTGGGCGGGCAAGCGCGTCCTTGTGACGGGGCACACAGGTTTTAAGGGCGCATGGCTGGCCGCTTGGCTTTTAGCCGATGGCGCACAGCTTATGGGGCTATCCTTGGCGCCAGAGGCGGGGCCTTCGCTGTATGAGCAGACTGGCCTGCGCCACAGGATGGATGAAACAATTGGCGATATGCGCGATCCTGCGGTGCCCGCGCAGTTGGTTGATCGTTTTCGCCCCGATGTCGTGTTCCATCTTGCAGCGCAATCTTTGGTGCGCCGATCTTACCGCGATCCCTTGGGTACGTGGAACACCAATGTCATGGGAAGCGCAAACCTTTTGGCGGCGGTCTCGGCACTGGATCACCCTTGCGCTGTGGTTTTTGTGACCACCGACAAAGTCTATGAAAATCTGGAATGGGTTCACCCTTACCGCGAAAATGACCGATTGGGCGGCAAAGATCCCTATGCCGCATCAAAAGCGGCGAATGAATTGCTGGTGTCGAGTTGGCGGACGTCTTTTCTTGGCGGCGGCGGCGGCGGCGTGCGGGTGGCCACGGCGCGGGCGGGAAATGTGATTGGCGGCGGTGATTGGGCCGAAGATCGGATCATCCCCGATCTGGTACGCGCGCGTCAGTCAAATCACCCGCTGGCAAATCACCCGCTGGCAAATCACCCGCTGGCAAATCATCCGCAGGCAAATCATCCGCTGCAAATCCGCAACCCGCATGCAACGCGTCCTTGGCAACATGTGCTGGAACCCTTGTCGGGTTATCGGCTTTTGGCGCAGCGGCTTTACTTGGAAGATGATCTGGCTCTTCAATCGGCCTTTAATTTTGGCCCTGATAGCAGCGGGCAGCGCAGTGTTCTGGCCCTTTTGACCGCCGCCGAGGCGCATTGGCCTGGCGGCTGGGAAGATGTGGGGGCCAGGGGGCAACCGCACGAGGCCAGCCTGCTTGCGCTGACGATTGACAAAGCGCGCCACGTCTTGGGTTGGTCGCCGCGCTGGGGGTTTGAGACAGCCGTGGCGCATACCATGCAATGGTATCGCGCCGCTTTTCAAGGCGCCGACTGCGCGCGCCTTGTGGCCGATCAAATCGCGCAATACGAGGCGGCTGCATGATATTCGAACCCCTGCCGCTAAAGGGTTGTTATCGGATTGTGCCTGAGCTGCGCGCCGACGCGCGCGGCGCATTTGCGCGGTATTTTTGTTCGCGCGAATTTGCAAGCCACGGTCTTGCGCAGGTTTGGCATCAAGGCAATTTGTCGGTGTCTACTTTGCGCGGGACGCTGCGCGGAATGCATTTCCAACGCGGAACCCCGCAAGAGGCCAAGTTGATCCGGTGCGTTTCTGGCGCGGCGTATGACGTTCTGGTCGATCTGCGGGCTGGATCCCCAAGTTTTGGCGCGTGGTGCGGTCTTGAAATCAGCGCTGAGAACCGCACTATGGTCTATTGCGCGCCAGGCTGTGCGCATGGGTTTCAAACCTTACAGCCCAACACCGAACTGATTTATCTGCATTCTGCGGAATATGCGCCCGGGCAAGAAGGCGGGGTGCATCATGGCGACCCCCAGCTTGGCATCACGTGGCCCTTGCCCGTCACCGCCCTATCGGACCGCGATAATACCCTTCCCGCCCTTATAGATGTGGTGCCTTATTCATGACAAAACCCACCTGCCGCCACTGCCAAACTTTGCTAACGCAACCGATTTTGGATTTGGGCTATGCGCCGCCATCGAACGCCTATTTGCGGGCCGAAGATCTGTCTGCGCCAGAAAAGCATTTTCCTTTGCGCCTACGTATTTGTCCCCAATGTCGATTGGTGCAAACCGAAGACTTCACCCGCGCTGACGAATTATTTGACGGCGACTATGCCTATTTTTCGTCCACCTCGGCGGGCTGGATGCGCCATGCGGCCGATTACGTGGCAATGATCACCAAAAGGCTGAACCTTGGGCCGCAGTCGCATGTGATCGAGATTGCCTCGAATGACGGCTATCTTTTGCGCAATTTTTTGCCTTTAAACATCCCTTGCCTTGGCATTGAACTGACGGCCAGCACAGCGGCGGCGGCCTTGGCCCTCAGCGTGCCCACACTGCAAAACTTCTTTGGCGCGAATTTGGGCGCCGAACTGGCGGGCCAAGGAAAATCTGCGGATCTTTTGATTGGCAACAACGTCTATGCCCATGTCCCTGACATTAATGACGTCACGCGCGGTATGGCAAATGTGCTAAAATCCGAAGGTGTGATCACCCTAGAGTTTCCGCACTTGATGCAGCTTGTGCAGTGGAACCAATTTGACACGGTTTATCATGAGCATTTTTCCTATTTCTCTTTAGCTGCTGTGGCGCGGATTTTTGCCGCACACGGCTTGCGTCTGTTTGATGTGCAAGAGTTGCCGACCCATGGGGGCAGTTTGCGGATTTATGGCTGCCATCAGGGGGCAAGTCACGGCGATACAGGGGCCGTTGCGGCCATGATCGCCCAAGAGGCAGCCAATGGTTTGGACACCGTCACCCGCTATGACAGTTTGCAGCGCCGCGCCGAAGAGGCGAAAAACGGGCTGCTGCGGTTTTTGCTGGACGCCAAAGACAAAGGTGCAAGTGTGGCGGGATATGGCGCCGCTGCCAAGGGCAACACGCTGCTGAACTTTGCTGGTGTTCGTCCCGATTTGCTGACATTTGTTTGCGATGCCGCCGCCTCAAAACAGGGCAAATACTTGCCAGGTAGCCATATTCCGATCCTTCCGCCCGAAGCGCTGCGTGCCAACCGTCCAGATTATGTGTTGATTTTGCCATGGAACATTGCGCGCGAGGTTCAAACCCAACTGGCAGATCTTGCTGATTTGGGCACGCAATTTGTCACCGCCATTCCGGAAATGCGCATTCTGTGACCATCGCAATCGATCCCACAGCACAGGTTAGCCCAATGGCCGAAATCGAGCCGTCGCAGCGCGGCACTCGGGTGGTCATCGGGGCGGGCTCGGTTGTGGACAGTTTTGTCAAAATCAAACCCGTCGGCGGTCTGGGAGATGTGGTTATCGGCGCGCATAGCTATATCAACAGCGGCTGCGTTCTGTATTCGGGGCATGGAATTACGATTGGGAACAATGTGTTGGTTGCAGCAAACTGCACCTTTGCCGCAACCAATCATGCCTTTGACGATATTGGCCGCCCGATCCGCACCCAGGGGTTTCAACCCTCTCGCGGGGGGATCGTGGTCGAGGATGATGTCTGGATCGGGGCCAACTGCGTTCTTTTGGACGGCGCTTATGTTGAAAGCGGATGCGTGATTGCGGCGGGGTCTGTGGTGCGTGCGCGGCTGGCGGCGTTTGGGGTTTATGGCGGCGCGCCAGCGCGTCTTATCCGCCAGCGGGGCGACAGCGATGCGCATTAGTGTCGTGGGCGGGCGTGGGTTTATCGGCCAGGCCGTGGTGCAAGCGCTGCGCGCTGGCGTGGGGGCTGGCGTGGGGGCTGGCGTGGGGCCCGAAATCCTTTTGCCCGACCGCGCCGCGCTTGCTGCTGGCGCGCCTCTTGGCGGTTGGGGAATGATGGTTTGGGCGGCAGGATTGACCGCCGATTTTCGCCAGCGCCCTTTTGATACAGTTGCCGCCCATGTGGGCGATCTGTCACGCGTGATCAGCCGCGGCGGCGTAGAGGGAATTTTGTATTTCTCCTCCACCCGCGTTTATATGCGCGCGGCAGCGGCGAATGAAGCGGAAGCCTTGCCCACATTGCCGATGGATCCTTCGGATCTTTACAACCTTACGAAATTGGCGGGCGAGGCTTTGTGCCTATCTGCCGGTCTTGCGCGGGTCAAAATTGCGCGGCTGTCCAACATCATTGGCCCACGCGAGGCGACGCGCCGCACCTTTTTAGGGTCGCTTTGCCGCGAGGCATTGGCTGGGCGGATCGTGCTGCAATCGGCGCCCCATTCGGTGAAGGATTATCTTTGGATCGACGATGCGGCAGCAATATTGGCGCAGATGGCCACCGATGACAGCGAGGGGATTTTCAATGTCGCCAGCGGCCGCCAAATTGCCCATCTCACTTGGGCGCAAGCCTTGTCTCATCAAACAAAGGCCGCGTTAGAGATACCCGACCTGCTGCCCGAGACATCTTTCGCGCCCATTGATATCACGCGAATGGCCGCGCGCTATGGCCCTGCGCGGCACGATCCTTTAAACTATCTTTCACCTATGCTGTCAGTTGGGCAGCCCGCATCACATAAGGGTTAACTATGGATCAGACAAAGCAATTCCAACAGGAACGCAAAGACGCGATTGACGGGTATGGCCGCGACGCTGCCTTTGAAACATTGTCCCAGGACTGGCTTCGCGAGTCGATGGGGCGGCGCTATGTCTATAACTTTGACTGGCTGGGCCGCCCAATCATCCAGTACCCGCAGGATATGGTCGCCGTGCAAGAGCTGATCTGGGCGACCCGCCCCGATGTGGTGGTGGAAACAGGCATTGCGCATGGCGGCTCGCTTATTCTTTCGGCGTCGATTTTGGCGATGCTCGATTATGCCGATGCCGTGGCCGATGGCACGATGCTAGATCCCAAGCATCCGCGCCGCCGCGTCGTCGGTATCGATATTGATATCCGTGCGCACAATAAATCAGCCATTGAAGACCATCCAATGGCATCGCGCATCACGATGATCGAGGGCAGCTCGATTGCCCAAGATACAGTGCAAAAAGTACGCGAAGCGGTGGGCGATGCCCAGCGCGTGATGGTGTGCCTTGACTCGATGCACACTCACGACCACGTCATAGAAGAATTGCGCGCCTATGGCCCAATGGTGACATCAGGCTGCTACCTTGTGGTGTTTGACAGCTTGGTCGAAGATCTTCCGCCCGGCTTTTTTGCCGATCGCCCTTGGGATGTTGGCAACAATCCAAAAACTGCCGTTCACGCATGGCTGCCAGACAATTCAGAGTTTGAAATTGACAGCGCTATGGCGCGCAAACTGCAAGTGACGGTGGCACCAGACGGATTCTTGCGGCGCAAGTAACACAGCTTTGGCGGTCCAAAAATTTGGTGGGCCAGACGCTTTGGTGGTCAAAAAATTTGGTGGTCCAGACGCTTTGGTGGTCAAAAAATTTGGTGGTCCAGAAAATTATGGCCAAATAAATTATGGCCAAAAAATTCTGCAATAATTTGCCCTAGCCTAAGCTAGGGCAAATCCAAAACCTTTTTCAAACCCTCGGCTGGGACCAACATTTCCTTAGGCGCATCAAATTTGCGCGGCAAATGCGGGAATGGCAAATACAAATCATCCTTTGAAGCCGCGCCGTGCCAAACGCGATAACTGTTCACATAATCAAGCCGAACAGAAGACAGGCCCGTCGGAGTGTTAATGCCATAAACTGGATGATTAGTCAGGCTAGCCGCCCCGCTAAGGCACAACATAGCAATCCGTTTATCGCGCACAAATGTATCGCCCAAGACACGGGTCATGCGGTCAATCATTTCACTATCGCCGCCAAAGCGCACACAATCCCAGCCGCCCAATAGACAGCGCAGAACGCGGGTCTTGCACATCAACGATATCGGACAAAGACGGGCAATTCCATCATAAGACCGTTTAGCGGACTTTGTCGGCCCATCAAATCGGCCTGCCTCGTCCAAACGCACCATATAACTGATGGTTGCCACTGCCGCCTGGTTGGCGTGCAAGGACTGTACCTGCTTTTCGATCCGTTCAGGCAGTGAAATGTCGTCGCCATCGTGGCCCGTCACATACTGGCCCTGCGCCTGTTGCAAGGCCCGATTTTTGGACACATATGGGCCTACATTCACCGCATTGTGCAGCACGCGAAGGCGGGCATCGCGCGATGCAAGCGCGTCCAAAACTGCGCCCGTATTATCGGTTGACGCATCGTTGACCGCAATGATTTCTAGATTTGTCCAAGTTTGGCCCAAAATAGATTCGACAGATTGTGCCACCACATCTTGGCAATTAAAGCAGGGGATAATCACTGTCACCAAATCTGGCGATGGAACTGACGGCATTTTCGCAAACCTCATCCGCGAGAAACGCGTTCCGCCATCAGCCGTCAGTGAAATTTGCGGAATCTGATTGGCCGCTCCCCAACGATTGGTATGCGAAAGCCAAGATTTATCGCTGTCTGCATCCATTGCCGCAAACAAATCAACGACACCCATCGCGCGCATCTTTTTATCACGGCGCAAGAAGTCAGTCGCGGCCTGCGTGCCCTTTTCTTTTTGCAACTCGAAAGCGTAAGATACAGAATGGATTTTACTTTTCGCCGAAAAATAGGCAGAAATTTTTTCAATCTTTGCCGAAACATCGGGGAAAAGCTTTTTGAATGCGTAAATTGGCAGCAAGATTGGGGCCAAGACCACGATTGATGGCAACGCGAGAACCAACAAAATCTGTCTCTGCTTTTTCGCCTTCCGCTTCACTTGTACCAAAGAACTTGCCAATCGGCTTAGATCTTTCTCTGCCGCATCTTTGATCTGTTCCTTTTCCGTTACTTTTCTTGCGATAGATTCGTTTGATGATTCTAAAAATATTTTGGCGCTTTTTAAAGCTGCAATCTCTTTACCTGCCGCCGCTTTCCTCGCCAACAGTCTCATGTTTCGCTTTTTTAAGAGGGTAATCTGTTCCATCATTTGGTATGGATGTAGGATTACACGGGCCTTAGAACCTTGCTCTGGGACTTTGCGCTGGTTGTGGGTAACTTTGAATTCTTCAAGCGCCGCTGAAATGTCTCCTTGCGCACCAATGCGCTTCGCAAATTCATCGAATCCTTCTTGTGGCGCGTCTATATCAATCTTGATTACCTGAGATTTCGATTCAAGAAAGACGTCAATATTTGCCGTAATTGTATCAACCATATCGAGTGCAACGCCGCGATTGAAATCGGTTTTCATCAAGATAGATCGGTTATATCCTGAAATAAGGCTAAAGCGATGATCCCAGCGCTGGTCGTAACTTTCGGCGACTTTTTCAGGCGTGCGCTTTAAGTGTACGTAAAATGCCTCATCCCCATAGCGTTGCTCTAGCCGCCCTAAAAACCATGCCAGACGGTTGTCTGCCTCGATATGGCCGCTGGGGTAATCCAAGCGCGCGGGCCCAAGATCGCGCGACCGCGTTTCGTGACCTGCGGTGTAATTCGTAAAATGCGCGCAGGCGCGGACAAAAGTTTGCGATCCACACCGCCCTGTGCAAAGCACAAAAACGTTTCTAAACAATGGGGTACTGGCTGCTATCGTCATGATATCCCTTAGTCGTTCATAGTCGGGTCACGGTCGTGGTAAGGCCATTTTTGTTGTTGACATCGCCAGGCGATATGTCAAGCGGCGAAACGCACACCTTAGGCTTAAGTTTCCAGTTCATCGCAACGTCCTATGCCCAATGCGCCATGAGTGTTGCACTTGAAACTTGGGCCCAAGTTCTGTCACTCTGGCCATTCGTAGTAATCAATAGTGATGGTATCAACTTAAATGTATAAAGTGTATTTTCTCGCGCTGATAAAGCTTTTGGTTGCACATCTTGTGTGTGTCTTTGCCTTTGCCCGCTCAGCAAGCTCTTGACAATAGCAGCGTTAGAATTTTATATAATGATGGTAATTCTTTGGAATCTTGAATGATGGCTTTGCATCGAAACGTCGCAATAGGGCGGAAATCGATGCTGGCTATAATAAGTTATTGTTTTGCATTGTTTTTTTTATACTGTACACCCTCTTTTGCGGAGACTGTCATGTCGGATTCCGAAATAAGAGGGATCTTTTTAGGAATGGGCGTGGAATGTCCACAATTTTTGATTGATTCCGGCGAGCAGGTTAGCCTGATTGGCGAGAAATTAGACGATCTTACAACTGGCATCAGGTTTCGTTTAAACGGGCGAATTGCGCGCGCATCAAAATGCATGCAGGGCCAAACTTTTATTGTATCGGCTGTTAACGTCGAAGACGCTGAAACAGGACAATGACAGATGATGGCTGATCGCCTCTCTGTTCTTCATAGGATGACGAAAAAATGGCAACACCTATTGATCCACTTTTTACCTCGCAGTGGCATTTCGATCTTATTGGCAACATCCAAGCAATCTGGGATGATTATAACGGCGCTGGGGTAGATGTTGGCGTTTACGATGAAGGTGTAGATTACAATCACGAAGACCTCGCCACAAACTATGATTCTTCGCTGCATGTGGTGGATGACAGCGGCGCGGCAGTTGATCCATTTCCAGTCGGCGACGCAGCCCACGGCACAGCCTGCGCTGGCCTTATCGGGGCGGCGAACAATGGTGTGGGAGGTGTCGGGGTCGCTTATGGCGTCACGCTGTCTGGCGTGAACATCGATTTTGACAACACTGGCGTGTATGGATCCGTCAATGGAGACCTTGAGCCATTTTTGAATGTCATCGGTCAGGCTTCTGGAAATTTCGACGTTACATCGCACAGTTGGGGGTCTACCCCGATGTACTATTCGGGTGAAGGCCTGCTTGATGAAGGGTTCGCGGGGTCGCTGAACACCGCCTATGGCACATTGTTGGAAGAAGGGCGGAACGGGCTTGGCACTCTTGTCGTACAAGCTGCGGGGAATGATAACCTTGATGGCAACGGCAACGGTACGAACGCCAGCCGTTATACCATTACGGTTGCTGCCACAGAATATACCGGCTTTGCCGCATGGTATTCGAATTTCGGGGCATGCATCCTTGTCACCGCACCTGCGGCGGGAGTCACCACCGATATATCAGGCGATGCGGGATATGAATCTACAGACTACACCGATTCTTTCAATGGCACCTCTGCGGCAACGCCTGTGGTGTCGGGTGTTATTGCTTTGATGCTGCAAGCAAACGCTGATCTCGGCTGGCGCGATGTGCAAAATATCCTTGCGACTTCGGCCAGTTTGACGGGCAGTGAATTTGATGCGTCAGTGGCGGATGTGGAAGAGGATGGTTTTTGGTATAGCAACGCAAGCGGAAACTGGAATGGTGGTGGCAACCATGTTCACACCAATTATGGTTATGGCATGGTCAACGCCTTTAATGCCGTGCGCATGGCAGAAGTTTGGGATCTGTTTGGTTCGGCGCAGACAAGTTCTAATGAACAGTCTGCGACGTCCGAGGTAAACGATTTTGAAAGCGCCGTTGTGGAAGACGGCACTGGCGTGGGGTATACCTCGACCTTTACGATTGCTTCCGATATTCAAATTGAACATTTGGCGCTGACCTTGGATTTTGAGGCAAGTTGGGTCGGCGACTTGCGCATTGTTTTGACCTCGGCCGCGGGTACCGAGTTTGTTGTGACCGAAGGGAATGAAGCGGTCGACACAGCATTTGATGGGACATGGGTCTTTGGCATCGACGCGCTGCGGGGGGAACTGTCTGCAGGCACTTGGACGATGACGATTTTTGACACGGTTGCAAACGATGTCTTAACGGTCAACTCCGCCTCGCTGGAAGTTTATGGTTCTACCCTAAGCGAGGATGATGTCTATCACTTTACCGACGAATATGCCGAGATGATTGGCTTCGAAGGCACGCGCGGGATCATTTCTGATGCGGACGGCGGTGATGATTGGCTGAATATGGCTGCAGTAACCGCTAGCATCGTGCTTAACATGACGTCTGGCGAAACGTTTTCGTTCGGTGGAGACGAGGTTGGCGCATTGTCGGGCAGTTTCGAAAATATCGTCACAGGCGATGGAGACGACAGCATCACGGGAAGCAGTTCTGCAAATGAAATACGCGGGATGCGCGGCAACGACACGTTAGCTGGCGGCGGAGGTGCCGACACGCTTATGGGCGGCATGGGTAATGATACCTATCATGCGGGAAGTAGTTGGGTAAGAATTGTTGAGGGCAGTTCGGCAGGAACTGATACGGTTATTTCTTCGACGACCTACACCCTTGGTGCGAACCTAGAACGACTGACTTTGTCAGGAGCGTCTGCAGTTAACGGAACGGGAAATTCGTCCAACAATACTATTACCGGGAATGATGCCAACAACAGACTGAATGGCAAGACAGGCACTGATACGCTCGTCGGCGGCTTGGGTGACGACATCTATATCACGAATGGTGATGATATAATTACCGAAGATACAACTGGTGGCACTGATATTGTTCGGTCTTCGGCAACCTACACACTTGCGGCGAATATAGAAAATCTAACGCTTACAGGTTCATCGGCTCTAAACGGGACTGGAAACGCTGCCGACAACTCCATTATCGGGAACACTGGCGCAAATACTTTAAATGGCGCTGCTGGGGCTGACACATTGAACGGCGGGTCTGGGGCTGATAAATTGAATGGTGGTACGGGAAAAGACGAACTAAGTGGCGCTGGTGGTAATGATAGTTTCATTTTCAACAATGTGGTAGAATCTGCGATAACGGCCACAACGACGGATGTAATCACCGATTTCGTCAGTGGTCGCGACAAGATCAATCTAAGTTCCATCGATGCTTTTGCGGCCTCTAGTACCAATGACGCATTCGTCTGGAAAGGGACTGCTGCATTCGGTAGCAAAACCCAAGGCGAAGTCCGCTTTCAAATTTTTGACAACACTGGCACAGATAATGATTATACCATGATCTGGATCGATAACGATGCTGACAAAGATGTGGAAATGGCAATCCGCTTGACGGGGCTTTATTCCCTTACATCGTCTGACTTTATCCTGTAACCACACCGCTCAGTCGCCAAAGCGCATAAAACGCCGCGGCGCAGATCATCACCATCTGCGCCGCTTAAGTCGCCGCCAAGACAGTTTGACGGGCTGCTTGCATAAGCTTTCGGGATGTTTCTTGGTTGGGGGTGCCAACAACAGGAACCGCGCGCCCTGCAAAAAGACCTCCGCCGCATTTCCTTCGAATAATTCCCCCGCGCGGACATAACGGGCAAGCATGGTGTCCGAGGCGTGGCCAGTTTGGGCGCGGATTTTGAGGTTGGAGATGCCCGCTGTGGCGGCGCAGGTGGCAAAGCCCGCGCGCAGGCTGTGCCCATAGAAGCCCTCTGGCGCGATCCCTGCTGCACTTCTGGCGGAAGCGGGTCTTGGTGGCGCGCGTCTTTGCTGCCGTTTTCCAAAGACAGCAGGGCAACCAATGGGGCCAGCCCTTTACCTGTGCGCCGATAGCGTTCGCTGGCAATGGCAAGGGTGGTGGGGGCAACCCCCAGCTCATCCAGAATATCAAAGGCGATGTCCGTGCTGCCACGGCGATTTTGACGAAGTGGGGCGGGTCAAGCCGCCGATCCGCAATAATCATGCGCAGCGCCAAGGCGCGCAGGGGCAAAAGTTTGGTCGTCAGGGTAATCAGCCGCAGGCGCGACATCAGCAGCGGGGCCAGCCTTTGGCGATTGTCATTCAGGGTGGGCCAGCTATCCAGCAGACACAGCAGATCATCGGCCGCGCGGTTTTTGCGCGCTGTTACCATTGCCTGCGTGATGGCAGCCCCAACCGCCCATTCGCCGCCAAGGCTTTGGCGCACCCTTTTGCCTGCGAGGGCCGCTGTCACCATGCCCACCGTGTTTAGGTCTGCAACCCCGCTTCTGAGATGCCTTTAGAGGCCCGAAGTAAACATCATTCGCTGCAGACTAGTGCTAGCAAATCGCTCAATCACAGTCTTTGTAATTGCTCTGAAGGCAATTCCGCGAGCGCCGCTGGGCTTCAGTGATATCTGTAGGGGACATTTTCTTTGCAATACTATCTCGCTCCGAACAACCAAAGTAATTTGAAAGAATACACTTGATGTCATAACGCTTAAATGCTTGGACTAGGTCTTTATCGATCCCTCCTCATCCGATTTCGTACAGTTCTCGTAGCCGCGGGAAAAGCGTTTGTCATCAGCGGCCTCGGCCAAAATGCTATGGAAACTGTCCTCGCCGATCCGCCCGTTTACGCGGGCATCCCACCCGACATGCCTACCCTGCTATCGCCCCTTATCGACCAAAACCACAAAAAAACAGCGACTAAAGCATCGTTTTTGGTATCAGGGGTATTTTAAGGGATATGATTCCGAAAACCAAAAATTATCTAATAAAATCAATGGTAATTGGCGGAGAGACAGGGATTCGAACCCTGGGTCGGCGCAAACCGACATCGGTTTTCGAAACCGACGCATTCGACCACTCTGCCACCTCTCCGCAACAGGGCCGTGGCGGGGGATTTAGCTGCTGGGGCGCGGGCTTGCAAGCCCTGTTTGGTGGGAATTTGGCGAAAACCTAGCGCGCGCGGGCTTTGCGCGAAAGCTACGCGAAAGCGCCAAGGCCGCTTGCTTTCGCGGCGATGTTGCTTGGTGATCGGCAATTTGCCAAATGCGCTGCAATGCGCAGCATTGGGCTTGTGGAATTTAAACTGATTTGCGCTATATTTCATAAACAAGGATGGATCACGAAAAGGGATGGTTTCATGCGACTTCTGATTGGAGCATTTGCAATTGGGCTGATGTTTGCTGCACCCAGCCCCGTACAGGCCAGCCCTGACATGGTGCGCAATTTGGGCGATGCGCTCCAGATGGACAAAACGCTGACAATCATGTCGCGCGAAGCTGTGGCCAATGCAGCCGAGGTAGCCCCCGATCTGTTCGGCGGGGCCTCGCCCTTCGATTGGACAGCCGCAGTCGCAAAGTTATTTGACCCTGTAACGGCGCGTGCCGCCTTTGATGCTGGGCTGCTGCCTGCAATGGCCACCGCGAACCAAGGTGATTTGGAACAAGCGCTGGCCTATTTTGAAACCCCGATTGGCCAGCGCATGCTTGATCTGGAATTGTCCGCCCGCGAGGCATTGCTGGACGCCGATGTGGAAGCGGCGGCCAAGCAATCTTGGGCCGATGTGCTGGCTGATCCGCTACCTGCCAGCGCGCAGCGTGCCCAATTGATCCGCGAGATTGTGGCGGCAACAGACCTGATCGAGTCTAATGTTTCCTCTGCCATGAACGGCAATTTCGCCTTTTTTCAGGGCCTTGCGGAATCGGGCGGATTTGCGGCTGAGATGACGCAAGACGATATGCTTGCTGAAGTGCGCGGCCAAGAGGCCGAGTTGCGCGCAGATACGGCAGATTGGCTGTATCCGTTTCTGGCGATGGCCTACGCGCCACTAAGTGATGATGATCTGCGAGATTACATCGCGTTTTCAAAATCGCCTGCCGGGCAGGCCTTGAATGGGGTTTTGTTTTTGGCATTTGATGAAATGGGCGCGGCCCAATCACGGGGCATGGGGCTGGCGGCGGGGCGGCTGATGGTGGGGCAGGATATATAGGGCAATCTGCACAGTAACCTGCTTGACAAAAGCCCGCACTTTAACGGATAAGCCCGCATCTTGGGTTAGATTTGATTCTGGCCCAAGTTTTTATTCATACCGCCCCAACGGGCGCGCCGTTCGAGGCGGGTGCGATCTTTGCAGATTGCCCCACGAAACGCCGCAAGGCTGCCACAGAACGCGGAGCAAAGAAAAGGAAGACCCATGTTCGCGGTCCTGAAAACAGGCGGCAAACAATACAAGGTGCAGGCGGGTGACGTGCTGCGCGTTGAAAAGTTGGACGCTATTGCTGGGCAAAAAATCC
>CAMAXX010000021.1 GCA_945862435.1 Pseudorhodobacter antarcticus
ATCTCTCAAGGCAGAAATGATCTGGCGCAGAAACTGGCAGACCCGCAGGGAGGTTGAAGTTGCCCTATTCGAATATATCAACGGCTTCTACAACCCGCGCCGCAGACACTCAGCCTTGGGCTGGAAAAGCCCCATGGCCTTCGAACGGACGGCAGCGTAACGTGAGCACCTGATCGGTACAGAACCGTGACAGGTCCATTGCAAAGTAATCAGTCCAAGTAGGGGGCGCACGCGCCCCCTCGCTCCGCTCACCCCCTAACACGGGAAGCTTGCTTCCCGTGACTGGATATTTGCAGAGTTAGGAAGCAGGCAGACCATCTATACCTTCCTAACTCTCCAAATATCCTGCGGGGGTAAGGAGCGAAGCGACGAGGGGGCCGCACAGGCCCCCTATGCCGTCCATCAAAACGCCAAGCAGCCGTTTTCCGAGACAATCATATCCAGCCGCTGATCGGTGGCATCAATCGGCACCTGATCCACCTTTTGCCCACCAAAGGCAAATCCGATGGCGGTAATTTTGCCCGCCGCGCGCAGACCTTCCAGCGTGCGGTCATAAAACCCCCCGCCATAGCCAAGACGGTAGCCGCGCGCGTCATATGCCAGCAGCGGTACGATCAGAACCCTTGGGATAAGATAGGCCAGATCAGCGGGTATATACGCACCAAACGCCCCTTCGGTCATGTCTGCCCCCGCATGGTAGGCGGCAAAGCGCAGCGGAGTGGCGGGGGCCATAATTACGGGAACGCACAGCCCGCCATGGTGGGCGTGCATCGCAGCCAGCGGGCTGATTTCTGTGCGCATCGGCATATAGCCAGCTACAGTTTGCCCCGCATAGCCCGCCAGAACTGCGTTCAAATGAGCATTTGCTGCCACAACGCGGTCGGACACATCCGCCCCGCCAAACACCGCTTTGCGCGCGGCAAAGGCGGCCTTTCGCGCGCGCGATTTTACATCAGAATCCATGACGCAAGCCCCAAAAATGTCAAATATCCCAATACATCCGTCAGCGTGGTCACAAACGTGCCCGATGCCAGCGCAGGGTCAAGCCCGGCGCGGTGCAGACCCAAGGGCACCAGCACCCCGCCCATTGCGGCCACCACTTGGTTGGCAATCATCGCCAGCCCCAGCACTGCGCCCAAATGCCAATCGCCAAAAATCATCACCCCCGCTGCGCCCAGTATCAACGCCAGCGCCACACCCGAAATCAGACCGCCAGCCATTTCGCGCAGCACGACCCGCCGCGCATTCGCCGCCGTCAGACTGCGCGCGGCCAGCGCCCGCACGGCCACTGCCAAGGATTGCGTCCCGGCAATCCCCCCGGTCGAAGCGACAATCGGCATCAGCGCCGCCAGCACCACCAAGGATGCAATGGTATTTTGAAACTGCGAGATAACCATCGCCGAAATCGAGGCCGTGAACAGGTTTACCACCAACCACGGCAGGCGCTGGCGCACAGTGGCCAAAGCGCCATCTGACATAGCAGATGTATCGCCCACACCTGCAAGGCGCAGCATGTCTTGCTCGTGTTCCTCATCCAGAACGTTCATCGCGTCATCAATCGTGATCACGCCCACAAGCCGCCCCGCATTGTCGATCACAGGGGCAGAAATCAAATGATATTGGTTGAACATATAGGCCACATCCGCCTCGCCCAATGTGGTGGGAATGGTGCGGAAACTGTCTTCCAAAATTGCATCCAGCCGCACATCGCGCTTTGATGACAAAAGCCGCCCCAACGTAACATAGCCCGTGGGTTTCATGCGCGGGTCGATCAGGATCACATGATAAAACTGGTCAGGCAGGGCTTGGGCGGCGCGCATATGGTCAATCGCGGCCCCCACCGTCCAATCTTGCGGGGCAAGCACCACCTCGCGCTGCATCAGGCGGCCTGCACTGCCTTCGGGATAGGCCAGCGCCGCCTCAATTGCTGCGCGCTCGGCCTTGCTCAGCGCGCCTAAGATTTCCTCTTGCTGGGGCGCATCAAGGTCTTCCAGAATATCGATAACATCGTCGCTGTCCAACTCGCGCATGGCTTCGGCCAGAACGGCGCGGGGCAGGGATTCGATCACCTCTTCACGGATAGCCTCGTCGATTTCCGACAAGATCTCGCCGTCCACTTCGCCCGACCACATGGCCAGCAGGGCGCGGCGATTGGCAGTGCCGATCTGCTCTAAAAGGTCGGCAATATCGGCGGCATGCAGGGGCTCCAGCAGGGCGGTCAAGCGATCTGTATCGCCCACCTCTACCGACGCCAGAATGGCCTCCAGCCGATCTGCGTGCAACGCATCGTTGTCCATGATCGCCAAGGTCTCTCTCATGGCGTTACTTGTTTTCTGTGCCATACATTATTCCTGCATAGCGAAAGCTGTTTCATTCAAACAGGGGGCATCGCGCGCAAATGCAAAATTTACGCAGGCGCCATTGCGCGGTAGAGTGGCGCAAACTTGGGGGGGCGCGCGGATGACCAAAGCAGACACAGTTCTATTGGGGCAGGTGCTGTCCTTTGCGGGTGATCCCTTTACAGATGGGGCCGATGCGGCGCGTATTGAACGCAGCGGCGCGGTCGCGCTTGGTGCGGGCAAGATCATCGCGCATGGGCCAGCAAATGTCATCCGCGCGGCATATCCGCAGGCGCGCGTTGTGGATTACGGCAGTGATTTGATTTCAGCAGGCTTTATTGATGCCCATGTGCATTATCCGCAAACCGCCATCATCGCCTCTTGGGGCAAGCGGCTGATTGATTGGCTGAATACCTATACCTTTCCAGAAGAAGCGCGTTTTGGCGATGCCGCCTATGCCAGCGAGATTGCCCAGCGCTACACAGGCCTTGCGCTGGCGCATGGCACAACCAGCTTTTGCAGCTATGGCACGATCCACCCCGCATCTGTCGACGCGATCTTCAATGCGGCATCGGCGCGGGGTATGCGCGCTTGGGCAGGCAAGACCTGCATGGATCGCAACGCCCCCGATAACCTGCGCGACACTGCGCAAAGCGCTTATGATGACAGCGCCGCGTTGATTGCAAAATGGCACGGGGTTGAACGGCTGTCCTATGTCGTCACACCGCGCTTTTCGCCCACCTCCACGCCCGACCAGATGTCCGCCCTTGGCGCGCTGTGGGCCCAAAACCCAAATTGCCTGATGCAAACCCATCTGTCCGAACAGGTCGATGAAATCGCTTGGGTCAAATCCCTATTCCCCGGCGCGCGCGATTATCTCGATACATACGAGACGCACGGCCTTTTGGGCAAAGGCGGGATTTATGGACACGCGATCCACCTAGAACCCCGCGAAATTGATCGCCTGCGCGAAGTGGATGCATCGCTTATCCATTGCCCCACATCCAACACCTTTATCGGGTCGGGCCTGTTCGACATGGGCCTTGCCACCAGCATCCGCACCGGGCTTGCCACCGATACAGGCGGGGGGTCATCCTTTTCGATGTTGCGCACCATGGCTGCCGCCTATGAAGTGGCCCAGTTGCGCGGCCACTCCTTGCACCCTGCACATCTGTGGTATCTGGCCACGGCAGGATCCGCCCGCGCCCTGCACGCAAGCCACCAAATCGGCAATATCATCGCGGGGATGGAGGCGGATTTGACGATCCTGAACCTATCATCGACCCCCGCCATCGCACAGGCCACCGCCCGCGCCGAAACCCTGTGGCAACAGGTCTTTCCTACCATCATGCTGGGTGATGACCGCGCCATTCGCGCGACCTATGTTGCAGGGGTCATAACGAGCTAGCTTTCACATTGACCTAAATACCTTCCGCGAAGCGTCCACCGCCAAGGACGGGAGCCTGCGGCGCAGGTATTTTTGTCAGTATGAAAGTCACCAAAAAAGGCCTTACTCGTCCAATTCCCAGCCATCGGGGTAAAATTCGAACGGCAGGGCGGTTTCGGTGGCGATACGTTCCCAGTGCCAGACAGTTTCGGCTTCAATCGTAATGGGGCCGATTTTGGCCGTCAGGACATCGCCGCGATGAGTGGTCTTGAACCCTTTAGCGCGCAGGGCGGCGTGGACATCTGCCCACGCTGTATCAACATCTTCGGCGACGAATTCGTAGGCGACGATGGCGGTCTTGGGCAGCCTTACCCCGCGCCCGACTTTCTCAAAAGTTTTGAATGTATCGCCCCGTTGATCGGCATAATCGTGCATTTGGCCCCCCTTAGGCGCAATTGTTACGAATCAGCGGCTTGATCTGCGCGCCCCGTGCTTGTATCCCGTGTCCCTGACGTTAGAATAGGGTGAAACGGGCCGGTGCCTGTTGCAATCCCTATATGGGGCCTATTGGGCAAACGAGGTACGCGATGTCTTGGACAGATGAACGGGTCGAAACGCTAAAGCGGATGTGGGGCGAGGGTCAGTCCGCCAGCCAAATCGCCAAAGAACTGGGCGGGGTGACGCGCAACGCAGTGATTGGCAAAGTGCATCGCCTTGGCCTGTCCAACCGCGAAGAGAATGAGGGCGAGCCCGCTTCCGAAGCAGCACCTGCGCCCAAAGTCGAAGTGGCCAAGGAAGTGCCCCGTGCCGCGGCCCCTGCGGCCCCGCCAGTCCCCCCTGCCCCAGCCGCCCCCGTCAGCACCGTACCATCGGGCGCGCTGCCCAATTCCAGCACGGCCGCATCGGTGCTGGCATCCACAGGGGGGCCAATCCCACTGCGCAAGGCGATTGTGCCAGCAGGCCAGCCCCTGCCCCCCCAGCCATCGGCAAATGAGATTTCGCCCGAAGCTTTGGCATCGGTGCGCGAAGTGGAAAAGCGCGCCGCGCGACTGACCTTGATGGAATTGACCGAACGCACCTGCAAATGGCCGATTGGCGACCCTGCAACCGAAGAGTTTTGGTTCTGCGGCCTGCCATCCCAAGCTGGCAAGCCTTACTGCGAGGCGCATGTCGGCGTTGCCTTCCAGCCGATGAGCGCACGGCGGGATCGCCGCCGCTGATTAAAAAAGGGGCCAAACGGCCCCTTTTGTTTTTTCAGGCATTGCGCCCTATAATCGCACCATCGGCAGCCCCATCAGCGCCTGCGCAAACAGCGCCAGCGTTAGCGCAGTGTAGCCCGCCGATCCGCCCACAATCCATACCCGCGCCGATACCCGCCCCTGCACGGCCCACGCCAGCAGCGGGATAGCCTGCATCGCGTGCAGCGCAAGGAAATGCGCCGGGCGCAGATCGCCCACGGCGGCTGACCAGCCAAAGAACGGGATTGTCGCCGCGCCCACGGGCGGAGTTCCGACAAAATGGCCCGCCATGCTGGACAGCGCCCCTGCCGTGACCAGCGTCAGCGCAGTTGACAGGATGAACCCTACCCCCACGCCAAAGCGCAGATCTTCATGCACGCGCGCGCCTGTATCGCGCAGCATCGCCCAGCCGATCACGCCCGTGCCCACCACAAGCGAAACCGCCCCCACGCCCATGATGGCATACATCACGTTATGATACAGATCGGCGGTGTTGTAATGCGAGCCTATCCCCTGGGCGGCCTGCAAAGTGATATAAATCATCTCAACCCAAAACGCCGCCGCCAGAATGGCAACCGTCCAGCGCAACGTGCGGGTGAATTGTGCGGACGCGCTCATCTTGTCAACCGCCCAGGCCAGCGTTGCGAACAGCACCGCGAAGGACAGCGCAAATTTGAACGGTTTAATCCAAACCAACGCGTCTTGGAAAAGCCGCGTTTCAAACCCCGCCCAGACCAGCCCTGTCGCCATCATGGCCACGGAAAACCCCGCCAGCGGCCAAAGCGGTTTTGCCGTATTTCTCATGCCGCGCCCCCTTTGCCCACCGCGCGCAAGCTGCCCTGCGCCACCCAAATCAGAAAAGCGCCCAACGGGCCGAACAGAAAAATCAACGCCAGCAGCGGCGCTTGGGATAGGCGGGGTAAGCCCATCTTGTCCATCTGCGCGGCCATCATCGCGCCGATCATCAGATCAAAAGCCAAGTAATGCACCCAGCCCGCGAGCAGGCCATAATCGGATGCAAACAACATCCGCACCTGCGCAATGCTGCCAAACCCACCTCCCGATGCGCTGAAATGCGCCAAGACCAGCCCCGTATACAGCGCAGAAAGGCCCAGCGGCAGGATCAGGCTGGGCACCAAATCCAGCCACGCCCACCGCCCGCGCGGAGCCAGCATCAATATCAGCCAACCCGGCAGAACCGCCCCGCTGGCCAATCCAAAAAGATCGTCTGCTGTCATCACCGCCTCACAAATGTTTCCAATGGAAATATACTGCCGTGGTTCGCTTGCATTGTCCAGAAAAATATTTACATTGGAAACATGCAAGACGAAACCACCCCCCCAAAGCCCTACCACCATGGATCGCTGAAAGAGGCGCTGGTGGCGGCGGGCATGGAAATTCTTGATGCGCGCGGGCTAGAGGCGCTGTCTTTGCGCGCCATCGCGGCCCATGTCGGCGTCAGCCATACCGCGCCCAAAAACCATTTCGGATCCTTAAAGGGTCTGCTGACCGCTATCGCCGCAAACGGGTTTCACCGCCACCGCACCTATATGCTGGCAGACGCTAACAGCGATGACCCAAAACAGCGCCAGCGCGCGGCGATGCAAGGCTATGTCCGCTTTGCCGCCGATCATCCGCATTTGTTTCGGCTGATGTTTTCGCCCGCCTTGTGTTCGTTTGACGACCCCGCGCTGACAAACGCAGCGCGGGCCAGTTACGGCGTGTTGCAAGACATCGCGGCGGGCCTTGATTGGGACAAGTCGGGCCTGCCTGACGGCGCGCGGCGGGCCGAGATGATGTTGTGGTCAATGGTGCACGGGTTTGCCACCTTGCAAGTGGCGGGCATGACCCCGCCCGATGGCGCGATGCTGGATATAACTGATATCATGCCCAACTTTGGCTTTCTGGCCCAAAACGGCACACAAAACCCGCACGGCTAGCGCCGCTCTGTCACCCCGCCGTCACAAATCTGTGGTCAAACGGCCCTGCAAAATAAGGGGTGCGTCATGACCGATAAAGACGATGATTTGACCGAAGCCGCCCGCGATTGGCTAGAGGCAGAGCTGGCAGACAGCTATGACGAAGGCTTTGAGCTAGAGCTTGAAGATGCCCAACTCTCCCGCGAAATCGCCAAGATTTACAAATCAAAACACCCCGATATCATTGATCGCAATGTCTATTTTCAAAACCTGATCCGCCTGCAATCAGAACTGATTAAACTGCAGGAATGGGTCTTTTATCACAAGAAAAAGGTTGTCATCCTGTTCGAAGGGCGCGATAGCGCGGGCAAGGGCGGCGCGATTAAGCGGATCACCCAGCGCCTGAACCCGCGCGTGGTGCGCACTGTTGCCCTGCCCGCGCCATCAGACCGGGAAAAAACCCAGTGGTATTTCCAGCGCTATGTGCCGCACCTGCCCGCAGGCGGCGAAATTGTGCTGTTCGACCGTTCGTGGTATAACCGCGCGGGGGTTGAACGCGTGATGGGCTTTGCGGGCGAAGATCAGGTCGAACAGTTTTTCAACGACGTTCCAGAATTTGAACGTATGCTGGTGCGCTCGGGCATCACCGTGATTAAATACTGGTTTTCCATCACCGATGAAGAACAGCAAATGCGGTTCTTGATGCGCATTCACGATCCGATGAAGCAGTGGAAACTATCCCCGATGGATCTGCAATCGCGCGTGCGGTGGGAGCTGTACACAAAAGCCAAAGAAGAAATGATGCTGCGCACCAATATACCCGAAGCGCCGTGGTATATTGTGGAAGGCAACGACAAACGCCGCGCGCGGCTGAACTGCATCGATCATCTTTTGCAGCAATTCCCCTACGAGCCTGTCCCGCACGAAGAAATTCACCTGCCCGACCGCGTTTTCAACCCCGACTATGAACGCGCCGTCCTGCCGCCAGAGTTATACGTGGCGGGGAAGTATTAGGCGGCGGGATTGAGGGCTTTGCGGGTATAAGGGCTTCGATTGGAACATTGGGCGTAGGGTGCGTGCTTGCGCGCACCTTTTTTGGAAGATCGCTACGGTTTCAAATGTCGTGAGTGCACGCACCCTGCCGCTTGATCAACGGACAACTTTCTCCCGCTCTTGTGTTATAACGCTATCAACGAGGTCATTCACAATTCGGTCAGCGCCCCGTACATTGAAATGACACTCATCGCGGCGATAGGAGTTGTCCAGTTTATCTGTATCCGACGCTAGAAAAGTGTCATCTCTTGTGGCAATAACACTTTGCTGACCAGCGCGAATGCGCTCGCTGGGGGCATATTCCAGACAACGGCTCGCAAGATGAATGAAAAACCGAGCTCGGTTAGATTTAGCCGAAATAGCTACTTTGTCGAACAACTCATTCAGTCGGTTGGCGTAAACATCTGAGGGGTCCGTGTTAAACATCGCATCGGATTCACCCTGATGCCAAATGAAGTAATCGACATTGAGATTCATCTTATGAAGCGAATCCAGTTGTGATTTAAGAAAATCCAAAGCGCCGAACCTGTTTTGAAGCCAATCGTCAACGCTATACCCGCCGACCCCGACGGAAACGATCAAAACAGGTTTGTTCATGGTGGCAGACAGTTTGTGCGCAAATTTGGTCCATAGCGAACCACGAAACTCTTGCATACGCCGATCTTGGCTGGCACCAAGTACTGGATCTTCAATGACGTAACACTTGCCACTAAAAAAATTTAGACCAAGCGACTGACGGTCCGCCGCCTCTGGCCCGGCAAGATGATTTGCCGAATTCGATTGCCCAAATCCAACGACCACCAGTGGTTTAATTGGACAAGACACTTCAGTTCGTTTTTTTACATCGGTAAAGCGATCGGGTGGCGGAAGTTCCCACGCATTCAATGGACTAATCAACGCAAAGGTATCTGCAATCAATAAGGAGCACACATATTTAAAAAAATTTCTGAACCAATTTAACTTTCCTTCGACGATCTGCTCATCCATCCTTACTCGACCCCCGGTAATGCCCGCGTACAGATAGCAGCGCGGCGATACCAACTGTTTTCATCGCCTATTGAAGATGCGGTTCGTGGCATAGGCGTGCGCGCAGACGCGAACGATATCTGACTTTCTCAGTCACGATTTTTTTTTTTTTTCAAAAATATCAACCCAATCAAAAGAATATTTTTTTCAATTAGGAATAGTCGTTATTAGCCAAAGACAACGGTATCTGATTTTGCGCAACTTTAGGATACGCCTATTTTGGTGCGTAATGCGCGCGCCCACACCCCCAGGCAGTACGCTGCGCGGCCCGTCACCCATCCAGCAGCTATCCACCCGCCATAAGTCTGCACTATGCAAACCAGCCCCCGAAAACTGCCCCAAAAACAGACAGGCTTTCCCCCGCTTTGCCCATGCGCTATACCCCTGCGCATGAGCAACAACCCACCCAATCTGCGCCCCGATCTGGCCCCGAAAATCACCCTGCAAGGCACCCCCCGCACGGGCCAGCCCAGTATCGGCATGGTGTCCCTTGGCTGCCCCAAGGCGCTGGTGGACAGCGAGCGTATCCTCACCCGCCTGCGCGCCGAAGGTTATGCGATTTCCCCCGAATATCGTGGCGCGGATGCCGTTATCGTCAACACCTGCGGATTTTTGGACAGTGCCAAGGCCGAGAGCCTGGCCGCCATTGGCGAGGCGCTGGCAGAAAATGGCCGCGTCATTGTGACGGGCTGCTTGGGGGCGGAACCTGAATATATCACAGGCGCGCATCCAAAGGTTTTGGCGGTCACTGGCCCCCATCAATACGAGGCGGTTTTGGACGCTGTCCACGCCGCCGTGCCCGCCCGCCCCGACCCGTTTATCGACCTGCTGCCTGCCAGCGCCGTATCGCTAACCCCGCGCCATTACAGCTATTTAAAGATTTCCGAAGGCTGCAATCACAAGTGTAAATTCTGCATCATCCCCGATATGCGCGGCCTGCTGCAAAGCCGCCCCGCTCATGCCGTTATCCGCGAAGCGGAACGTCTGGTGCAGGCTGGGGTTAAGGAGTTGCTGGTCATTTCGCAGGACACTTCCGCCTACGGACTTGACCTAAAACACGCCACTGAGAAAGGTCAAGATGGGAAAAATCACCGCGCCCATATCACTGACCTTGCCCGGGATCTGGGTAGCCTTGGCGCGTGGGTGCGCCTGCATTATGTCTATCCCTACCCGCATGTGCAGGGTCTTATCCCGCTGATGGCAGATGGGCTAATTTTGCCCTACCTCGACATCCCGTTCCAACACGCCCACCCAGACGTTCTGCGCCGCATGGCCCGCCCCGCGGCTGCCGCCAAAACGCTGGACGAAATCGCAGCATGGCGGCAGGTCTGCCCCGACATCACCCTGCGCAGCACCTTTATCGTCGGCTATCCGGGCGAGACGGAGGCAGAATTTCAAACCTTGCTGGATTGGCTGGATGAGGCCCAGCTAGACCGCGTGGGCGCCTTCCAATACGAAAACGTCAAAGGCGCGCGGTCGAACGCCCTGCCAGATCATGTGGCAGATGAGGTGAAAGCCGAACGCTACGCCCGCTTTATGCAAAAGGCAGGCGAAATCTCCGCCGCCAAACTGGCCGCCAAAGTCGGCACGCGGATGGATGTGATCGTTGACGAAGTGGACGCCGAAGGCGCAACCTGCCGCACCAAATCCGACGCCCCCGAGATTGACGGGAACCTGTTTATTGATGAAGGGTTTGCAGGGCTGAAAGCGGGCGATATCGTGTCCGTCACTGTCGACGAAGCAGGGGATTATGATTTGTGGGGGCGGTTGGGGTGAAGCAGGGTGACACCATCGCCCCTTGCCCGCCCCCGCCACCGCCCTACCTTCACCGCATGACAAACCCATCCCCCCTCCGCGTCCTTTATAACGACACCTGCCCCATTTGCGCGCGCGAAATAGGCGTTTATGCCCGCGCCGAGGGGGGCGAAGATATGCAGTTTTGCGCCCTGTCCCAGCACGAAACCTTTGGGCTGGATGCAGACACCGCCGCGCGCCGTTTGCATGTCGTCAAAGACGGCAAATTGCTTGTGGGCATCGACGGCTTCATCGCCATTTGGGCCGCCCTGCCCCGTTGGCACTGGCTGGCCCGCGCCGCCCGCCTGCCCGTGATCCGCCCCGCACTTGGGCTGATTTACACCCATCTCGCCGCGCCTATTTTGTACAAACTGCATCTGCGCCGCCAGCAAAAAGCGGCGCAATAAGCCGCGCGCTAGAACCCGCGCCGTGCGTCCAGATACGCCCGCACGCAAGTGACAATATGGGCAAAGCGATCCCCGCCCAGATGCACGCCGCCATACCAGCGGGTAACGGCGATGATATGGTTTTCCAGCCCCTCGCGCTGGATCATCCGCAAAATCACATCGCCCGCGCCTGCCTCTCCGTCATCATGGCGCACCGCCTCGCCGCCGATAACAGCCGCCCAAGAATGATGCGTGGCCTTGGCGAATTTCTTGGGCCGCCTCAGGTCTGCAATAAAGGCCGCCGCCCCTGCCCGCCCCACCACATCGCCGCCCGATACGGCATAGCGCGACCCGCGATCGCGCAGAACATCCTCGATTTGCAGCATGTTCTATTGCCCCCGCAAGCGCGCAGTTTCGCCCAGCACCAGCGCCTTGCGGCTGTCATTGGCGGGGTGCGTGCCCAAAAAGCGGTCACCAGGGTCTGGCAGGCGGTCAAAAAACGCGGCCCCCAGCACAGGGTCAAACCCCGCCGCAAAGGCAATACGGGTGCCGATCACATCGGCCTCCAGCTCAAAGTTCTTGGAATAGCGCCGCGCGCCAATGCCCGCCCCCAATTGCGCCGCACGATCCACCGCCGCGCTGTCCAGCCCACTGGCCTGCGCCATCGCCCCCGCCAACACCGCGCCGCGCATGACGCTGTCCTGCTGGCGCGCCAAATGCCCCGCAATATGATGCCCCGCCTCGTGCCCCATGATAAACGCCAGCTCATCGCGGCTGCGCGCGGTTGCAATCAGCGACAGGGTAAAGGCAATAATCGGGCGGCCCGCATCATCTACAGTTTGAAAGGCATTGGGCGGCTGGCCCGCGCGCCAGTCAATGGCGATCTGAAAATCGCAATTGCCCTGCTTGCCCGCGCCAAGGCAGACAGATTCCGCCACAGGTTCCACCGCATCCACCACCGCCACAAAGTTTTGCGCGGCCAGTTGCGGCGGCAGGCGCAGGTCTGGCACCTGCCCACCGCTGGGCGACGCGGGCACCACCCCGCAGCCCGCCAGCCCCAACAGCGCCGCCCCAAACATGATCTGCCACACCCTCATGCGCGCAATATAACGCTGCGGGCGGGCGAAGTGCAATTTTCCCCGCGACATTGCCGTCAAATCATTGTGAAATGGCAGCAAAGGAGACGCCCCATGTTCACCATCGAACACGACTTTGACGCCAGTATCATCACCCTAATCGATGAAGGCTCGCCCGAAAACGCTTTGCAAGAAGACATTACCATCGAGGCATTCGAAGATTGCATTGTGCTGCGCCAGATGGACGAGATGACCGAAACCGAAATGACCATCACGCTATCGCTGCGCCAAGTGCAAGACTTGGCGGCCGCGCTGGATTTGCCCGAGGGGAGTTATCGGATCGAGCGGAAGTAGGGGGGCGTCGGGTGCGTGATGTTACACACCACCTCTCGCCCCATAATCCCACCACAGGGCCGCGCCCTCCCTCGGGCGGGCGCACCACAGAGGTTCTGCACCCTTTATGGTTCAGGCCCGTCTAAGCCAGATCTAGGCACAAACGGCAAAGCGCGCCCTCCCGGGGGGGGCGGCGCGGCGCGCCTTGATTGCGGGCCGGGTGCAGATGCCAATTTCACACATCAACAGGTGGGCGCGGCGGAAAAAATGGAGCAAGTGCGGACGTTTTTTCCAAGTCCTTGCCAAAGTCCAATAGGCGGCGTGACAGGCTAGGAATGTCGATGTTGCTCTTTACCACTGCGTAAAGATCAGCCCCAGCGGCAGTCAGAAAACCAATCGCAAGTGCTGCTAATGCTTTCTTTACTGTTTTGCTAAAACCAACCGAAAAGTCTTGCAACCTTTGCGCCAAGTTTTGACCACTTCGGGCGAGATTTCGGGGCCATCCAGTGCAACCTGAATCTCTCGAAGGGCCTGTGAAATGGCCCGTAATGAAGCGCGCAATTTGACGGGTGATAGGTCCTCGTCGGGCGGCTGATTGTGCAGGTTCGCGCCCAGCCCCTCGGTCAGGGATACAAACTCGATCAACTTGGCATGGATTGCGGCGGCCTCACTGCGCAAACCGCGCCTCTGGATCAGCAGATCTATACGCGCCGCCACCGCCTTTGGCCCCCGCTGCCAAACCTCATCCTCGATCAAAGCAACATCGCGTTGCAGATCCATCAGCAAAGGCTTGCCCGCAATCACCCCGTCCCGCCACCGCAGCCAAAAGGCCCAAGTGTCTGGGCCGTTCGTCCAGTGTAGGCGTGTGACCATCTCTGCCTTTGTGAACCATTCGGGAGGCGTTGTGGGCCAGAGGCGGAGATCGGCGATATCTTTGCCCAACTGTCGGCAGATGGCGTCAGCAGTCAAAACAGCAATAGGCAGTAGCAAGACTTATGACGTCACCATATAGTTCTTCCTTTGACACGGCAGAAATTGTATCACCCCGACTACGCCTCGCTAGCCAATTAATCATTAACTATCGGCAAAGCGGTAAGATAATGACACGCGTATTTTCTTTAGCCCCCAAGGGAAAAGGCTTAACCCAAATCGGAAACACCCGCGCCGCCGCGCGAAAGGCGATGAACTCGGCATCCCCCCGAAGCCTTGTTTTCAGCCAAGCCTCCAGGCTCGCCTTATCCGCAAGATCAATCTAAAACATACCCAACCACTTCTATGCAATTATGTCGGGCGCACCCCTGCTTGGCAAGCATCCGCACCCCTTACCCACCGCACGCCGCGTGTCGGGACGGATGCAATACGCATAACATACGCATAACATACGCCCGCCACACCCGCCCGCCGCGTTAATCACTTCCCCCCCATTCCACCTTGACCCCGCCCCCAAACTTGGGTGCTATGCGGGCAAAGGAGAGCCACATGCCCCACCCCGCCAGCCCTGCAGCGTTTGACTTTCTGGCCACCCGCCGATCCCACCCTGCCAAGACATTCAACGGCCGCGTTCCAGACAGCGCCGCGCTGGAACCCATCCTGAACGCCGCGTTGCGCGTGCCAGATCACGGGATGCTAACCCCTTGGCGTATCTTGGTTTTGCAGCGCGCAGCCCTTCTGCGCGCGGCTGAAATCGCCCAAAAACGCGGCCAAGAATTGGGGCTAGACGAGGTGGCCATCGGCAAGGGGCGCGGGCAGTTTGAACGATCAAACCTTGCCGTTGCGGTGATCTCGGCCCCCGTTATTCCGCACAAAGTGCCTAGCAGCGAACAGATCGCCTCATCCGCCGCCCTGTGCATGAACATCGTGAATGCGGCCTATGCCGCAGGCTGGGCCGCGCAATGGCTGACAGGCTGGGTCGCCCATGACGAGGTCTTTGCAAATCAAGCCTTTACCGTAGTCGCTGGCCAATCCGTGGCAGGCATCATCCACATCGGCGCGGTGGATAGCGAGGCACCCGACCGCCCCCGCCCCGACCCTGCCCGCATCATCGAATGGATCACACAATGAGTCTGATATTTTCCAGCTTTTTCCGTGCCTTAGGGCAGATGGGGTCGGGCCGTTTCCTAAAGGTGATCTTCCTTGGCGCGGCCCTTGCACTGGCGCTTTTGGCCGCAGTTACTTGGGGGTTCTCTCAGGTCATCTTTGCCTTTGCCCCCGATACGGTTGATCTGCCCTTTTTCGGCGGGGTCGATGGGCTGGCCGCAATCCTATCCTGGGGCGGCTTTGCAGTGATGCTGGGCCTGTCAGTTTTTCTAATGATTCCCGTGGCTTCGGTCTTTTCAGGCATGTTTTTGGACGAGGTGGCCGATGCCGTGGAAACCCGCCATTACCCCGGCCTGCCCCCCGCGCAGGGCCAAGGGTTTTACGAAGGGCTGAAATCTGGCATAAATTTCCTAGGCTTAGTCATGGCCATCAACACCCCCGCGCTGATCCTATACCTGATAGCAGGCCCCTTTGCGCCGCTCGTTTTCTGGGCTGTGAACGGTTACCTTCTGGGGCGCGAATATTTCGCGCTTGTCTCCTCGCGCAACATCGACAAAGCGGCGGCGATTGCGATGCGCAAGGCGCATTGGGGCACGATATGGCTTGCGGGGATTTGTATGGCGATCCCGCTGTCGATCCCCATCCTAAACCTCATCATCCCCGTGCTTGGGGTTGCGACCTATACCCATATTTTTCATGCGCTTGCGGGGCGCAAGGTGCAAGGCGATGTGATTTAGCCTAACCGCCCGCAGGCGGTACATGAGACATAATCCCGAACACATCCATGTTGTCGATGGTGATGATTTTTGATGTAATCACCCCGTATAGCACCGCCCAAATCACAAAGGCCACGAACGTTGTCACGCGCGCCTTGCGCTTAAAGCTAAAGCTGGCAGGGGCGGCCGATTTGGGCGTGCCTGCCTCGGCTTCGCCCGCCTCCTCTTGGCTTTCAAAGCGGATGACGAGCACGCAAAACAGGGTCAAGAACCACAGCGATGCAAACAGCACAAGGGCGGCGGTGATGGTCATACTTGCTCCAATTCTACAAGGCAGCCGTTAAAATCTTTGGGGTGCAAAAACAAAACGGGCTTGCCATGCGCGCCGATCTTCGGCTCTCCGCTGCCCAGCACCCGCGCGCCCGATGCCTTTAGCTGATCGCGCGCCGCGATGATATCTTCCACCTCGTAGCAAATATGATGAATGCCGCCCGATGGGTTCTTTTCCAAAAAACCCGCAATAGGGCTGCCCTCGCCCAAAGGCGTCAGCAGTTCGATTTTCGTGTTGGGCAGATCGATAAACACCACCCGAACGCCATGATCGGGTTCGTCTTGGGCAGGTCGCACAGATGCGCCCAAGGTGCCGCGATATTGCGCTGCCGCCGCCTCGATATCGGGCACGGCAATGGCGACATGGTTCAAACGTCCGATCATTTGGGCCTCCAGTTTGGGCCATATATAGGGGGGTGGGGACGGCGCGCGCAAGGGGCAGGATGGTCGCAGGGCCGAGCGCGGCTTAACTTGATGTTAGCGATGATGTGGCATTGTTGGGGGAAATCACAGGAAGGACAGTGCCATGCCCGACCATTTTCCATTAGATAGCCCGCCGACGCCGCCGCATCTGGTGGGCGCGCCGCGCATGATGCCGCGCGCCTTTGGGTCGGCGACACCTGTGCGTATGCCCACGCTGATGCTGGTTGAAGACAGCCGCTATGCGTCTGAGGTGATGCGCCTTTATGCGCGCAGCCTTGGCCTGCGCCTGCGCCGCGCTGCCGATTTGGACAGTGCGGATACGCATTTGCGCCTGTATCAACCCGATATTGTTATGGTTGATTTGGGCCTGCCCGATGGGCGCGGCGAAGGGCTGATTGAACGGCTGGCCCATGCGCTTAACCGCCCGCCGCTGCTGATTGCCGTATCAAGTCAGGCGGAACTTGGGGCGGGGGCGCTGGCATCTGGGGCGGATGTGTTTATTGAAAAACCCCTGCCGAATATTGCAGATTTCCGCGCGCTTTTGGTGGAACATTTTCCCGCGCCCCTGCCCCTACTGCTGCTGCCCGAACGCGCGCGCAGCCCACAGCCCGACCGCATGGCGCTGAAAGACGATCTGAACTTTGCGGCCCAAACTCTATCACTGCCCGAAGATACGGGCCAGGATATAGGGGACGCGCCGCTGATGCGCGCGCGCACCCGCTATGTCGCAGGGCTGCTAGACGGGATTGCAGGCACATTGGGCGATGGCGCTTTGCGGGACGCTGCCCGCAAAGAACTGCGGCGACATTCCGCTGATGCGGACGCTGCCAACAAAACGGATCAATCCTTTCGCCACCTGCGCGATTTGGTCAATCAGCGGCTGCGCGATGTAACGGCAGAACGGGGTATTTGACGCGGCTCTACCCTACCAAAACAGGATCAAAGGCCACACACACCAGCCGCGTTAAATCGGACAGGCGTTCTATTTGCCGCCCCTCGGCATCAAAATTGCGCGGGGAAAACCATGCGGAATAAGCCTCGCGCAGCGGGGGCCATTCGGCATCAGTGATCGCAAACCACGCCGTATCGCGGTTGCGCCCTTTGATGATCAGATGGTTGCGAAACACCCCTTCAAAGGAAAAGCCTAGCCGCTGCGCCGCACGCCGTGAGGGAATGTTCAACGCGTTGCATTTCCATTCCACGCGGCGATAGCCCAAATCAAAGGCATAGGCGACCATCTGCGCCAAGGCGTCTGAAGCTGCCCGCGTACCCGCAAGGGACGGCGCAAGGCAGATATGGCCAATCTCGATGCTGCCGTGCACGGGCACAATATTCAAATAACTCGCCACGCCGCCCAAGTGGCCGGTGGCCACATCGCGGATGGCGTAGAACAGCGGATCGGCCCCCAACGCGGTCTCTTTGGCCCAGCGGTGATAGGCGGAGGCGGCGTGAAAGGGGCCGTAGGGCATGTAATCCCACAGGGTATCATGGCCGATATAGGCGTCGAACAAACCCGCCGCGTGAGTTGGATCAAACCGTTCTAGCCGCGCGAATTTCCCTTGCAGAACGGGCGCATTTGGGTGCGGCGGCAGAATAAACCCCGCGACAAATCTGCCCAAATTTGAAGAGCCCGCGTCCATCAAACCTCTTTCGGAACCACGCGCAGGTTCAATTCGCGCAGTTGTTTCACTAAGGGTTCGTTTGGCGCGCCCATCAGCAAATCTTCGGCGCGTTGGTTCATGGGGAACATGATGACCTCGCGGATATTGGCCTCATCCGCAAGCAGCATGACAATGCGATCAATCCCCGCCGCGCAGCCGCCATGCGGGGGCGCGCCGTATTTGAACGCCTTGACCATGCCGCCGAAACGCTTGTCCACTTCGGAGGCTGGATAGCCCGCAAGTTCAAACGCCTTATACATAATCTCGGGTTTGTGATTGCGGATGCCGCCCGAAATCAATTCATAGCCGTTGCAGGCCAGATCATATTGATAGGCGTAAACCTGCAAAGGATCGCCATTTAGCGCCTCCAGCCCGCCTTGGGGCATGGAAAATGGGTTGTGGCTGAAATCAATCGTGCCTTCGTCGGTTTTCTCATACATCGGGAAATCGACGATCCACGCGAATTTGAAACAATCCTTTTCGGTCAGCCCCAACTCCTCGCCAATCACATTGCGCGCGCGCCCTGCGGTGGGCTCGAACGCCTCGGGCTTGCCGCCAAGGAAGAAGGCAGCATCGCCCAACTCTAGGCCCAGTTGCACTCGGATCGCCTCGGCGCGCTCTGGCCCGATGTTCTTGGCAAGGGGGCCTGCGGCTTCCGTGCCAGACCCATCTTCAGCCATGCGCCAGAAAATATACCCCATACCAGGCAACCCCTGCGACTGCGCAAAGGCATTCATACGGTCGCAGAATTTGCGGCCCACAGGTTCGCCCGATGGCCCCTTGGGCGCGGGAATGGCGCGCACCTCACAGCCCTCTTGCTCCAAAAGTTTGGCGAAAATGGCAAAGCCTGAACCCGCAAAATGCTGCGATACATCCTGCATTTTTATCGGGTTGCGCAGATCGGGCTTATCGCTGCCATACCATTTCAGACTGTCGCGGTAGGCAATCAGCGGCCAATCGGCATAGGTTTTCTTGGCGGGCGCGAATTCTTCAAAAATCCCCTGAATAACGGGCTGCACGGCGGCAAACACGTCTTCTTGGGTGACGAAAGACATCTCGACATCTAACTGGTAAAAATCAGTCGGGCTGCGGTCTGCGCGCGGGTCTTCATCGCGGAAACAGGGGGCAATCTGGAAATAGCGGTCAAACCCCGACACCATAATTAATTGTTTGAACTGCTGCGGGGCTTGAGGTAGGGCATAGAATTTCCCGGGATGCAGGCGCGAGGGAACCAGAAAGTCGCGCGCGCCTTCGGGGCTGCTTGCGGTGATAATGGGCGTTTGAAATTCGTTAAAGCCCTGATCCCACATGCGCTGCCGCATCGATCGCACCACATTGCTGCGCAGCATCATGTTATTGTGCAGCTTGTCGCGGCGCAAATCCAAGAACCGATAGGTCAGGCGGGTTTCTTCGGGATAATCCACATCGCCAAACACGGGCATCGGCAAATCTGCCGCCTCACCCAAAACGCGCAGGCCCGTCGCGTAAACCTCGACCTCGCCCGTGGCGATTTTGGGGTTTACCAGCGCCGCATCGCGCGCCTTGACGCGCCCATCAATGGACACAACCCATTCTGCGCGCAGCTTTTCAATATCGGCAAAAGCAGGGCTATCACTGTCGGCCAAAACCTGCGTGATGCCATAATGATCGCGCAAATCGATAAACAGCACGCCGCCGTGGTCGCGCACACGGTGCACCCAGCCCGATAGGCGCACCTCGGATCCGACATCGGCGGCGCGAATTTGGGCGCAAGTGTGGCTGCGATAGGTGTGCATGGGAAACCCCGTGAGTGATGAAAATATTCGCCCCGATACATACTTTGCGGGGCGCGAAGTCAAGCCTTTGGCCTTTCACATTGACTTAAATACCTATCTGCCCGCTGCGAAAAGAGCCGCGGATAGGTATTTGTGTCAATGTGAAAGCGATCAGGCGCACCAAACCGCAGGGATCAGCCCGCGCAGCGAATTGCCAAGCCAAAGTTTAACGCGCGGCAGATCGGCGGCTGTCAGGGTTTCTTCGGGGGCGGCGATTTCGGCGCGCAAAACGCCCGGCAATGCGCCACTGGACAGGGGCGGCGTGCGCAGCCCAGCGCCACAATCAAAAAACAGGGTCGAGATTGATCCATCCGCGACCTCGCCCCACTCGTTCAACAAGATCACTTCGTCCCAACCCACAGGCAGGGCCGCGCGGGCGGCATCATAGGCGGGCCGGTGGGTGGATTTGACGCGCAGATAGGGATCGGCGGTGTTCAGGCGGGCGTCCGCCAGCCCAACGCGCCACTTGGTTTTGGCGGGGGGCATGGGGGCAGATGTCACAGCAATATCGCCGCCCGCTCCTATGGTCATACGCAAGCGGGCAGGCACGCCTTGCCCTGCCGTGATCAATCGCGCGCGGGCTGCATCCAGATCGCAAGGATAACCCAGCATCGCCGCGCCGCATGCAAGCCGCGCCAAATGCCCATCCAGCCGCACAAGCTGCGCGCCATCCCAGCCCAGCGTTTCGATCAGCCTTATACCGCGGGCGGCAGCGTGCTGAAATAGCGTGCTTTCCACAGCGCCTCCTCCCATTCACCATCTGCAGTGCTATCTTGCACCACACCGCCGCCCACATTAAGCAAAATTTCTTTCCCCGTGATTTGCAACGTGCGGATCGCCACAGAAAAAGATGACGCGCCATCAGGCCCCATCCAGCCTATGGCCCCGCAATAAGCGGCGCGGGGGGCAGCTTCGACCGCGCGGATGATTTCCATCGCGCGAATTTTCGGCGCGCCTGTAATAGAGCCACAAGGAAACAGCGCTGGCATGACCGAAGTAAGTGAGGGGGGCTGCAGCAAATCGCCCACCACGCGGCTGACCATTTGGTGCAGCGTGGCGTAGGTTTCAATGCCAAACAGCGTCGGCACTTTCACCGATCCCACCTTTGCGATGCGGGCGATGTCATTACGCAGCAAATCAACAATCATTAGGTTTTCGGCTTGCCCCTTTGCGGATGCGCGCAGGGCTTCGGCAAGTTCGGCGTCCACGACAGGGTCGCTATCTCGCGGGGCGGTTCCCTTCATTGGGCGGGCTTCTATCCGCCCTGCCGCGCTGGTGCGCAGGAACAATTCAGGGCTGCGCGAGGCCAAAATCGGCCCTTCATCCAAATTGACATAAGCCCCATGCCCCACCTTTTGGCGCAAAGCCATTGCGCCATAAAGGCCCAGCGGCGTGCCAGTCTGCAACTGTGCCGACAGCGGGAAAGTCAGGTTGATCTGATAGCAATCGCCAGAGGCAATGTAGGCCATTACGGTATCGAAGGCGCGGGTATAGGCGTTAAAGCTGATCGTGGGCGCGGGGGCTGTAACCTGCACTGCCCCTGCCGCATCGCGCGCGCGCGCTATCACAGTGGCCGCATCCTTCGGCCCGTCATAAATGCCAAATGCCAGCAAGGGCCGCCCGCCTAAATCCTCTGCTAAATCAAACAAACGCGGCTCGAACGCAAATCCCGCCTCATAGGCAAGATACCCCGCGACATAGGCTCCATCTGCTCTCGCGCGGTCTAAATGGGCCAAGGCGGCAGGCACATCGGCCAATTCATAAGCTACAACGCGCCGCAAAGGGCTGTCAAACAGCGCGGGCACGCCTGATGGGCCATCTTCAAGTAATATCACTGGCGTATCTCCATAGGCAGCAAACTAGGTCATGCCCCGCGCAAGGGCCAGTGCCACAACACCCCCCCACGCAATTTTTGCGCAAATTAAGCCCGCGCAAATTTTACGCAGGCTACCCAAATGGCGCTTTGCCATGCGCAGGCAGGTCAACCTATCGGTGAAAATGCGGACCAAAAGCCAAAGAAAGCTTGCCAGACGCATTTTTAAAGTTTTAGCTATCCCTAGGCGAGGCTTAGGGCCGCAGCCGACATGGATATCAATAATGAAACTTAGGCCCAAAGGGCTGGAGGGAACAAGTATGGCTGCGGACAATTATTCAGACAAGGACCGGCAGGACGATATCAAAGCCCTGCACGGTATGGGCTATGCCCAAGAACTATCGCGTTCGATGTCAAAGTTTTCCAACTTTGCCATTTCGTTTTCGATCATTTGTATTTTGTCGGGTGGGATCAACTCTTTCGCGCAGGCCATCAGTTCGGTTGGCGGCGCGGGCGCAGGGATTGGCTGGGTTGTGGGCTGCCTGCTTTCGGGGATGTTCGCGCTGGCTATGGCGCAAATCGCATCGGCCTTTCCAACTGCGGGCGGGCTTTATCACTGGGCTTCCATTCTTGGTGGCCGTTTCTGGGGCTGGCTAACCGCTTGGCTGAACCTTTTGGGCCTGATTACTGTTTTGGGCGCGATTAACATCGGCACGGCCTATTTCTTTGCTGGCACCTTTGGCGGCATGTTCGGCTTTACGGGCACCGACACCCAAGTGGTTGTTTTCGTGGCGGTGATTACCGCCATTCAAGCGCTGTTCAACCATCTGGGCATCAAAGTGACCACGATGCTGACCGATATATCGGGCTATCTGATTTTCGCAACCACCGCCGTTCTGGTGCTGGCGTGCCTGTATTTTGCGCCTGCGATTGACATCTCGCGCCTGTGGACATTCACCAACTTCTCGGGTGATGCGGGCGGCGGCGTGTTCCCAGCATCAGACAACATGGGCTATCTGTTCCTGCTGTGCCTGCTTCTGCCCGTTTACACGATTACGGGATATGACGCATCGGCGCACACATCCGAAGAAACCAAAAACGCTGCCACATCGGTGCCAAAAGGCATTGTTTCGGCAGTGTTCTGGTCGTCGCTGGTGGGCTGGGTCATGATCTGCGCGATCACACTGGCCATCCCTGATTTGGCCGTGGCTGCTGGCCAAGGCTGGGGAATGTTCTTTGGCACGATGGACGCGATTATGCCTGCGGGCTTAAAGACGGTTCTGTATCTGGGCATTTTCATTGCGCAATTGTTGTGCGGTTTGGCAACTGTTACCTCGGCCAGCCGTATGCTGTTTGCCTTTTCGCGTGATGATGGCGTTCCGGGCGCATCCAAGGCACTGGCAACCGTTTCGCCCAAATACCGCACACCTGTTGCGGCGATTTGGACATCGGCTGTGCTGTGCATCCTGTATGTGCTGCTGGCGCTGTCGATCAAGCTGGATGGCACTTCGATCTACGTCATCGTGGTGAACTCGACACTGGTGTTCCTGTTCTTGTCTTTCACCGTTCCGCTGGTTGCCGGCCTGTTCTCTTATGGCACTGCCAAATGGCCAAATCCTGGCCCATGGGCGATGTCGGCAGGTGTTTACAAACTGGTCACCGTGCTTGCGATTGTGGGTATGGCGATGATTTTGTTCATCGCTGTGGCGCCGCCGAATGAGCGCGTGCTGACCGTGGTTGTCGGCTTTATCGCGTTGGCACTGGTGGTTTGGTTTGCGGTGGAAAACCGCCGCTTCCAAGGCCCGCCAATTGGCGATGCCGTCAAGGCCCGCGCCGCCGCCATCAAAGCCGCCGAAAAGGCTGTGGGCGAGGCGTAAGCCTAACGTTAATCTAAAGAGGAGGCCGCAGAGAAACCTGCGGCCCCTTTCCATTACGCGCCAGTCTGCCTGCTTCCTTGCTCCACAAATATCCTGCTAACCTGCGAGCACGCTCGCAGGTCTGGAGGTCTGGAGGGTGCAAAACCCTTTAGCCCCGCCGCCAAACCGCCGTGGCAACACTTCCCCCCTTGCGCCCCGCAGCATCGCGGCTATAAGCCGCCAAGTTTGTGCATCAGGGGGCTGGCCATGCCAAAAAGAACCGATATCAAATCTATCATGATCATCGGCGCGGGCCCCATCATCATTGGTCAGGCCTGCGAATTTGACTATTCGGGCGCACAGGCCTGCAAGGCGCTGCGCGAAGAAGGGTATCGGGTGATCCTTGTCAACTCGAACCCAGCGACGATTATGACCGACCCCGCCCTTGCAGATGCCACCTACATCGAACCGATCACCCCCGAAGTTGTGGCCAAAATAATCGAAAAGGAACGCCCCGACGCATTGCTGCCCACTATGGGCGGGCAGACGGGGCTGAACACCGCGCTGGCGCTGGCCGATATGGGCGTTTTGGAAAAGTTCAATGTTGAATTGATCGGCGCCAAGCGCGAGGCCATTGAAATGGCCGAAGACCGCAAGCTGTTCCGCGAGGCGATGGACAGGATCGGGCTGGAAAACCCGAAGGCCACCATCATCGCAGCCCCTAAGCTGCCAACGGGCAAATATGACATTGCAGCAGGCGTGCGCGACGCGTTGGCGTCCATTGATTATGTTGGCCTGCCCGCCATTATCCGCCCTGCCTTTACCCTTGGTGGTACCGGCGGCGGCGTAGCCTATAACCGCGATGATTACGAGGTAATCTGCCGTTCGGGGCTGGAAGCCAGCCCAGTCGCGCAAATTTTGGTTGACGAATCCCTGCTGGGTTGGAAAGAATTTGAGATGGAGGTGGTGCGCGACACTGCCGACAACGCCATCATCATCTGCGCGATTGAAAACATCGACCCGATGGGCGTGCATACAGGCGATAGCATCACAGTCGCCCCTGCCCTGACGCTGACCGATAAGGAATACCAGATTATGCGCAACGGCAGCATTGCCGTTTTGCGCGAAATTGGCGTGGAAACGGGCGGCAGCAACGTGCAGTGGGCGATCAACCCTGCCGACGGCCGCATGGTTGTGATCGAGATGAACCCGCGCGTGTCGCGTTCGTCCGCGCTGGCATCCAAGGCCACGGGTTTCCCCATTGCCAAGGTGGCCGCGAAACTGGCTGTGGGATATACGCTGGACGAGTTGGACAATGACATCACACGCGTCACCCCTGCCAGCTTTGAACCCAGCATCGATTATGTTGTCACCAAAATCCCGCGGTTTGCGTTTGAAAAATTTCCCGGGTCGGACAACAACCTGACCACCGCGATGAAATCGGTGGGCGAAGTGATGGCGATTGGCCGCACCATTCACGAGTCAATGCAAAAGGCGCTGGCCAGTTTGGAAACGGGCCTGTCAGGTTTTGACGAGATTGCCATTCCCGGCGCGCCAGACCGCAGCGCGATCACTGCGGCGCTTTCCAAACAGACCCCAGACCGTTTGCGCGTGATTGCCCAAGCCATGCGCCATGGGCTGTCCGATGACGAAATTAACCGCATCACATCGTTTGATCCGTGGTTTCTGTCGCGCGTCCGCGAGATTATCGATACCGAAGCCGAAGTGCGCAAAAGCGGTCTGCCCGTTGACGCCAGCGGCCTGCGCGCGCTGAAGATGATGGGCTTTACCGATGCCCGCCTTGCGCATCTGACTGGCCGCGACGAGGGCCAAGTGCGCCGCGCCCGCCGCAACCTTGGCGTTGTCGCCGCGTTTAAGCGCATCGACACCTGCGCCGCCGAGTTCGAGGCGCAGACGCCCTATATGTATTCCACCTATGAGGCCCCTGCGATGGGCGATGTGGAATGTGAAAGCCGCCCCTCCGCTGCCAAAAAGGTTGTCATCCTTGGCGGTGGGCCGAACCGTATTGGGCAAGGGATCGAGTTTGATTATTGCTGCTGCCATGCTTGCTATGCCCTGACGGATGCGGGATACGAGACGATTATGGTCAACTGTAACCCCGAAACGGTGTCGACGGATTATGACACCTCGGATCGTTTGTATTTCGAACCTTTGACGCTGGAACATGTGCTGGAAATTCTGCGCGTCGAACAGGAAAACGGCACATTGCACGGCGTCATCGTGCAATTTGGCGGGCAAACCCCGCTGAAGCTGGCCAATGCCCTGCACGCCGAAGGCATCCCAATTCTGGGCACCACCCCCGATGCGATTGACCTTGCCGAAGACCGCGAGCGGTTCCAAGGCCTGCTGCATAAGCTGAACTTAAAGCAGCCGCACAATGGTACCGCCCGCTCGCGCGATGAGGCGTTCAAGGTGGCACAAGACGTTGGCTATCCGCTGGTCATTCGCCCCAGTTTCGTTCTGGGCGGGCGCGCTATGGAAATTATCCGAGACGATGCGCAACTGGACCGTTATATCGCCACCGCCGTGCAAGTCTCGGGCGATAGCCCTGTGTTGCTGGACAGCTATCTGTCTGGCGCAATTGAGGTAGATGTGGATGCCCTGTCGGATGGGACAAATGTCCATGTTGCAGGCATTATGGAGCATATCGAAGAGGCGGGTGTTCATTCGGGCGATAGCGCCTGCTGCCTGCCGCCCCATTCGTTGCCTGACGCGATTATCGACGAATTGAAGGTGCAAACCATCGCCATGGCCCGCGCGTTGAACGTGGTGGGTCTGATGAACGTGCAATTTGCCATCAAAGACGGCGAGATTTTTGTGCTGGAAGTCAACCCGCGCGCCAGCCGCACTGTGCCCTTTGTGGCCAAGGCAACTGACAGTGCTATTGCTGCAATTGCCGCGCGTCTAATGGCGGGCGAGCCTATGGCCAGCTTCCCCTTGCGCGCGCCCTATGCCGCAGGCGTTGGTCCCGACACTGTGCTGCCACTGGCCGATGCCTTTACGCTGGCCGATCCGATTACGCCTTGGTTTTCGGTGAAAGAGGCAGTTCTGCCCTTTGCCCGCTTCCCAGGCGTAGACCCTGTTTTGGGGCCAGAAATGCGCTCGACTGGCGAGGTAATGGGTTGGGATCGCAGCTTTGCGCTGGCCTTTCTAAAGGCGCAGATGGGCGCTGGCGTGACCCTGCCCGAAGCAGGCCGCGTGTTTGTTTCGATCAAGGACATGGACAAGACCGCCGCATTTGCGAGTGCCGCGCAAGATTTGGTTGACATGGAGTTTGAGCTGGTTGCCACCGATGGCACGGCGAAATGGCTAAAATCAGTCGGCGTCGCAGCGACATTGGTGAACAAAGTCTATGAGGGCCGTCCTAACATCGTGGATCGCCTGAAGAACAACGATATAGCGCTGGTCATGAACACGACCGAAGGTGCGCAGGCCATTGCCGACAGCCGCGACATCCGCCGTGTGGCGCTGATGGACAAGATCCCGTATTTCACCACGATTGCAGCCAGTATTGCGGTTGTGGCCGCGATGAAAGCGCGTGGTGAGGGGTATGGGGTTAGGACGTTGCAGGGGTAAAGGATGGCGATAAAACTGTATCCCCATGAGCAAGTATGTCATGGGAACACGCAACTAAAGTATCGTTGAGACATGTTCGTATTAACGAAATAATTCCGACTTGTGACATTCCCGCAAAACCAATCACAACCCCAAAGGCAGTGCCATGCATCCCCAGAAATAATTCCATCTTATCTTCAGCCTAATCATGGCAGCCACCATGGTTTTGCTGATGACCTTTGTCATTACCGCTGTGAACATTGGCTTTGGCCCGCATTTCTTGTCCGCATGGGCGCGCGTATATGGGATTGCCTATATCGTTGCGGTTCCTGTGATTTTCTTCGTCGCGCCCTTGGCGCGCAAAGTTACAGCGCGGTTATTGGGCGTTCAACACTAGCACGCGCGAATGTTATTTAGGGTGCTTGGAAACCAACCCGATGTCAGCGCGCTGCCATTAGGCAAGCGAAGACTTCTTTGCGCCGTTTTTTCTACGCCGCGCTTTGCGGGCTTGGCCGCAGGGCAATCTCGCCCCACCCCTTTGCAAGATATATCTGCAGCCAAGGGGTATAGTCCTGCGGATTGGCCGCAATCCGTGCGGCTAAATCGGACAAAGTAACCCATTCTACCGCCATCACTTCGGCGGGGTTAAAGGGCACGGGGACAGTGGGCGAAAGGTGGCCGACGAAGATATCCACGACCTCGTGTTCAGTCAAAGAGCCGCCCACATCTGCGCGATATTCTTGGCCCCCAGCACGGGTAAGGGGCAGGGCAATCAGCCCCAATTCTTGGACCACGCGGCGGGTTGCGGCGCTGTGCGCATCTTCGCCCCAATGGGGATGGGTGCAGCAGGCATTAGCCCACATTTTGGGCGTATGGTATTTGCCCGCCGCGCGGCGCTGGATGAGGGTGCGCCCGCTACCATCATCCGCCATTATGAACACCGAGATAGCAGGGTGGCGCAGGCCGCGCCTGTGCACGTCCAGCTTGCCCAAGGGTTGCAAAACCCCATCCAGATAGGCGGCGATAAGATCGTCTAGACCCCCATCAGATTGCACCGTGTCAGACATAGGCAGGCTTTACCAACCCCGTCAGGTGAAGCATGTTCTTAAAGCCAATCTTCAAATGCGCCAGCGGTTTTGAAAACTTCATTTCTTTGTTCATATAAGCCTCGAACGTCAGGCGCTGCACATCCAGATCGTGGCAGAGGGATACGAACCGCTCGCGCCGATCATCGTTTTTGTAATAGGCATCCTGCATTTGACGCAAGACGCGGAACACCGTTTTATGATCTCGCATGAACATCTTGCGCGCAAGCGCCAGATCGCGCCCGCGCCCCGAGGCAAGCGCCGCATGCGCCGCAGCGGCGGCGACGCGCCCACCGACCATGGCATAGTAAATCCCTTCACCAGATGAGGGCGCAACAACACCCGCAGCATCGCCCGCCAGCACCACATCGCGCCCGTTGTCCCAGACGTCCAAGGGGCGCAGGGGAATGGGCGCGCCTTCGCGGCGCAGGGTTTCGCAGCCCGCAAGCCCGGCCGATTGGCGCAGCGCCGCCGTTGCGGCCTTTAGATCCACCCCGTCGATCCCCGTGCCCATACCAATGCTGGCGTGTTTGCCATGCGGGAAAACCCAGCCATAAAAATCGGGGCTGATACGCCCGTCATAAATTACATCGCAGCGGGTTGGGTCATAATCGGCATTTGCGGCGGCCTTCGCCATGGGCGCTTTGACGATTTCGTGGTATGCGATGACATAGGGAATTTCGCCGCCACCTTTTACTTCGGTTTTGGCAACGTTTGACCGCGCGCCATCTGCACCTATGATCAAGCGCGTCAGCAGGCGGCCTTCTGCGCCGCTGGCCTTGTCGCGGTAGATCACTTCGGTGCCCGCCGCGCTGCGTTCTATGCGCAAATAGGTGCCCGTGACGCGCTGCGCGCCTTGCCCCACTGCGCGCAGGCGCAGAAATTCGTCAAAATTCTCGCGGTCAACCATGCCAACAAAACCGCCTTCAATGGCGATGTCCACATGCCGACCGCTGGGCGAGACCATGCGCGCCGTGTTGATACGGGCAACGATCTGGCTGGACGGGATACTGAAATCGGCGATCAAGCGTGGCGGGATTGCCCCGCCACAAGGTTTGATGCGCCCATCTCGGTCTAGCATCGCCACCTTTTTGCCCGCGCGGGCCAAATCCATCGCCGCTGTTGCACCCGAAGGGCCACCGCCCACAACCACCACATCATACATCGCCTATTCCCCCGCCATCAGTTGACCCGTACCAAATTTATCCGTTGAAGCGCGCGTGTTAGACACAATGCGCGCGGCCATCACAGTGGCCAAAAGAAACAGCCCCGCCTCGAACAAAAACACCGCTCCAAAAGCAGATGGCGTGGGCATGAAGACGCGCGCCGCATCTGCCGCCGCTGCACCAAATAGCCCGCCCGCCCCTGCCGCCATTGCTTGCGACGCGCCCCAAAGGCCCATTCGCGTGCCTTCGCGTTCCGATCTGCCTTCGCCCGCCAGCGCCATCATCGCGCCAATCGCAGACACCGCGAATATTCCATTGAATAGGCCTAATCCGACCACAGCAGGGGTCAACGCAGCCGCTCCCCATGGCACATGTGCAGCAAGCGCGAGCACTATCAGTGCGCCCGCCGACCCAAAACACCCCGTCATGACCCAAGCGCGCAAACTTCCAACGCGCAGTCCCGTGGCTGCGATGCCCACCAGCAGCATTCCCATAAAAACCCCGCCATTCTGCGCACCTGAAAGCTGTGTCGTTTGGCCAGGTGTCAGGCCGAAAACAAGGCCTGCATAAGGCTCTAGGATCAGTTCCTGCATGAAATAGGCGACCATCGAGACAAAGACGAAGATGGTAAAGGCGCGCGCGCGCGGTTCACCCCAAATTTCGCGCATGCCTTGCATATAAGGCATTGGCGCGGTTTCGGGCCGCACTGCGCCGCCTACTCGCGCCTCGATCCCCCAGATGGCTAGAATGGTCAGCGCCAAGGATAATAAGGCAACACCTGCGACTGTTTGCAGCAACATTGCTGGCGAATAGGGCTCGATCATCTTGCCCACCAGCGTGGCCGTAAGGGCGATGCCAAAAATCATCATCAGCCAAGTAATCGTGGCCGCTGCCGCGCGGCGATGCGGGGCGGCAGATGTGGCCAGCAGCGCCAGCAGCGACGTGCCCGATGCGCCCACGCCAACCCCAATTAGCGCATAAGCAAGGATCGAAATTGCAAGGCCTGCGGCAAAGCTGCCGTCCATTACAACCATGCCAAGCGCTGCCAAAAACGAACCCAGCCCCAGTGCCGCCATACCCGCCACAATAAACCGCGTGCGATTGCCACCCGTATCGGATTTATACCCCCAATTTGGGCGTGTGATTTGGATAGCGTAATGCAGCCCCACCAACAAACCCGGCAGCACCGCAGGCAGTGCAAGTTCGATCACCATGAGGCGGTTCAGCGTAGAAGTTGTGATCACGACCAGCCCGCCAAGGCACAACTGCACCAGCCCAAGTCGGACAATGGACAGCCAAGACAACCCCTTGGTTGGCATCACATTCCCCCCAAATTGCGCAGGGCAAAGGCCGCAATCATCATGCCCGTGACATACATCGACACGCCCACTGCGTTATACCAAGGCGCGCGGCCTTTTGGATCGCGCAGCAAAACCCGCATTGCGAAAATTTGCGCGGTCGTAAGAAACCCAATAGCAATGGCATAAAGGCCCATATCCCACAGCAGCAGAAGGGCAGCTACAGCAATTTGCGCCAGCACCATCACGGCAGCGGCCAGTTTTGCTGCGCGCTCTGGCCCCAAAACGACAGGCAGGGATCGCACGCCGTGCAGGCGGTCGCCCTCTAGCGCCTTGAAATCATTCAGCGTCATAATGCCAAACGCGCCAAGGGCATACAGCGTTGCCACAGCGACCACACTCAGGCTGGGCGCGCCTTGGGCCACCACAACAACGCCCGTGATCCACGGCAGACCTTCATAAGATAGCCCTACCAGCAGCGGCCCCCACCAGCCCGACTTTTTCAAACGGATCGGTTCCACCGAATAGGCCCAAGCCGCAAGCACGCCCAAAATCGTTGCGCCAAAGCCCCATGGCCCCAGCAGCATCCCGACCAGCAGGGACAAAACCGTCATCCCCAGCGCAATATACAGGCCCCAGCGCCCTGGAATGCGGCCCGACGGGATGGGCCGATTTGGTTCATTCACCGCATCAACGAATCTGTCACACCAATCATTCGCCGCCTGAGACATGCCGCACACGAGCGGCCCCGCCAAAAATGCGCCAAGCAGCGCCAGCAGCATCACATCTGAAAGCGGCACGCCCACTGACGCAACCCCGCACAAATAAGCCCACATCGGGGGGAACCATGTGACAGGTTTAATAAGGGTCAGCGCCGCCCGCCAATCTGGCCGTGCAGAGGCTTGCACATGGGTCTGGTCTGAAGAGCTCATAGACATGCTGTAAATCCGCGCTGACACAAAGGGGTATCTACTGTCAACTAAACATGACATACGTCCCGCTGGCAAGCACGGAATCGTCATTGGCAGGTTGACAGTGCTAGAATCTTTGCCCTGACCCGCGCGCGCAAAAAAAAGCCGCGCTATGGGCGCGGCGTTTTTCATAGGCGTCAAAATTGCCCTTATTATTCGTCTTTGTTGACCATACCAAATTTCCGCAGTTTCACATAAAGCGATTGGCGAGACAGACCCAGCATTTCTGCCGCCGCGGCGCGGTTGTTGCGCGTCAGATCAACGGCGGTCTGGATGCACATCTTTTCCACCACATCCGCCGTTTCGGCCACGATATCCTTCAGCGAGGATGATCCGACCAGCTCCATCACCGAACGCATCCCATCTTCGCCCCCCGTGAAACCTGGACGGCGCAGCATTTCCACGCGGGACGCATCGCGCAGCACGATTCCAAAGGCTGGGTCGGGACCGTCGTTCATATAGGTGGCGGATATTTCCACCGCGATCTGGCCATTAAATTCGTTCAGTAAGCGGGTCGCATACATGCGCAATTGCCGTGCCCGCTTGGCATTGTCCAAAAGCACCCGCAAATCTACCGACCCACGCGCCAGAAAATCGGCAAAGCTGCGGCCGCGCACCTGAGCGATATTGCCGCTATCGCTTAACTTTAAAAAACTTTCATTCGCGGCGGTGATGATGCCATCTCCGTCCAAAAAAACGATGCCATCCACGCCTTCATTGAACAGTCGTTCTAAATTCATTGCGTTTTCGCGGGGGGCAGATGATTCGCCTTCGGGAGACTCTAGGCGGCACAGCATCAGCCGTTCGCCCGCAGCGCGGAACAGTTTGGGAATAACCCGCAAGCTGCGCTGGCTGCGCCTTGCGACCAATTCAACAGGCTTTACAGCATCAGCACTGGCGATGTTGGACAAGGTTTCCAAAAACTCTCCACGACGGCGGCCTTCAAATTCTTGGGCAATGGCAGCGCCTATGAAATCTTGGCGAGATCCACCGAGCATCATCGCTGCCGCGGCGTTTAGATCAGAAATGCGCCCGTTTGACATGGCGACCAGCACCACTGCATCGCGGGTGGCCTCCATTAATACGCGGTAGCGCGTGTCCATTTCGCGCTGAGTTTCATAATCACGCTCTAGCGCGACTTGGGCCATAACAAGCTGTTGCTGCATTTCCGCAAGGGGGCGCAAATCGCGGCCAAGCAACAGGATATTATCTGATTCGCCAAAGCGGTGCATCGAATAACGCACGGGAAATTCCCAAGCTTTGCCATCGGAATGGTTCAATTCCAGCACAAAACTGCGATGGCTTTGCCCCGGTGTGGGCGGCCACGCCGCCAAACGCCGCCTGACCTTTTCATGGTTTTCAAGCGTAACCAAACCGCAAATATTCTGGCCCGCCCAATGCGACAAGGCGCCAAACAACGAATGAGTTGGGTTGACCAAAACAGAAATTACTTCGCCCGTTGGGGAAATGAGCAGCGATATGTCGCTGGTTGCAGCCACGATTTCGGCAAGCTGATCTTGTCCGATGCCAGAAATACTTGGCAGCGCGTGACCCTGATGCGATCCTGTGTCCAAACTGATTCTGCCAATGTTGCCGCCGCCCAAATCATGGGCACGCAGGGGGTTAAGCGCGTTTTTTTAGATTTTGGTCATCTGCAAGTTTCAGCCCAATCGCTTCCATTGCAGTGTTAATGTCTGCGCACGTATAATCTGCCCCTGCGGAAGCAGCAAGGCTTGGGTTATCCAGCACAATTGGGCCACCGATGATCAGCGGTGGCAGTTTTTTGCGCATAGTCCGCAGTGTTTTGATTAAGGCTGCCGCAGCGTGTAAACGCGTCTCTGTGGCTACCGAAACCAGAATTCCGTCAAACTGGCGATGATCCAGCAAGTTGGTTAGTTCGCGTTGAGTGACCGCCATCCGCAAGCAGACCGAAATACCAAGACGGCGCAATTGCCCCATGACAACCATCGGGCCAAGGGTGTGCTGCTCGCCTTCGGGAACCAGTAGCAAGACCGCGCCAAGGCTGTGGCTGTCGGCCTGATCGGCTGTCCAAGCGGCGCTAATCTCGCGCACGAGGCTTTGCAGCCGCGCTGTTCCAATTGACACATCGAGCCAAGACAGTTGGTCATCCATCCATTCATCGCCCATGCGCCGCGCGGCTTCGGGGATGTAGATATCTGTTACCATCGCAAAACTGATGCGCGTTTTGCGGAAATGGGCGAGCAGCGCATCAAAGGCGCGCTCGGTTCCCGAAAGGGCTGCGGTGACAAAGCTTTCCACGATTTCTTCGCGCACGGGGCCTTTTGACATAGCCGCGTTTTTGATCGACCGTTCTGCAAGCAGAGAGACGACAACCGATGCAAACCCGCTGACGACCGTGGCGCTATACCCATCGGGCGCGCCGTTACTGTGGTAATCAAACTGAGTCGTCCGGTCTTCCATGAGACTTGCCTTTAACGGGAACCAACGGGTTCGATTGCGCAGCAATGACTTAGACGGGATTGGTTGACACTTTAACGCTGCGCCGCTGCAAACAGAATCTGTGGTGGCGCAAGTCTTAAACAATCTCTTGCATCAAAGTGTCAGGCAAAGCGATGAAAATGTCAAAGGAAATTGACACTAGTGTGCAAATCTTGCAGGGATTTTGGATCATTCCATTGAATTAACACACTATTTTTCGCCGCAGTGCAAGCGGCGATCGCAAATCCCTCTGACAGTTGTGCAAAGTGTCAATCTATAAAGTGTAAGTTTCGGTTGACATTCCTGCACCCAAGTTTAGGGTCGCTGTTATGGGCATATCTGCTTTGCCCAATTTTTGGCCCCGAAGAAAGGCAACAAATGCGCAAGGCGATGAACGACACAAGCGCAAGCGATGGGGTGGCCTCGGAAACCCGTGTTGGGCTTTATACCCCCGAACAGCGCGCGCGCCGCGATGCCAGCGTTTGGACGCTAGTTCAGGGTATTTTGGCCCCACTGCAATTTCTGGCCTTTGCCGTCTCAACGGTTTTGGTGCTGCGCTATCTGGCCAACGGGGATGGCTATTTCGCCGCCACCATTTCGATCTTGATTAAAACCACGCTGCTGCTGACCATCATGGTTACGGGCGCGATTTGGGAAAAAGTTGTTTTCGGCCAATATCTTCTGGCACCAGCGTTTTTCTGGGAAGATGTCGTAAGCTTTGTCGTGATCGCGCTGCATTTGGCCTATGTCGCCGCCCTGATGACAGGCGCGCTGGGGACAACGGGGCAGATGTGGCTCGCGCTTGCAGCCTATGCCACCTACGCCGTCAACGCAGCACAATTCATTTTGAAACTGCGCAGCGCGCGCCTGCAAAGCCGGGGGATGGCATGAAGGATTTGCCTGAAATCGGCTGTAGCAATACACCTGTTCTAAAACAGCGCGGCCAGCGTGAGGTGTTCTGCGGGCTGACGGGAATCATCTGGCTGCACCGCAAGATGCAAGACGCATTTTTTCTGGTGGTGGGTTCGCGCACTTGCGCGCACTTGCTGCAATCTGCAGCAGGGGTGATGATTTTCGCCCAGCCTCGCTTTGGCACCGCGATCCTGGAAGAAAAAGATTTAGCGGGCCTTGCTGATTCGCAAACCGAGATTGACCGCGAGGTTGCGCGCCTGCTGGCCCGCCGCCCAGATATCAAGCAGTTGTTCCTTGTGGGGTCGTGCCCAAGCGAAGTGATCAAGCTGGATTTGGCCAAGGCTGCCCAGCGCCTATCGGCGCAGTTTGCGCCACATGTGCGCGTGCTGAATTATTCAGGGTCGGGGATTGAAACCACCTTTACCCAAGGCGAGGATGCCTGCCTTGCCGCCATGGTTCCCGTTTTGCCCGCCACACAAGACGCGGGTTTGATTCTGGTCGGCGCGCTGCCCGATGTGGTTGAAGATCAGGCTTTGGCGCTGCTGGCCGCAATGGGCATTGAAAATGTGACCTGCCTGCCTGCGCGGCGCGCGGGCGAGATGCCTGCCGTGGGCCCGAACACCCGCTTTGCCCTTGTTCAGCCTTTTCTTAGCGACACCCTGGATGCGCTGCAAAAGCGCGGCGCGCGTCATATCCCTGCGCCGTTCCCTTTTGGGGCCGAGGGAACGACGCTTTGGCTGCGCGCCGTGGCTGATGTTTATGGTATCTCGGACGAGGTATTCACCCGCGTCACCTCTGCCCCCCGTGCGCGCGCCGAAAAGGCGATTGCGGCTGCCACAGAAACCCTTGGCGGCAAATCGGTGTTCTTCTTTCCTGACAGCCAGCTCGAAATTCCCCTTGCGCGCTTTCTGACCCGCGAATGTGGGATGACAGCAATCGAAGTCGGCACGCCATACCTGCACCGCGATCTGATGGCCCCAGAACTGGCGCTGCTGGCGCAGGGGCCTGTCATTTCCGAAGGGCAAGACGTTGATCTGCAATTGGACCGCGCCCGCGCGGCGCGAGCGGATCTGACCGTCTGCGGCCTTGGCCTTGCTAACCCGCTAGAGGCCGAAGGTCTGGCGACCAAATGGGCGATCGAGCTGGTCTTTACGCCTGTGCATTTCTACGAACAGGCGGGTGATTTGGCAGGGCTGTTTGCGCGGCCCCTGCGCCGCCGCGCGTTGCTTGCGCCGCTGGCCCCTGCGGTGGAGGCTGCCGAATGAAACTGTCTCTTTGGACATACGAAGGCCCGCCGCATGTGGGGGCGATGCGTGTGGCAACGGCGATGAAGGGTTTGCATTACGTGCTGCACGCCCCCCAAGGCGACACTTATGCTGACCTTTTGTTCACAATGATCGAACGGCGCGATCATCGCCCGCCTGTCAGCTATACCACCTTTCAGGCGCGCGATTTGGGGGCAGATACGGCCACCTTGTTCAAAACCACCGCCCAAGATGCCGTGGCGCGCTTTGCGCCGCAGGCTATTATCGTTGGCGCGTCTTGCACGGCGGAATTGATCCAAGATGACCCAGGCGGGCTTGCAGCCACGCTTGGCCTTAATATTCCTGTTATCCCATTAGATTTGCCCAGTTATCAGCGCAAAGAGGGCTTTGGCACCGACGAGACTTTCTTGCAAATCGTCCGTCACTTGGCAAAGCCTTGCGCGCGCAGCGAAGCCATCACGGCAAATCTAATTGGCCCCACCGCACTGGGGTTCCGTCACCGCGATGATATTACCGAGGTGACCAGCCTGCTTGCCGATATGGGCATCAGCGTGAATGTGGTTGCGCCAATGGGTGCGACGCCGTCTGACATTACCCGCATGGGTGCCGCCCATTTCAACGTGCTGATGTATCCCGAACACGCCGAATCTGCGGCGCGCTGGATGCAGCAAAACCTTGGCCAACCCTATACAAAATGCGTGCCCATCGGCGTAGGGGCGACGCGCGATTTTCTGGCCGAAGTGGCGGGAATCACTGGCCTGCCCGTGCGCGCCGACACATCGCGCCTGCGTCTGCCGTGGTGGACACGCAGCGTTGACAGCACTTATCTGACCGGTAAGCGCGTGTTCGTGTTTGGCGATGGCACGCATGTGGCTGCTGCCGTGCGCATAGCCCGCGAAGAGATGGGTTTCACCGTGGCGGGCATCGGCTGCTATAACCGCGAAATGGCCCGCCCCATCCGCGCGCTGGCGCAATCCTTGGGCCTAGAGGCTGTGATTTCCGACGATTATCTAGATGTGGAAGAGGCGATAGCCGCCCTGCAACCCGAACTGATTTTGGGCACGCAGATGGAACGCCATATCGGCAAGCGTTTGGGCATTCCATGCGCCGTTATTTCCGCCCCTGTGCATGTACAAGATTTCCCCGCCCGCTATGCACCGCAAATGGGTTGGGAAGGCGCGAATGTGATCTTTGATACATGGGTGCATCCCCTTGTCATGGGGCTGGAAGACCATCTTTTGCACATGTTCCGCGATGATTTCGAATTCCATGATGCGGCGGGCGCGTCCCATCACGGCGGGCAACACAGCGAACGTGCACCCGAACCTGAAACGCTGGTTCAGGCAATGGTCGCCGCCGATGACAGCAACATCATCTGGCTTGCCCCTGCGGAAAAAGAATTAAAGAAAATTCCATTTTTTGTACGCGGCAAAGCACGCCGCAATACTGAAAGCTACGCTGCCGAGCGCGGGATTGCCGCCATATCGGTTGAAACCCTATATGAGGCAAAGGCACATTATGCGCGTGGATAAGCCCCTGATCCCAGCCTACAACGTCGTGATTGTCACATTAGACAGTCATGCCGCTGGCCCTGCCGCGCGCATTGCGCCCCGCTTGGTTGCCGATTTCCCAGGGCTGACGGTTTCGGTTCACGCAAGCGCCGAATGGGCGGGCAATCCGGCGGCACTAGCCGCAACCAAGGCCGCGCTGGCTGAGGCGGATTTGGTCGTCGCCAATCTGATTTTTATCGAAGAGCATATCACAGCCATTTTGCCCGAACTGACCGCTGCGCGCGCGCGCGCTGATGCTTTTGTTGGGTTGATTGCCGACAAATCCATCGTCTCATTAACCAAAATGGGCGATCTGGATATGTCGCGCCCTGCCAGCGGCACCATGGCCTTGCTGAAAAAGCTAAAGCCAACGGCCAAGAAATCGACCAATTCGGGACAGCGGCAGATGACAATGCTGCGCCGCCTGCCCAAGATTTTGCGCTTTATCCCCGGAAAGGCGCAGGATTTGCGGGCGTGGTTCCTTTCCATGCAATATTGGTTGGGCGGGTCGGACGACAATATCGAAGAAATGGTGCGATTTTTGGTGTCGCGCTATGCGGCCAAATCCGATTGGCGGCAAGCCAAGGCGAAGCCGCCTGTGGAATATCCCGAACTGGGCCTATACCACCCCGATCTGCCCGCACGCATCTCGACGAACTTAGCCGATCTGCCGCGCGCAAAGGATGCTGTGGCCACAGTCGGTTTGCTGCTGCTGCGCAGCTATATCCTATCAGGTGATACCGCGCATTATGACGCGGTGATCCGTAAGTTTGAGGCTGAAGGCATCGCAGTTATTCCCGCTTTTGCATCGGGCCTAGATGGCCGCCCTGCGATTGAAGCCTATTGCCAAGCAGGCGGCGTGGCATCAGTTGATGCGCTTGTCTCGCTGACAGGGTTTTCGCTGGTGGGCGGGCCTGCCTATAATGACAGCGAAGCAGCCGCCAAAGCGCTGGGCGCATTGGACGTGCCCTATATCGGAGCCCATCCGCTAGAATTTCAAACACTTGGCCAATGGGCCAGCGCGGGCCAAGGACTGGGGCCGATTGAAACCACGATGCTGATTGCGCTGCCTGAAATTGATGGGGCCACCAACCCCACGGTTTTTGCGGGCCGTCACGGGCAAGATGGCTGCCAAGGCTGCAGCCATATGTGCAAGGGTTCGGCGACCAGCAAGGCGATGGCACCTTGCCATGAGCGTATCACCTCGCTTGTTGAAAAAACGCGTCGGCTGGCCCATCTACGGCGCACGGCCAATGCGGATAAGAAACTTGCCATCGTTCTGTTTGGCTTTCCGCCCAATGCGGGGGCTGCTGGCACGGCCGCATATCTTTCGGTGTTTGAATCGCTGCACAACACACTGCTGGCAATGCAGGCGGCAGGCTACCGCCTAGAAGTTCCCGCCAGCGTGGACGATCTGCGCGCAGAGGTTTTGGGCGGCAATGCGGCCCGCTATGGCCAGCCCGCCAATGTGGCAGATTTTGTTAGCGCTGCGCATATCGTGGCCAATACCCCGCCTTTGAAGGCAATCGAGGCCGCATGGGGCCCAGCGCCCGGCAAGGTGCAATCAGACGGCGCGAATGTGTTCGTGCTGGGCCAGCAGTTTGGCAACGTGTTCGTTGGCCTTCAGCCCACATTTGGGTATGAGGGCGACCCAATGCGCCTGCTGTTTGAACGCAGCTTTGCCCCCACCCATGCCTTTGTGCAGTTTTATCTGTGGATGCGAAATACCTTCCGCGCTGATGCGGTATTGCATTTTGGGATGCATGGCGCGCTAGAATTCATGCCTGGCAAACAAGCTGGCCTTGGCGCGCGCGATTGGCCAGATCGTCTGATTGGCGAGATGCCAAACATCTATCTTTACGCCGCCAACAACCCATCCGAGGCCAGCCTTGCCAAGCGGCGCAGCAATGCCATTACTATCACTCATCTGACGCCGCCCTTGGCGCAGGCGGGGCTATATAAAGGGCTGCTTGACCTGAAAGACAGCCTTTCGCGGTATCGCGCAATGGAAGCAGGGGCGCAGGGACGCGATGATCTGGCCTTGCTGATTGCAGAACAGGCCGCAGCCGTGGATATGGACGGCAGCGCGCCGGATATGCTGTGGTTGACCTTGATCGAGGCTGAAGGCAGCCTTATTCCCGAAGGGCTGCATGTTCTGGGCCGCGCCATGAGCGATGCGCAGCGCGCCGCCTACCTTGACCTGCTGCCCACAATGGACAAATCAGAGCGCGCCCGCATTGACGCGCTGCTAAAGAAAGATGCTGAAATTCCTGCGATATTGCGCGCGCTGTCGGGCCGCTTTACCCTGCCCGTTGCAGGCGGCGATTTAATCCGCAGCCCGCAGATTTTGCCGACGGGCCGCAACATCCATGCGTTCGATCCATTCCGTATGCCCACAGAATTTGCCTTGCGCGATGGCGCGGCGCAGGCACAAGTGCTGCTGGATACCCATGCGCGCCTGCCTCGTTCGGTGGCGCTGGTTTTATGGGGGTCGGACAATATCAAAACCGATGGCGGGCCGATTGCACAGGCTTTGGCGCTGATGGGCGCGCGCCCGCGCTTTGATGCCTATGGCCGCCTGTGCGGAGCTGATCTTATTCCACTGGCGCAACTGGGACGCCCGCGCATTGACGTGCTGATGACCCTATCGGGCATTTTCCGCGATTTGCTGCCTTTGCAAACCAAAATGCTGGCCGAAGCTGCGTGGAAATGCGCAACGGCGGAAGATGAGCCGCTGTCGCAGAACTTTGTTCGCGCACATGCGCTGGCCTATATGGAGGCGCAGGGCGTGGATATGGAAACAGCATCGCTGCGGGTGTTTTCCAATGCTGAAGGGGCCTATGGTTCCAATGTCAACCAGTTGGTCGATAGTTCGGCCTTTGGGGCCGAGGATGAGCTTGCCGATGCTTATGAGGCGCGTAAATCTTTCGCCTATGGCCGTTCAGGCGAGCCGGTGCGGCAAGCCGCGATGCTGCAAGCGGCGCTGAAAGATGTCGATCTGGCCTATCAAAACCTTGAATCGGTCGAGCTGGGCGTCACCTCGGTTGACCATTACTTTGACACGCTGGGCGGCATTGCCCGCGCGGTCAAACGTCAGCGCGGGGTCGATACACCTGTCTATATCTCGGATCAAACGCGCGGTGCGGGCAAGGTGCGCAAACTGTCAGAACAGATCGCACTGGAATCGCGGTCGCGCACGCTGAACCCAAAGTTTTATGAGGCGCTTTTGAACCACGGCGCAGAAGGTGTGCGCCAGATTGAAAGCCATGTTACCAACACAATGGGCTGGTCGGCGACAACGCAGGCGGTGGAACCTTGGGTCTATCAGCGCATATCCGAAACCTTTGTGCTGGACGACGCGATGCGCGCGCGCCTGGCCAGCCTAAACCCCGCTGCATCGGCTCGTATGGCGAACCGCCTGATCGAAGCATCCGAGCGGGCCTATTGGGCACCCGATGCCGCAACACTCGCCGCGCTGCAATCGGCGGCGGATGAATTGGAAGATCGTTTGGAAGGGGTTGCTGCCGAATGACATATGTTTGCGATAGCTGCCTTAGCTGCACCGCCGAAGCCTTCGGCAAGGATATTTTCACCTGTATGAAAGGGGCCAAATCATGAGCCTTGATAACGTTCCAAATCTGCGCGGCCTGGATGGCGAGGGTTCGGTGCAGGTGCATCAGGACGACACCGCCCGTATCGAAGGGGCCAAGGTGTTTTCCATCTATGGCAAAGGTGGGATTGGCAAATCGACCACTTCGTCGAACCTTTCTGCCGCCTTTTCGATGATGGGCAAGCGGGTTTTGCAGATTGGCTGCGATCCCAAGCATGACAGCACCTTTACCCTGACGGGGCGGCTGCAACCCACGGTCATCGACATTTTGAAAGACGTGGATTTCCACGCCGAGGAACTGCGCGCCGAGGATTATGTGGCTATCGGCTTTAACGGCGTGCGCTGTGTCGAGGCGGGCGGCCCGCCTGCGGGCACAGGATGCGGCGGCTATGTGGTGGGCCAAACGGTGAAACTGTTGAAACAGCACCACCTTTTGGAAGACACCGATGTGGTGATTTTCGATGTGTTGGGCGATGTGGTGTGCGGCGGTTTTGCAGCCCCTTTGCAACACGCCGACCGCGCGGTGATTATTACCGCGAACGACTTTGACAGCATTTATGCGATGAACCGCATCATCGCCGCCGTGCAGGCCAAATCAGGCAACTACAAGGTGCGGCTGGCGGGATGTGTGGCCAATCGGTCGCGCGAGACGGACGAGGTTGATCGCTATTGCGCCAAGGTGGGCTTCAACCGCCTTGCCCATATGCCCGACATCGACGCAATCCGCCGTTCGCGCCTGAAGAAAAAGACCCTGTTTGAAATGGATGACAGCGAAGACATCGTTATGGCCCGCGCCGAATATATGCGGCTGGCCGATACGCTGTGGCGGTCTGTCGCTGGCGAAGGTAGCAGCCCAGCCCCCCTGCCCGACCGCGAGATATTCGAGTTGTTGGGGTTCGATTGATGCCAAGCGATTACGCCCAAACGCGCGACCGGGTTGAGACCTATTTCGACCAAACCGCGACCCAAACGTGGGAGCGGCTAACGTCTGATGCGCCCGTATCACGCGTGCGCCAAACAGTTCGGGCGGGGCGCGATAAAATGCGCGCGCTGATGCTGGCGCAATTGCCGCGCGATCTGCAGGGCGCGCGTGTGCTGGATGCGGGCTGCGGCGCGGGGCAAATGACGGCGGAACTTGCCGCGCGGGGGGCCGAAGTTGTGGCGGTTGATATTTCGCCCGCGCTGCTGCAAATCGCAGCGCGCCGATTGCCGGCCGAACTGGCCTCGCGCGTGCGCTTTGTGGCTGGCGATATGACCGATGCCAGCCTTGGCCCCTATGACTTTGCTTTGGCGATGGATAGCCTGATTTATTACACCGCTGCCGACATTTCGGGGGTTTTAGCCCGCTTAGGTGCAGGCGCGCAAAAGGTTGTGTTTACCGTTGCCCCTGCCTCGCCGCTGCTTTCGCTCGCTTGGAACGCGGGAAAACTATTCCCCAGCGCTGACCGCGCGCCCACTATGCAGCCGCACAAATTCTCGCGCCTGCAAGCCGCCTGCGGTGGGCGCCTTGCCCGCGTGGGGCGGATTTCGGCAGGCTTTTATACCAGCGACTGTCTGGAGTATCGTGCATGATCCTTCGCAAACAGCATATCGCAGCGCTTGGGGCCAAATGGTTGCCCTTTGCCGATGCAGGATCGACGGGGCTGCCACTGGCACAACTGCTGCGTCTGGGGCTGTTTCAAGTATCGGTCGGCATGGCCTCGGTTTTGCTGCTGGGTACGCTGAACCGCGTGATGATTGTAGAACTGTCGGTGCCTGCCACAGTGGTGGCGCTGATGATTGCCCTGCCCGTTCTTTCGGCCCCGTTCCGCGCATTACTGGGATTTAAATCTGACAGCTATCGCAGTGCGCTGGGGTGGAAGCGCATTCCCTATCTGTGGTTTGGCAGCCTGTGGCAGATGGGCGGGCTGGCGGTGATGCCGTTTGCCGTTGTTGTGCTAGGCGGACATCAGGCGCTGGGCCCCACTTGGGCGGGCGAAGTTCTGGCAGCGCTGGCCTTTATCATGGCGGGCATTGGGTTGCACATGGTGCAAACGGCGGGCCTTGCGCTGGCCGCCGACCGCGCGGACGAGGCCCAGCGCCCCCGTGTTGTGGCCCTGCTGTATGTGATGTTTCTGATCGGAACGGCCATTTCAGCGCTGGTGATCGGCGCGCTGCTGACCGAGTTTTCAGATTTGCGGTTGATCCGCGTAGTGCAGGGTGCGGCGCTGCTTACACTGGGGCTGAATTTGGTCGCTCTTTGGAAACAGGAAAAACTGCGCCCGATGACAGCGGCAGAGCTTGCCGCCCCGCGCCCCAATTTTGGCGATGCTTGGCGCGATCTGATGGCGGGCGGCACGGCGGGCAGGCTTTTGGCCGTGGTCGCGCTGGGTGCGCTGGGATTTAACATGCAAGATGTGCTGCTTGAACCTTATGGTGGCCAAGTGTTGGGCCTGTCTGTGGCGGCGACCACAGCACTGACGGCGGTTTATGCGGGCGGTTCTTTGATTGGTTTTGGTTTTGCTGCACGCTGGCTTGGTAAGGGGCATGATGCCTTTCGCTTGGCTGGGCGCGGGGTGATTATTGGCATCGGGGCCTTTGCCGCTGTAGTGCTGGCAGGCCCTATGGCATCTGCCCTGCTGTTCTTTGCGGGCGCGGCAATGATTGGGCTTGGATCTGGGCTGTTCTTTGTCTCTACCCTAACGGCTGCGATGGCCCTGCCTTCGGAAAGCAAAGATGGCCGCCTTGGTGGCGGGCTGGTATTGGGGGCATGGGGTGCGGCGCAGGCAACGGCTGCGGGCCTGTCGATTGCCTTTGGCGGCAGCCTGCGCGACACAGTTGCGCATTTGGCTGCGGGCAGCGCCCTAGATACCCCCGCCTTTGGCTACACCTTCGTATATCACACAGAAATTGCCTTGCTATTTGGCACCCTAATCGTGCTGGGCCCCTTGGTCCGCACGCGCCTTTTGACGGAACAATCCACCCCAACCCAGAAGATCGGCCTTGCCGATTTTCCAACCTAACCCCCGCGGAGGAACTTACATGCTGGGAACAAACTTCTTTGGAAACTTCGATCTTGCTTCTCTTGCCATTTGGCTGTTTTGGGGCTTTTTCGCGCTGCTGGTTTACTACCTGCAAACAGAAAACATGCGCGAAGGGTATCCTTTGGAAACCGAGGATGGCAACGCCGCCCCGAACCAAGGCCCATTCGCCCTGCCAAAGGCCAAAACCTTTATCTTGCCACATGGCCGCGGCGAAGTGACCGTGCCCAATGGCGAACGTGAGGCGCGCGAAGTGGCGCTGGGCCGCACAGCAATGTCCGAAGGCTTTCCCCATGCGTCAACGGGTAACCCGATGACCGACGGGGTCGGGCCCGCCTCTTGGGCGCCACGCCGCGATCTGCCCGAACTGGACGGTCACGGCCATAACAAGATTATGCCGATGTCGCTGGCCGCAGGCTTTGCCGTGTCGGGCGGGCGTGATCCACGCGGTCTGCCTGTGCAGGCTGGCGATTTGGAAGTGGTCGGCACGATTACCGACATGTGGGTGGACGCGCCAGAACAACTGGTACGTTATCTGGAAATCACCCTGAATTCGGGTGAGGTCAAACTGGTTCCGATGCCGATGGTTAAGGTGCAAGCCGACCGTGTGCGCATTAACTCGCTGTCGTCAGACCTGTTCGACGGCGTTCCAGCCACCAGATCGAATACCTCTGTGACCATGCTAGAGGAAGAAAAGATCAGCGCCTTCTACGCAGGTGGAACGCTATATGCCGCCGAAAAGCGTAAGCGCGGATTTTAAAACCTTCCCCGCGCGGGCCAAACCCGCGCGGGGCCGACACCTTAGGAGCCTGCCATCATGACCAAAGACATAGAACGCGATCTGTCTGATTTCGCCACCGAGGCCCTGCCAGGCCTGCCCGAAAAACCGCCCCTTGGCGAAGAGATTTTATGGCAAGGCCGCCCCAACGCTTGGGCTTTGGCGCGCGAGGCATATAAGATCACTTGGGTTGGTGGATACTTTCTGGCCCTTGGCCTGTGGCAGGGCATCGCCGCCTTTGGCGGCAATATTTCAGGGGTTGTTGCAGTGCTGCTTCCCTATCTCGCAGTGGGCGCACTCGCGGTTGGTATCCTTGGCCTGATGGCATGGGTGCAGGCGCGCGGCACTGTATACACCATTACATCCGCCCGTGTGGCGATGCGGGTTGGGGCGGCGCTGACTGTCACGCTGAACCTGCCGTTTAAGCAAATTGGCGCTGCGCATCTGGCGCATGGCACGGCCAAAACGGGCACATTGGCCTTTGAAACACTTGGCGATACGCGCATTTCCTATCTTGTGCTGTGGCCCCATGCGCGGCCATGGGCCATGGGCCGCGCCCAGCCTGCGCTGCGTGCCATTCCCAATGCCGATGCCGTGGCCAAAATATTTTCCGATGCAGCCCAATCTCGCCTTAACATCCCTGTCATAGCGCGTCATGGCGCAATGCCCGCCCCCGTAGCCGCTGAATAGGAGTTAGTGATGACCAATTTAGGCCACGCAAAACCACGCGATCCTGAAATGATCCCCCGCCCGCTGCTTTTGGCGATGCTGGGGCTGGTGTTGGCCACGCTGGCGCTGACCACATTTTCGGTGGTGACAGGGCGCGAAAAAGTGGGCCAACCGCAAGATGCCGCCATTGTTCAGCAGCGCAGCATTATCTTGCAAGGCGGCGGCGCGCAGGCTGTTACCGTTCTGAATGAGGACGGCCAACTGCTGATGGATCTGCCCCATGGCGGCTTTATCACCGTTATCCAAAATGGGCTTGAACGCGCCCGTACTGTTGCCCGCGCCGACCAATCTGCCCCTGTTCGCATAGTGGAATATGCGAATGGCCGCCTTAGCGTTATCGACGATACCACGGGTTGGAGTGTGGAACTCGGCAGTTTCGGGTCTGACAATCGCGCTGCGTTCGAGCGGTTGATACATCTAAAATAAGAAATAAACCAAGGGAACAAAATCATGGGTCTTTTTACACGAGAGGTTGAACAGGTGCCCTGCACCGTCGAGGTAAGCCACCGCTTTGAAAGCCTGCACGCTCATGTGCGATTTGATAACGGCGCTGTGGTGCATCCCGGAGATGAAGTTTTGGTGCATGGCGCGCCAATCATAGCCGCCTTTGGCGAGTTGATTGTCGAAGAACGCGCTGCCACCATCACCCGCGCAAGCCTAATCGAACGGATGTGGACACGCGCCACAGGCGATTTCGGCTTTATGGAACTCTGCGAATTTTCATTTTCCGAGGAGATTAAACTATGAATGTGCAAACAGGCGAACTTGCCCCTCAGAGCGACACTCATATGGCCGATGATCTGGGCATTGACACTACAACGACCACGGCGATGGCCACCGAGACCACATTGCTGAACCCCCGCTTTTATACCACCGATTTTGAAGAGCTTGACCGCGTAGACGTGTCCCGCGTGCGCGCGGAATGGGACGCGCTGATTGCGCAAATGAAATCTGACCCGAACAAGAGCCACTTCAAGAAAAATGCCGATTGGGATCAGGTTGATTGGGCGGGCATGGAACCCACCCTGCGCCGCGAATTTATCGATTTTCTGGTATCGTCCTGCACTGCCGAATTTTCGGGCTGTGTTTTGTACAAGGAAATGAAACGGCGCGGCAGCAACCCTGACATATGCGAGTTGTTCAATTACATGGCCCGCGATGAAGCCCGCCATGCAGGATTTATCAACGATGCCCTGCGTGAGGCAGGCGTGGCCGTGAACCTTGGATTTTTGACGCGCGCCAAGAAATACACCTATTTCCGGCCCAAGTTTATCTATTATGCCACCTACCTTTCGGAAAAGATTGGTTACGCGCGCTACATCACCATTTTCCGCCACTTGGAGGCAAATCCAGACCAGCGCTTTCACCCCATTTTCAAATGGTTCCGCGAATGGTGTAACGACGAATTTTCCCATGGCGAGGCCTTTGCCCTCTTGATGCGCACGGATCCAAAACTGACCTCTAGTTTTGCCAACAAACTGTGGATCCGCTTCTTTTTAACGGCGGTTTATTCCACCATGTATGTGCGCGATCATGCCCGCCCTGCCTTCCATCAGGCATTGGGTGTGGATATCGAATGGTATGACCAAGAGGTATTCCGCAAAACATCGGCCATCGCGCGGCAGGTCTTTCCGATTGAGATTGACATTGATCACCCCCGCTGGCTGCCAAACCTGCGGCGCATGCGCGATGCCTTCGGCCAAATGGATGCAGGCACGCGCCAAGGCGGGCTTGCGGGCTGGGCAAAGCGGATGGTGGGCGGGGCCAAGGCAGCCTATGGCTTTGCCGCGATATACACCATCCCCGTCATAAAAAGCACGCCGCCCGTAAATGTACGGCTGGAGCCAAGCTATTGAAACACCCTAGCAAAACCAATGCAGGCAAAGCACAGGGGGGCGCGCAATGAACAGCCCTCTTCTGGCCGCGCTTGGCGTTTTGCTGGCGTGGTGGCTGTCAACGGGGCTGATCCTGTGGCGCGTGCGGATTGCCGATAATGGCCCTGCGCATGGGCATATGCGTTCGGTTATTGGCGGTCTTCCGCTGCTGGGCTTTGGCCTATGGGGGGCAGTCGTTTTTTCTGCCGATCCATCGGCTTTTGGCGTGTATTTGGGTTTCGCAGCCGCTTTGGCGCTGTGGGGCTGGGTCGAGCTGGCCTTTTTATCGGGCGTTCTGACAGGGCCAAACACTACGCCCAGCCCGGCGGGCCTAAGCCCGCGCGCACGATTTATCCGCGCGTTTCTGGCTGTTGCGTGGCACGAATTGGCGCTGGCCGCCATCATGATCGGGCTCATCTGGGTTCAGTGGGCGGGGCAGAACACCATTGCTGCTGCGACATTCGCACTTTTACTCGTCGCAAGGACTTTAGCAAAAATCAATCTTTTCCTTGGCGTGCCACGCATCAATCTGCAGTTTATTCCTGGCCCAATCAACCATATGAAAAGCCACTTTCGCATTGCTCCTGCCACAGGATTTTTGCTATTATCTATCTGTATATTGGTCATGCTGACGCTGCTTTTCATCATATGGGCACTGGACGGTGTTACCCCCGAAAATAGCCTTGGCTATACCGTACTGGCCGCCTTGGCCGCACTTGCACTTTTGGAACATCTTTTCATGGTTTTGCCTTTGCCCGACGCAAAACTTTGGACTTGGATGCTGCCAAAGGCAAAACCATCGATAAAGACACTAAAGGAATAATCCATGAACTTTGATGCCCTATTCACCGCCCAGCTTGATGCTCTGAAAGCCGAAGGCAATTACCGCACCTATGCGGAATTGGAACGCAAGCGCGGGGCGTTTCCGCGGGCGGCTTCGCACAAGGATGGCGAGGTCAGCGATATCACCGT
>CAMAXX010000022.1 GCA_945862435.1 Pseudorhodobacter antarcticus
CAAGCCCCGTTTCAAGCCCCGTTTCAAGCCCCGTTTCAAGCCCCGTTTGCGCGGCGGCGGCATTGATTAATTGCACCGCAGTAGGGTCGGCTGCCATCGCCGCGCGGGCCGCGCGCAGCGCCACTTCGGCGCGCGGCATCTCGCCCAAAACGCCCAAAGACGTGATCAGCCGCGCCCATTCCTCGCCCGTGCCGCCCGCCTCTAGAAGACGGGCTTCCAGCCCTGTCACCATCATGTTTATCATGGTGCGCTGCTCGTCGCTGGTCATATCTGCGGCGGCGGCCATATCGGCGGCATCGGGGCCGATTTGGGCCAGATCGGCAGGGGCAGCATAATTTATCCCCGCTGCGGCGGCGACTTCGGGTAAAAGTGCGGCCAGCGGCGCGCGCCATGGCGCGTCTGCGGCGCTGGTTCGTGCCAGCGGTTCCCAAAACTCAAACGCGCGGTCGGGGCGACCTGTTTGGGCAAACATCAGCCCCGCGAAATAGCGCGCAAGGCCGTTTTGCGGGTCAAGCTTTAGGGTTTGCATCAGGGCCGCTTCGGCCTGCCGCGTGACAATTCCGCCAGCGGCGACAATCATCGCCTGCGCGGCACCGCTGTAATCTTCGGCGCTGGCCGCATCACCTTTGGCAGCAATCACTGCCTCGTAGGCGCGGCTAGATGCGGCAAAATTGCCAAGCTGCGCCTCGTTGCGCGCCAAAAGGGTTTGGCCCTGCACATCGCTCGGGCGCGCCTTAACGGCTGCGCGCAACTGCTCGATCAGGGCCAAAAATTCGGGATCGGGTTGCACAGGGGCAGGGGGCGGGGCCGCTGCCTCGGCCTCGAATTGGCTGGGGCGGGCATTATATGCCTCGGCCGCCAAGGCGAGGCGTTTTGACAGCGGTAAATCTGGATAATCAGGTGCGCCAAGGGTAAAATACAGCGCAATTGCCCCCGCAAGCGCCGCGATAATCGCACCGAAGCCAAGACTTTGGCTCAAACCACTGACCCGCGTGGCGGGTGCCTGTGTGGCGGGTGCCTGTGTGGCGGGTGCCTGTGTGGATTTGGCTGCTTCTAGCATGCGCCGCTGCACTTCGGTGCGTAGCCGTTCCGCCTCGCCCGCTTCAAGAGTGCCTTTGGCCAAATCGCGCTCGACCTCCGCCAATTGGCCTTTGTACAGTTCCAGCGCCATCGGCCCTGCGGCCGCCACATCGCTGCCCCGCGCCAGCGCGCGCAGCAAAAAGGCCGACACGGCAAAGCCCATCGCCCCCGCCACAACCCAAAACCAAATGCCTGCCATCGCCCCCCCTATGCTGAACATCAGATAAGCCCAAACGCGGCTGGCGAAAAGGGGCGCTGTCTGGCCTTGCGCGAATTGTCGCAAGTAGCTCACGATGTCGCATTTAGCGCCAATCTGCCGCATGTGTCTTGAACCTCTCCCTGCATCTGTAGGATAAGGGCGCAAATCGGGCCAAAGCGCCCACCTTTGGGGGCTGCCATGTCGCGCTATTCGGTTTTTGCCATCGCCAAACAAGCCATCAATCATCATTTGGGGTGGGAAAGGGCATGGCGCTCGCCGCAGCCCAAGCCCGCCTATGACGCCATTATCATCGGCGCGGGTGGGCATGGGCTGGCGTCTGCCTATTACCTTGGCAAGAATTTTGGCATCACCAATGTGGCTATTATCGAAAAGGGCTGGCTTGGGGGCGGCAATACGGGGCGCAACACCACGATCATCCGCTCGAACTATCTGCAAGACCCGTCTGCTGCGATCTATGAGAAGGCGCGCTCGCTGTATGAGACGATGAGCCAAGACCTAAACTACAACGTCATGTTTTCCCCGCGCGGGGTGATGATGCTGGCTCAAACCCACCACGAGGTGCGCGGATACTTGCGCACCGCCCACGCCAACGCCCTGCAAGGGGTCGAGACGCAGTTTATTACCCCCCAGCGCGTCAAGGAACTTTGCCCCATCCTGAACATCGACGGCCCCCGCTATCCCGTTTTGGGCGCGCTGTGGCAGCCGCGCGGCGGCACGGGGCGGCATGATGCGGTGGCGTGGGGCTATGCGCGGGCCTGTAGCGACATGGGCATGGATATCATTCAACAAACCGAAGTGACGGGCGTGCGCAGCGAAGGCGGCGCGGTTACGGGCGTGGAAACCACGCGCGGCTTTATCGGCTGCAAAAAACTGGGCATCGTCGTTGCGGGCCATTCGGGCCAAGTCGCCGATATGGCGGGGTTCCGTCTGCCCGTGGAAGCAGTCGCGCTGCAAGCCCTTGTGTCCGAACCGATCAAACCCTGCATGGATGTGGTCGTTATGGCCAACACGGTGCACGGCTATATGTCGCAATCCGATAAGGGCGAAATGGTCATTGGCGGCGGCACGGACGGGTTTAACAACTTCACCCAGCGCGGATCGTTCCACCATATCGAAGAGACGCTGCGCGCGTTGATTGAAACCTTCCCCATGCTGTCGCGCCTGAAAATGCTGCGCCAGTGGGGCGGGATTGTAGATATGACGGGCGATCGCAGCCCCATCATCAGCAAAACCCCGCTGACCAACTGCTTTATCAACTGCGGCTGGGGCACGGGCGGGTTCAAAGCGATACCTGGATCAGGCTGGGCTATGGCCGAGTTGATGGCCAAGGGCGCTCCTGGCCCCTTGGCCGAGGCGTTCAACATGTGGCGCTTCAAAGAAGGCCAGTTCATCGACGAGTCTGTCGCGGCAGGGGTGGCGCATTGATGCAACTCTGCGCCCTTCCTAACTCTGCAAATATCCCGGGGGGCGGCGGCTTTGGCCTGCCAAAGACGCAGGGGGGCTGGCCCCCCTTTGGCCGTGGTGACAGGGCCAGCCGATGAAAACTTTTTCCCATATCGAAGCCATCCTGCACGCTCATGAAGTGCGCTTTCGCCGCGCGCGTTTTGTCGTGCTGGCGGCGGCATCGGTTTGGCTCGTGGTGTCCAGCTTTGCCGTTATCATCCATTCGGCCGAGTTTTTCGCCCGTGCAGGCGGGCTTGGCGCTGGGCTGATCTTGGTGGCTTTTGCCTTTGCTGCCACCATGCGGCAAACCTATCAGACCGATCTGTTAAAGGCGCTGATCCTTGTGCTGCGGGCAGAACATGTGGGCATTCCGCCCCTGACTTTGGCCGCCCGCGACCACCATCTTGAACTGATCGAGCGTCTTATGGCGCGCAGTGACCGCCGTTCTGTTGCGGTGCGTTTGTTCGATGTGGGCATCACCCTAACCGCCACGCTGCAATGGGCCTACGGCGATCTTGTGGCCAATTTTATTTTCATCTGCGGGAGCTTTAAATGCTAACCCTAACCTGCCCCTATTGCGGCATCAGCGCCGAAGAAACCGAGCTTTCCCCGGGATACGAGGCGCATCTCAAACGCTTTGGGCCCGCGTCATCTGATGCCGAATTCGAAGCCTATATGTTCGCGCGCAAAAACCCCAAGGGCGTGCATTTTGAACGTTGGCGGCACAGCTATGGCTGCGGGAAATGGTTCCTTGCCGCCCGCTGCACCGCCACGCTCGAGGTGTTCGGCACGTATCACGCGCAGGTCTCTCAGCCCCCTGCGGACCTGATCGCCGCTATCATAAAGAAACGTCCAGATTGGAAGGGTTACGCATGAGCGCCCGTCTCCCGGTTGGCGGCCGCCTGATCGACCGCAATTTTCCCCAGCGATTTACCTTTAATGGCCGCCAAATGCTGGGCTATGGGGGCGATACGCTGGCCTCTGCGCTGCTGGCCAATGACCAAATGCTGATGGGGCGGTCTTTCAAATATCACCGCCCACGCGGCGTTGTTGGGTCGGGGGCAGAAGAGCCGAACGCCCTTTTGACAATCGGCGCTGGCCCCAGCGTCGAGCCGAACCAGCGCGCCACCCAGACCGAATTGTTCGATGGGCTGACCTCGCGCAGCCAAAACCACTGGCCCAGCCTTGATTTTGATATCGGAGTTTTGAGCAACTATGCAGCGCGGCTTTTGCCTGCGGGGTTTTATTACAAAACCTTCATCCATCCGCGCGCGGCGTGGAAGCATGTGTTTGAACCGATCATCCGCCAATCGGCGGGCCTTGGCCCTGCGCCCACGGCGAAGGATGCAGATAGCTACGAACAGGCCTATGCGTTTTGCGATGTGCTGGTCGTGGGCGGCGGGATTGCAGGTTTGCAAGCCGCGCTCAGCGCCGCGACCGCTGGGGCAAAAGTGATCCTTCTGGAACAATCCCCCCATTGGGGCGGGCGCGCGCCCGTTGATGGCGATGTGATTGATGGAAAACCTAGCGAAGATTGGATCAACGCCACTGTAACTGCGCTGCTGGCCCTGCCAAATACCACCCTGCGCCTGCGCACGACTGCTGTCGGGGTCTATGACCACGGTTATATCTTGGCAGCCGAACGGCTGAACGATCACGCGCCAAATCCAGCCCAACCGCGCCAGCGCCTTTGGCGCATCCGCGCGGGCCGCACCATTACGGCCACAGGCGCGATTGAACGCGGATTATCCTTTGCAGGCAACGACATACCCGGCGTTATGCTGGCCAGCGCCTTGCGCGATTATGTGGTCAATTATGGCGTATCGGCAGGCGATCGCACGGTTATTGTGACCAATAACGATGACGCCTATCTGACCGCCATCGCCCTGCATCAGGCGGGGCTGTCTGTGCCCGCCATTATCGATGCGCGGGTTGAACTGACGGGCGATTTGCCGCAGCAGGCAGGCGCACTCGGCATTCGCATTCTGACAGGGCGCGGCGTGGCAAAGGTCAAGGGTTCGCGCCATGTCACGGGCGTAGAGGTGTGCCTTGCCGCAGGCGAAGGCACGGTACTGGAAAGCATAGCTTGTGATTGCATTGCCATGTCGGGCGGCCACTCGCCTGTGGTGCATTTGTTCTCGCATTGCGGCGGCAAGGTGGTGTGGGACGATGGCTTGGCGATGTTCCGCCCCGATACTGCCCGCCCGCCAACAGGGGCCGATGGCGCAGTTATGGTTATGGCGGCAGGGGCGGCGAATGGGTACTTGAACGCTGCCGAGGCACTTGTTGATGCTGCCGGCGCAGGTGCGAAATGCGCCGCTGATTTGGGCAGCAAAGGCAAAGCTGCCAAAACCGCGAAAGCACATGCGCGCAAAGATGGCGCAATCTTGCCCATCTGGATCATGCCCCAAGCGGCCAGCATCACCGCGCGGGCGAAAATGTGGCTGGATTATCAGAATGATGTGAAAGTATCCGATGTGCAACTTGCCGCGCGCGAGGGGTATGAATCGGTCGAGCATGCCAAACGCTATACCACGCTGGGCATGGCAACTGACCAAGGAAAATTAAGCAATATCAACGGTCTGGCTGTGCTTTCGCAAGCTTTGCATAAAGATATTCCCAGCGTTGGCACCACCACATTCCGCCCGCCCTACACGCCCGTGACCCTTGGTACGCTGGCAGGCGAGGCGCGCGGCGATATATTCCAACCCCTGCGCCGAACGCCGATGCACGCGCTGCACGAGGCTGCCGCCGCCTATTTCGAACCCGTCGGCCTGTGGCGCCGCCCCTATTGCTTCCCGCGTTTGGGCGAAAATCATGGTCAAGCGGTGATCCGCGAGGTTAGGAACACGCGCACGAATGTGGGCCTGCTAGACGCTTCCACCCTGGGCAAGATCGTCGTCAAAGGGCCAGATGCGGGCAAGTTTTTGGACATGCTCTACACAGGTGTCATGTCAACCCTGCCCATTGGCAAATGCCGGTATGGGCTGATGTGTAACGAGCAGGGGTTCCTTTCGGATGATGGCGTTGTTGCACGCCTGTCCGAGGACACTTTCCTGTGCCATACCACGTCAGGCGGGGCCGACCGCATTCATGCGTGGATGGAAGATTGGCTGCAATGTGAATGGTGGGATTGGCAGGTTTATACCGCAAACCTGACCGAGCAATACGCCCAGATCGCCGTTGTCGGCCCCAAGGCGCGCGATGTGTTGCAAGCGCTTGGCGGGATGGATGTATCGAAAGACGCGCTGCCGTTTATGGGCTGGGCAGAGGGCACGCTAGGCGGCTTGCCCGTGCGCATCTATCGCATCAGCTTTTCTGGCGAACTTTCGTATGAGATCAGCGTCCCCGCAGGGCACGGCGCAGCGCTATGGCAGGCTTTGGCGCAGGCGGGCGAAGTTCACGGCATGATGCCCTACGGCACCGAGGCGCTGCACGTGCTGCGCGCCGAAAAGGGCTTTATCATGATCGGCGATGAAACCGATGGCACCGTCATTCCGCAGGATTTGAACCTTGGCTGGGCCATTTCCAAGAAGAAACCCGATTATCTTGGCAAACGCGGGCAAATGCGCACCTATCTGGCCAGCGAAACCCGCTGGAAACTGGCGGGCTTTGACACGCTAGATGGCAGTGTGGTGCCTGACGGGGCCTATATCATCGCAGGCGGCGTCAATGCCAACGGCCAGCGCAATACCCAAGGCCGCGTGACATCGACCTATTTCAGCCCAACCTTGGGGCGCGGAATTGCCATGGGGCTTATTCGTGGCGGTCTGGATCGTTTGGGCGATGAGGTAGAGTTTAACACCATCGCAGGCGGTACAGTCAAAGCGCGCGTCATCGATCCCGTGTTTTATGACAAAGAAGGGGCCAAGCAAGATGTTTAATCCCGCAGCAGTTTCCGCCCTGAACGGGGCGGCATTTTCTGGCTATGCCCGTATCCGCGAAATAGGGCCACTTGGTATGATCACCCTGCGCGCCGCGCCCAACGTGGCGGCGCTAGCGGATGCGATCAAGGCCGCAACAGGCTGCGCCATCCCGCAGATGCGCGGCATTGAAACGGCGGGGGGCAACCGCTGCGCATGGATGTCGCCCGATGAATATCTGCTGATAATGCCGCACGCGGACGTGCCCGCCGCGTTGGACGCCATTGCAAAGGCGCTGGCGGGCCAGCACCATCTTGCGCTGGATGTGTCGGACGCCCGCGCGGTGTTTGCGATTGAGGGCATGGCCGCTTCAGTTTTGGCCAAACTCTCCCCGACTGATTTCACCGCCCTTGGCCCAAAAGAACTGCGCCGCACCCGTCTGGCCCAAGTGCCCGCTGCGTTTTGGGTGGAAGGGGCGAATGCGACCGTGATCTGCTTCCGCTCGGTCGCGCAATATGTGTTCGACCTATTGTCGCATGCCGCCAAAGCGGGAACCGAGATTTAGGCGTCAAACTGAACCACCTTGGCCTTGACGTCTGCCGCAAAACGCCACTTATAAGAGCATACCATAACACAGGAGATAGCCGATGTCCTTTACCCTTCCCAATCTGCCCTATTCGCATGATGCGCTGGCCCCTTTAGGCATGTCGCGCGAAACGTTGGAATTTCACCATGACATCCACCACAAGGCCTATGTTGATAACGGCAGTAAGCTGATTGCAGGCACCGAGTGGGAAGGCAAATCGCTGGACGATATCGTGCGCGGCACATATGTCGCGGGCGCTGTGGCGCAATCGGGCATTTTCAACAATGCCAGCCAGCATTGGAACCATAACCTGTTTTGGGAAGTGATGGGGCCGGGCGAGGGCAAAGCAATGCCCGGCGATCTGGAAAAAGCGCTGGTTGAGGCGTTTGGATCTATTCAAAAGTTCAAGGAAGATTTTTCTGCCGCAGGCGCGGGCCAGTTTGGGTCTGGCTGGGCATGGCTGGTCAAAGACGCGGGCGGCGCGCTGAAAATCACCAAAACCGAAAACGGGGTGAACCCTTTGTGCTTTGGCCAAACCGCCCTTTTGGGCTGTGATGTGTGGGAACATTCCTATTACATTGATTTCCGCAACAAGCGCCCTGCCTATTTGACCAATTTCTTGGACAAATTGGTGAATTGGGAAGCTGTTGCGGCCAAAATGTAAGCGGCTGAAATTGCAGATAAAGGCCCGCTTAGGCGGGCCTTTTTATTGGGATTCCCCACAAATCCGCGAAAGGTAAAGGCGTGGTAGAACTGCGCCAGCCCCCAAAACCAACGCCACTCCCGCGCCCATATTCTGCGCCAAAAAGACCTGCGCCATGCGGTGCAGATCATCAAAAGTTGGCACAGTTTGGGCAGGGCAGTATGGGGAATGCGGTGTCATGCTGGGGGCAGATCCCCCACCGCCGCGCGAAACGCAGCCACGTCATCCACCACCAAAATCAGCCCCCGCAAGGATGGCGCAGCAAAGCCTTGGTCAATGATATGTTCGATCAGGGCAAGCAGCGGCCCCCAATACCCCGCAATATTTATTAAAATTATCTGCTTTTGATGCAGGCCGATTTGCGCCCATGTCAGCACTTCGAAAAACTCATCAAGGCTGCCCGCACCGCCTGGCAGCAGCGCGATTACATCGCTTTGCAAAAACATTGTCATCTTCCGCTCGTGCATGTTTTCGGTGACGATGAATTCGGTCAAATCGCGCTTGCCTACCTCTAGATCCAGCAAATGCTTGGGGATGACGCCCAAACAGGTGGCCCCCGCGGCCATTGCAGCGCGCGCGACAATGCCCATCAGACCCACATCCCCCGCGCCGTAAACCAGCCTTGCCCCCATATCGGCGATGGCTGCGCCCAAATCGCGGGCGGCCTCTGCATGGGCAGGGTTATTCCCTTCTTTTGCGCCGCAAAAGACACAGATTGACAGGCTTCTTTGGGCCATTGCTATTTCCTAAGTGGTTTTGCGGCAAAACATGATATTGTATGTGTTAAAGTCTGGAATACTACAGACACGGCCTAAGCGATAGACAGGAGAGGGTATTATGGCGGGTATTTCTAACAATGCGGTGAAAATTGTGGCAGGGGCGGGCGTGGTTATTGCCGCAGTGGTTGGGCTGTGGTTTGCCACGCAAAGCGCGCCGCCGCCAGCCGACCCTGTGGCCGCCGCGCCAGCGGCAGAACCTGCACCCGCCGCGCCAGCGGCAGAACCTGCACCCGCCGAAGCCGCTTCATCCGATCCTTCCCTTGCGGCCGACCGTATCGCCCCCACACTGGATGTCGTGCGCATTGAACCTGATGGAGCCGCAACAATCGCGGGCGTGGCCGAAGCGGGCGCGCGGGTGTCGCTGCGCCTAGATGGCGCCGAGGCCGCCTTTGCCACGGCCGATAGCGTGGGCGCCTATGCCGGCCTGTTCACCCTTGCGCCGTCCGATAAGCCGCGCGTGTTGACAGTGCTGTCAAAGGCCACTGATGGCGTCGAAGTGGAAGGCACCGATAAGGTCGTGCTAGACCCAACCACGGCTGGCGCGGCCCTAACAGTGACGGATGCGGGCGTGGCAGTGGTGGATGGGGCCGATATTGCCAATATCACCATCGACACGGTCACCTATGACGGCGATCTGATCCGTGTTGGTGGGCGCGGAGCGTCAGGTGCAGTCGTGCGCCTTTACGTTGATAATGTCGATGCCGCTTCTGCCCCGATCATGGCGAACGGCAGCTTTAACGCCGATTTGGCAGGGGTTGCGGCGGGCGATCATACGCTGCGCGCCGATCAGTTGGACGCCAGCGGCAATGTGACCTCGCGCTACGAGATGCAAATTACCAAAGCCGCCCCCGAAGCATTGGTGGCTGCCGCGCCCGAACCTAAAGTGGTGGAAATCGCAACAGGGACAACACTGTGGGCCATTGCCGAGGCGACCTTTGGCGATGGTCTGATGTATGTGCAGGTTTACGAGGCCAATAAAGACAAGATCAAAGACCCAAATCTGATTTATCCGGGCCAAGTTTTCACCATTCCAACCGCACAATAGCGCCGCTTGGTATGTGCGCAAATGCAGTGCCCTTGCCGTGGCGGCGGCACTGGCATTCCCCCCCGAACGGGCATAGGAAGGGGGCAACAAAAGGTGCCTCATGCCCAAAAATACCGCGACTTCTGCCGATACCCCCGAAAAAGCCGCCAGCGGATGGGTCACCATTCGCCGTGTCAGCCCGTATCTGTGGCCCGATGGGCAGGCATGGGTCAAACGCCGCGTGGTAGGGGCGCTTGTGTTGCTGCTGCTGGCAAAACTGGTCGGCTTTACAACGCCCTACCTTTACAAACTTGCGGTCGATGCGCTGGGGGCGGGCGCCGAGCCTGCCGAAGCGATGATGCTGGGCGCAATCGGTTTGACAGTGGCTTATGGCATTGCGCGGCTTGGGTCGGTTTTGGGCAACGAGTTGCGCGATGCGGTGTTTGTCCGCGTGGGACAGCGGGCGCTGCGGGCGCTGGCCTTGGAAACCTTTACCCATATTCACCGCCTGTCCCTGCGCTATCACATCACGCGCAAAACGGGGGGGCTGTCGCGCATTATCGAACGCGGGGTCAAGGGCGTCGATTTCCTTTTGCGATTTATGTTGTTTTCCATCGGGCCGTTGACGCTGGAACTGATCCTTGTTTCGCTGTTCTTCGCCGTTTATTTCGGTTGGGCCTACATGGTCGTCGTCGTGGGCACGATATATCTTTATGTGACCTTCACCTTTAAAATCACCGAATGGCGGGTGAAAATTCGCCGCCAGATGAACGATCAAGACAGTGACGCCAACCAAAAGGCCATTGACAGCCTGCTGAATTTTGAAACTGTGAAATATTTCAACGCCGAGGCACGCGAAGCCCAGCGGTATGACGGCGCAATGGCCGCCTATGAGGGGCTAGCAGTTAAAACGGGCTATTCGCTGTCTTTGCTGAACGCGGGCCAATCGCTGATTATCACATCGGGGCTTGTCGCGGTGATGGTCATGGCAGGCTACGGCGTGCAAGCGGGCACATTGACTGTTGGCGATTTCGTAATGGTCAACGCCTATATGATCCAAATCACTATGCCACTTGGCTTTTTGGGCACGGTGTACCGCGAAATTCGTCAGGCGCTGGTGGATATGGGCGAGATGTTCGGCCTGCTTGGCCAACCCGCCGAAGTGAACGACGCCCCTAACGCTAAGCCGATCAAGGTCACAGGCGGCGAGGTAACTTTTGATAACGTGCATTTTGCCTATGATCCCGACCGCGCCATTCTAAAGGGTCTGTCCTTTACCCTGAAACCTGGCCAGCGGGTTGCCTTTGTTGGGCCATCGGGGGCGGGCAAATCTACCATCGCGCGGCTTTTGTTCCGCTTTTATGATGTGACGGGCGGCGCTGTGCGCATTGACGGGCAGGATTTGCGCGATGTGACGCAAACATCCTTGCACCAGATGATCGGAATCGTGCCGCAAGATACGGTTTTGTTTAACGATACAATCTATTACAACATCGCCTATGGTAACCCCGACGCCCCGCGAAGCGCTGTCGAGGCGGCTGCAAAAGCCGCGAAAATTCATGATTTCATCGTGTCTTTGCCGCAAGGATACGCCACGACAGTGGGCGAGCGCGGGCTAAAGCTGTCGGGCGGAGAAAAGCAGCGCGTGGGCATCGCCCGCACCTTGCTGAAAAATCCCCCCATTTTGGTGCTGGACGAGGCCACATCCGCGCTGGACACGCAAACCGAACAGGATATTCAGCTATCGCTGCGCGAAATGGGGCAGGGGCGGTCGGTGCTGATGATTGCGCACCGCCTGTCCACCATCGCCGATGCAGATGCGATTTTCGTGCTAGAGGGCGGCGTGATAACCGAAACCGGCACGCATGACGCACTGCTGGCTAAGGGGGGCAAATATGCTGCCATGTGGGCGCGCCAATCTGCGGGTGAGGAAGACCACTCCAACGAAGTGGCGGCACAGTAGCAGGGCGAAAACTACTGCGTGCCGATTTCTGCGGCCAGCCCCAGATCAGGGATCAGCTTGATCGCTCTGGCCCGCAACGGGCCTTCGCCTTGGCGCATTTGAACCAAAGCCACGATTACTCCGTCAAGGCTGATTTCTGTCGCGGCCATTGTGACGTTGTAGTTCAGTGCAATCACTGGTTCGGACTGCCCGGCAGGGTAATCAATTTCCAAAGCGTCGCTTTGAGTGAAATCGGCCAGCACTTCGGGTTGCCACGCTTCTGGCGCGTTCAAATCCAGAAACTTATCAATAGGGGCGGGAAATTGGTCGGGCAAGACCCGCGCCTGTGCGCCCAAAAGAAAGGGGCTCGCCGCCGAACTCAGCAAATCTTGCGCGGGCACTGGCGTGGCATCGGCAAATCCGTTTAGGGCCGTGCGGATAGAGGAAAGATCCATTTTTCACTCGCAAGGGTTAAGTGCAGACATAGATTTTTCTACCTAAAGGTTGCGGTGAAAGCATGGCCCAATTGCGGCCTGTTTATGAAAGCTTATGGCGTGATTGGGGCAACAGATATCGCCCTCAGCTTCAACGCGCCCGATGTGTTGACCACACGGGCAATCACATTGCCATCGTCCGAAACATTCACCGCGCCTGCCATGGGCGAGGGAGCAAGCGAGATGACAGACGCGCCATCGGCAGCGGTATAACCGACAACAATCGTCTCGCCTGCCGCGCAATCTTCGATCCGCGCCAGCCCCGTTGCGCCAAACTGCGCCTTGGATATACAAAAGCGGTCAATTCCTGCGCTGCCAAACAACAGGGCGCTGCCTGCGCTGCCAAACAACAGGGCGCTGCCTGCGCTGACAAACAACAGGGCGCTGCCTGCGCCGCGTTCGATCAGATCATTGCCATCACCGCCAAAAGATTGGTCATGGCCAAGGCCGCCAAAGGTTGCGCAATCCCGCAGTTCCCCATCAAGCGTGTCATCGCCGGCGTCGCCAAAAATTGTGCCATCCCCCAGTGCGCCCAGATCGAATCATCCCCCGCCGCGCCATAAGCCAGATCATCACCTGCGCCATGGGTGAATTTGGTTTTTTATTTTGGGCCGAAACCGTATCGTTCAGCGTCGAGCCGCTTTGGGCAAAGTCATCGGTGGGATTATCATCACCAGTGTCATCCGCAGTGTCATCCACAGTGTCTTTCCCTCGCCCGTTGATGAAATCAGGGGCGAATGGGCCGATAAACAGCAAGACATTGGCAAGAAGGGTAAGTTCCATAGATCACGCGTAAATGTTTACAGGCCGCTTCTGCGTGTAGGATTTGTGCCGCGCGCGCCGATACTTTAAGGCTGCTTAGGCTGAACCCTTGGTTAAAACACACCGCTCTTGCAGCAAGACTGTTGCGCGCGCCCAGCGGCCCAGCGCGCGAAGGGCTAGGCAATTCGGGGCGGGGGCTTGGCAAGGCGGCGCGCTTGCGTATATGAAGGGCGCAATGCAAAGCCAGTGAAATAAAGGCCCGCTATGAGCAATCCCGACAGTTTTATCGACGAGGTCACCGAAGAGGTGCGCCGCGACCGCCTGTTTGCCGCCTTTCGCAAATATGGCTGGATTGGCGGGCTTGTGGTGGTGCTGGTCGTCGGCGGCACGGGATGGCGCGAATATAGCAGCGCGCGCGATGCAGCCAGCGCACAGGCGTTTGGTGATGCTCTGCTAGATGCGCTAGATTTGGGTGAGGAAACGGCCCGCGCGGCTGCCCTTGCCGAAGTGCCCGCCACAGGCAGCCAAAAGGCGCTGAAAGCGCTGATTTTGGCCTCTGATCCTACCGCAGACAAGGCAGGCGCATTGGCTGCGCTGGCGGATGTGGCCGCAGATGCTGGCGAGCCGCAACTCTACCGCGATCTGGCCAGCCTGCGCCGTGTGATGCTGGCGGGGGCCGATCTGCCGCTTGCAGATCGCCGCACCGCGCTTCAGGGGATAACGGGGCGCGCCTTTGATCTGCTGGCACGCGAGCAGCTTGCCTTTTTGTTGATTGAAGAGGGTAAAAAGGACGAGGCAATTTCCGCCCTAACCGCCCTTGTCCAAGACCAAGCCGCACCAAATGGCTTGATTGCGCGCGCCTCGCAGGTCATTGTGGCATTGGGTGGCACTGTGCCAGATATCGCTGGCGCTGGCACCAGCGCGGGCTAAAGCTGGCTTTGGCAGTTGCCAAAGAATACAGCGCAAAAGGGGATGCGATGATGGGCTTTGAAAATGCTGGCAAACGCGGGGTAGGGCTTGGCCTTTGGATGCTGCTTGTCTTGGCCGCATGCGAGCGTGAAGTGATTTTGGAAGGCCCGCGCTTTTCGGTGCGCACGCCGCTAGAGCAAACCCTGAACGACGATGGCACCCCCGCGACCCCCGCCGCCGAAGCGGGCAATACAACGGCAAAAATCAACCTACCCCGCGCCAGCACCATTGGCGATTGGTCGCACCGCGCGGGATCGGCCAGTCATTCGCTGCCGCACGGCACCCTATCGGCTGCCCCGCAGCGGGTGTGGAGCGTAAAGGTTGGCCAAGGCAACACCCGTTCAGGCCGCATTGCCGCCAGTCCGGTGGCCGCAGGAGGTCGTATTTTTGCAATGGACGCAGGCGGCGGCGTTACTGCGCTGACGCAAGATGGCGCGGTGATTTGGCAGGCCGATGTCTTGCCTAGTTTTGATAATAATGCCGACGTTTCTGGCGGCGGCTTGGCCGTGGGCGGCGGGGCGGTCTATGTCACGACTGGCGCGGGCGAAGTGCTGGCGCTGGCGGCAAATTCGGGCGCGGTGCAGTGGCGTCAGCGGTTGGACGGCGCGCTGTCTGGCCCGCCCACAGTTTCGGGCGGCGTTGTTTATGCGCTGGGGCGTAACGGGTCGGCGGCCGCGCTGGATGCAGGCATGGGACGCATCCTGTGGCAGATCGAAGGCGCGCCTCGGCCAGGCGGTATGCTGGGGGCAGGGGCGATTGCTGTGTCAAACGGCACGGTCTATCTGCCCTATTCGGCAGGGCAACTGACTGCCGTGTCGCAAAATGGCGATCAGCAATGGACAGCCGGTATCGCGGGCGAACGTTTGGGCCGCGCCTATGCCGGCTTTGGCGATGTAACGGGCGATCCTGTTATTGCGGGCGGCACAATCTATGTCGGTTCTGCTGCGGGCAAAACCGCCGCTCTGTCGGCCAGCACGGGCCAGCGTATTTGGACAGCAGGCGAAGGCGCGCTGAACGCGCCCTTAGTGGTGGGTGGTTCGGTCTTTGTGGTGAACGATCAGGCGCGGCTTGTACGCCTGTCGGCAAATGACGGCGCAGTGATTTGGGCCCAAACCATGCCCTATTTCAAAAACGAAAAACCCAAGAGATTTAAAGGCATCACCGCCCATTACGGCCCTGTTTTGGCCGGCGGGCATATCGTGGTTGCATCAGGAGATGGCACGCTGCGCCTGTTCGATCCTGCGTCGGGCGTAATTGTCGGGCAGGCCGAGATTCCCTCGGGTGCGGCATCTTCCCCTGCGCTTGTGGGCGGCATGCTGCTGGTCATGGGGCAAAACGGGCAACTTCACGCTTTCCGTTAGGCTAATTGACGTGTAAGGGACACGCTTGCAGTCAGGATACCGCACATGAGCCTTGCCCGATGAGTTTCACCCTTGCCATAGTTGGCCGCCCGAATGTGGGCAAATCTACCCTGTTCAACCGCCTTGTTGGGCGCAAACTGGCGCTGGTCGATGACCAACCCGGCGTGACGCGCGATCTGCGCGAGGGGGATGCCAAGCTGTTCGATCTGCGCTTTACCGTGATTGACACAGCAGGGCTGGAAGATGTCACTGATGACAGCCTGCAGGGCCGCATGCGCCGCCTGACCGAACGCGCCGTGGATATGGCCGATATTTGCCTGTTTTTGGTGGATGGCCGCGTAGGGATTACCGCAACAGACGAAGTTTTCGCCGATATCCTGCGCAAAAAGGGTGCGCGGGTGGTGTTGGGCGTGAACAAAGCCGAAGGCCGCGCAGGCGACGGCGGGGCAATCGAGGCGTGGAGCCTTGGTCTGGGCGAGCCGATCCGCCTTTCTGCCGAACATGGCGAAGGGATGGATGATCTTTACGACGCTCTACGCCCGCTGGAAGGCGAATTTGCCGAACGCGAGGCCGAAAACGCCCCAGAGGTGGATTTGGACATTTCCGATGAGGATGCCGAATCCGAAGCCGATGTTGAATCCTTTCGCCCCACGCTGCAAAAGCCATTGCAAATTGCAGTCATCGGGCGGCCCAATGCGGGCAAATCCACGCTAATCAACAAAATTCTCGGCTTTGACCGCCTGCTAACGGGGCCAGAGGCGGGGATCACCCGCGATGCCATATCTGTGCGCGCCGACTGGCTGGGCACGCCGATTAAAATCTTTGATACGGCTGGTATGCGCAAAAAAGCGCGTATAAACGAGAAATTGGAAAAGCTGTCCGTCTCCGATGGCATCCGCGCCGTGCGCTTTGCCGAGGTGGTTGTGGTGCTGCTGGATGCGGAAATTCCGTTCGAAGTGCAAGATCTGCGCATTGCCGATTTCGCCGAAACCGAAGGCCGCGCCGTTGTTGTGGCCGTGAACAAATGGGATCTTGAGGGCGAAAAGCAGGAAAAACTGGCCGAACTGAAGGAGATGTTCGAACGCCTGCTGCCGCAGCTTCGCGGCGCACCGCTGATTACAGTGTCGGGCAAAACGGGGCGGGGACTTGACCGTTTGCATGACGCGATTTTAAAGGCGCATGAGGTGTGGAACCGCCGCGTGCCAACTGCACGGCTGAACACTTGGCTGGGCGCGATGGTGGAAAGCCACCCGCCACCCGCCCCGCAGGGACGCCGCATCAAACTGCGCTACATGACCCAAGTCAAACAGCGCCCGCCGGGATTTATCGTGATGTGCAGCCACGCCGACGAGATGGCCGACAGCTATAAACGTTATTTGGTCAATGGCTTGCGACAGCACTTTGATTTGCCAGGCACGCCCATTCGCCTGACATTTCGCGGCCAAGGCGATAAAAACCCGTTTAAAAACCCCAAATTTCACACGCCAAGCCGTTTGCGCAAGCATATGGATGGTGGTTGGTCTAAGGACTGAAAGGGGGGGCTCGCCCCCCCCGTCGCTGCGCTCCTCCCCCCGAGGATATTTGCGGAGTTAGGAAGCAGCCAGACTTTGCGTGCTTACCTGCTTTTGGCACGCAGCCAAATCGTGCCAGCGGCGAGGATCAGCGCGGCACCAGCGGCGATGATCGCGACCATCGGTTCTTCGGCGCGGTTGACCATTGCCACGGCGACGATAGCCCAGACCACTGTGCCGCCGTAAACGGGCATCAGGGGCTGGCGCGATTGGATGTAGAGTGCCCCCGCCACCAAAACCGCCACCATCACCAAGGCTGCAGTAGGGTGGGGCAGCAGCCCGTAGCCACCCAGCATGATGCCCACCGATACCAATGAGGCCGCGCTAACCCAGCCTGCGAAAATCGCCAAGGGTGCTGACAGGATCCAGCGGTCAACCCCCGTATCAGCGCGCAAAAATGCCGTTATGGCAAAGCCCGCCATGGCCAAAATAACCACCGTGGCCAGTAGCGGATTTGATGACGCGAGAAACAGCCATAAAATGCCCGCCAGCATCGCGCCGATCAATGCAGGGCGGGTTGCAACCCAAGAAGGTTGCTCGGTGCGCTGCGACAAACCATAGGCGGCGCTGGCCAGCAGCCACAAAAAAATCACCCCCCAAATCGAAAAGGCATATCCTGCAGGCTGCACGGCGTGACGATAAATTTCGACGGGCAACTGCCCAGCCGCATAGCCGCGAAATTCGGGCGCAAAACTGGGGGCTGCGGCGAACAGAAGGCCGATAATCAGCGTCAGTGCGGGGGGGATATATGTTTTGTTCATACCCCAATACGCCCGAAAAGCAGCGTCAAATCAACTGCCCATCCCCTGAGATCCGCGTTTTTCCGCCTACATAGGGGTGCAGGGCGGTGGGCAGGGTGACCGATCCATCCGCCTGCTGTCCATTTTCCAAAACCGCGATCAAGCAGCGGCCCACGGCCAAGCCCGACCCGTTCAGGGTGGCGACAAATTCAGGCTTTGCGGTTGTCTTTACCCGCGCGTTCATGCGCCGCGCTTGGAACGTTCCACATGTGGAAACCGAACTGATTTCGCGGTATTTGTTCTGCCCAGGCAACCACGCCTCAAGATCATGGGTCTTTTGCGCGCCAAAGCCCATATCACCCGTGCACAGAACAACTGTCCGATATGGAATTTCCAGCGATTCAAGCACGGCCTGTGCGCAAGCTGTCATGCGGTCATGTTCGGCAAGCGCCTGATCTGCTGCGCAAATTGTAACCATTTCCACCTTTTCGAACTGGTGTTGGCGCAGCATCCCTGTGGTATCGCGCCCCGCGCTGCCCGCTTCGGAACGGAAACATTGCGACAGGGCGGTCAGGCGCAGCGGCAGGTGGGACGCTTCCAAAACCTCGCCTGCCACGGTATTGGTCAGGGTGACTTCTGAAGTCGGGATCAACCACCACCCATTTGTGGTTTGATAGCTATCTTCGGCAAATTTGGGCAATTGATTGGTGCCATACATCGCCTCTTCCTTGACCAGAACGGGCGTCCAAGTTTCCTGAAGTCCATGCTGGTTCACATGCAAATCCAGCATGAATTGGCCCAGTGCGCGGTGCAGGCGCGCGATGGCCCCGCGCAAAATCACAAAGCGCGTTCCAGACAGTTTGGCCGCGGTTTCAAAATCAAGCCCGGCCTTGGCGGCGGGAATATCGAAATGTTCCAGCGGTTGAAAATCAAAGGTGCGGGGGCTGCCCCATCTGCGCACCTCGACATTACCGCTTTCATCGGCGCCAAAGGGCACTTCGTTTAGCGGCAGGTTGGGGATGCGCATCAGCATATCGCGCAATTCAACGTCCTTTTGCGCGGCCTCCTCGGTTTTTGCAGCGATCTCGGCCTTCGATTTGGCCACTTCGGTGCGCAGGCGTTCAAATTCGGCGGCCTCTCCCCGCGCCTTTGCCGCGCCGACGTCTTTGGTCGCCAAATTAGCAGCGGCCTGAGCGGTTTCAGCGGCCAAAATCGCGCCGCGCCGTGCATTATCCAGCGCCAGAATCTTCCCCGACTGCGCAGCCAACCCGCGCCGCGCCAAGGCTGCGTCAAAGGCATCAGGGATGTCGCGGATTTGCTTGATATCGTGCATGGGCCACCTGTTGTTTTGCGGTGTGATACTGTATTTACCCCGCGCGCGAAAGGGCTTGCTGCGCCGCGCCAGCCGCACCTGATGACGCTAGGTGATTTCATCTTTGGCCAGCTTGACGAACTTGCGCACCGATATTTGAACACCCACCAAAGGCAGAGGCGCGGGCAGCGCCTTGCCTATCGCGGCCCGCGCCTATAAGATGCGCGCAAATGTAAAACCACAGGGCTGGCCCAATTGCGCAGCCCCGCAACCACAGGGACATTCTATGTTGATTACCCCCGCTTTTGCCCAAACCGCAGGTGCTGCTGGCCAAGGTTCGGCCATTGCCTCTTTCCTGCCGTTGGTGCTGATTTTCGCAATCATGTATTTCTTGCTGATCCGCCCACAGCAGAAAAAGATGAAGGATTTGAAGGCGATGATCGATGCGCTGCGCCGTGGCGATCAAGTGCTGACAGGCGGCGGCATTATTGGCAAAGTCACCAAAGTGGGCGATGACAACACGATCGAGGTGGAAATTGCCACGGGCGTGACGGTGAAGGTTGTAAAAAGCACGGTTGTTTCGGTGATGAACAAAACCGAACCCGCAAAAGCGTAAAGAGCCCTCATTATGTTGATTATGCCGCTGTGGAAACGCACGATTATCGTGCTGATTGCCCTTTGGGGCATTGCTGCCGCAATGCCCAACCTGTTTTACGCGCAGGTCGAGGGGCATAACGACGCGCAGGCGATTGCAGACCAAGGCGGGGTGGCAGACCCAGCGGCGCTGGCGGCATGGCCCAGCTTTTTGCCGTCCAGCCTGATGAACCTTGGCCTTGATTTGCGCGGCGGCGCGCATTTGCTGGCCGAAGTGCATGTCGCTGATGCCTATGCGCAGCGGATGGACAGCCTTTGGCCCGAAGTGCGCGATGTGCTGCGCGATGTGCGCGATCAATCAGGCGCGATCAAGCGCGTCGCCAGCACGCCCGATGTGCTGCGGGTTGAAATCTCGAATGCCGAAGGAATGCAAGCAGCCCTGACTGCCGTGCGCGGCTTGGCGAATGCGGTGACGACGCTTACGGGCGCGGGCCAAAGCGATTTGGACATTAAAAGTGAGGGCAATGTGATTGTCCTGCAACTGTCAGATGCCGAGAAAAGCGCAACCGATGTGCGCACGTTGCAGCAAAGCCTAGAGATCATCCGCCGCCGCGTTGACGAGGTTGGCACGCGCGAGCCGACGATCCAGCGCCAAGGCAATGACCGCATTCTGATCCAAGTGCCCGGTTTGGGCAGCGCGGCCGAATTGAAGGCCATTATCGGCACCACGGCCAAGCTGACCTTTAACCCGGTTGTCAACATCACCAGCAATGCCAGCGCCGACCCTGGCCCGCGCAACAAACTTGTGCCCGACATCACGGGCGATGGCACTTATTACGTCATCGAAGAAACCCCCGTTGTCGGCGGCGAAGATTTGACCGATGCCCAGCCCGCCTTTGACCAAAACGGCCAACCTGCGGTAAATTTCCGCTTTAACCCCAGCGGCGGACGCGCGTTTGGCGATTATACGGGCGAGAATATTGGCAAGCCTTTTGCCATTGTTCTGGACGATCAGGTCATTTCCGCCCCCACGATTCAGGCGCATATCACCGGCGGCTCGGGCATTATTACGGGCAATTTCACCATCGAAGAAAGCACTCAATTGGCCGTTCTGCTGCGCGCAGGGGCCTTGCCAGCCAAAATGACCTTTTTGGAAGAACGCACCATTGGACCAGAACTTGGCGCTGACAGTATTGCCGCGGGCCGCACGGCCGCCATCATCGGCATGATTGCGGTCGTGGTCTATATGATTGCTTGTTATGGCATCTTTGGCGTAATCGCCAACATCGCGCTGGCCATCAACATCGCGCTTTTGCTGGCGGTACTTTCCACTATTGGCGCCACGATGACGCTTCCTGGTATTGCGGGCATTGTGTTGACCATGGGTATGGCGGTGGATGCCAACGTGCTGATTTACGAGCGGATCCGCGAAGAACTGCGCGAAGGAAAACCGCCTGCGCGGGCCATAGAACTGGGGTTCGAGCGGGCATTTTCCTCGATTATGGACAGTAACGTGACCGCGATTATCACGGCCATCATTATGTTCTGGATCGGCTCTGGCCCCGTGCGCGGCTTTGCGCTTAGCCTTGGCATCGGTATTTTCACATCGATGTTCACGGCAGTTTATGTCACCCGCCTGATTATCACCCTGTGGCTGAACGCGCGCCGTCCAGCCCGCATCATCGTATAAGAGGCAGTCATGGCTTGGCGTTTGCGGCTGGTTCCCGAAAAAACCAACATCGACTTTTTCAAAGCGCAATATGTGACCTTTGGCGCATCTGTTTTGGCCATGATCCTGACAGTAATTTCGCTGCTGGTGTTCGGGCTGAACTTTGGCGTCGATTTCAAAGGCGGCACGACGATCCGCACCGAAAGCACGCAAGTGGTGGAGGTGGGCGAATACCGCGCTGCGATGGCTGATCTGGGCCTTGGCGATATCACCATTACCGAGGTGTTTGACCCATCCTTCCGCGCGGATCAGCACGTGGCGATGATCCGGATCGAGGCGCAAGAGGGCGACGAAGTTGTCACCCCCGAGGTGATTGCCAAAGTTGAAACGTCGCTTCAAGTGATTGACCCCTCCATCACCTTCCCATCGGTGGAATCGGTCGGGCCAAAAGTATCGTCCGAACTGATCTGGTCGGCGCTGCTGGCGGTTGTGGCGGGGTCGGTGGGTATTTTGATCTATGTCTGGGTGCGCTTTGAATGGCAGTTTGCGGTGGGCACGGTGGCCGCCCTGATCCATGATGTTGTGGTGACAGTTGGCGTTTTTTCGCTGCTGGGGCTAAAGTTTGACCTGACTATTGTGGCCGCATTGCTGACGATCTTGGGCTATTCGGTGAACGATACCGTCGTTATTTTTGACCGCCTGCGCGAGAATTTGGCGAGATACAAAACCATGCCACTGCGCGAGATGATGAACCGAACCGCAAACGAAACCCTCTCGCGCACGATTATGACAGCCTCTACCACGCTGATTTCCTTGATTATTTTGTTTATCTTTGGCGGCGATGTGATCCGTGGCTTTGTCTTTGCCATGTTGTTTGGCGTGATTGTAGGCACTTATTCCACCCTATATGTCGCCAAAAACATTGTTCTCATGATTGGGCTAGATCGCAGCGACAAGCCCAACAACGGTGGCAATCACGAATTTGCTAATGTGGATGCCTAAGCGATGCGGATGACCGAAATCACCTATGGCGCGGCCCTTGCGATAGAGGGCTATGGACCGGGGTTTTTTCGTGTGGGCCCGCATATCCTGCGCGGGGCAAGCCTGATCACGCCTTGGGATGCGGGCGCATGGGGCGGGTTGACTGATACAGCAGCGCCCCTGTCGCTTGCGGGCAAAATTGATGTGCTGCTGCTGGGCCTTGGCCGCGATATTTCTGCCGTGCCGCCTGCCTTTATCGCAGCGCTTGACGGGGTGGGTATTGGGGTAGAGCCGATGAACACCTCTGCCGCTGCACGCACCTATAACGTTCTTCTGGGCGAAGGGCGGCGCGTTGCGGCCTGCCTGCTGCCGGTATCCTGACGTGCTGACCGCGCAAAATGTGGCGGTTGCGCGGGCAGGGGTTATGGTTCTGGCGGGCGTGTCGTTTTGCCTGAACGCCGGGCGCGCGCTGATATTGCGCGGCCCCAATGGCGCGGGCAAAACCACATTGCTGCGCGCCGTGGCGGGGCTGCAACCCATTGCGGGCGGGGTCCTAACGGCGGGCGAGGATGACATTGCCTACGGTGCGCACAGCGATGGGGTTAAACCAACCCTAACGGTGGCCGAAAACTTGTCGTTTTGGGCGCAAATTTACGGCACTGATTTGGCAGCATCTGCGATGGCGGCCATGCAGTTAGAGGCACTCGCAAACCGCCGCGCGGGCCAACTTTCGGCAGGGCAAAAGCGCCGGCTTGGTCTGGCGCGCATTTTGGTGACTGGCCGCAAAATCTGGGTGCTGGACGAGCCGACAGTCTCGTTGGACACCGCCTCGGTCGTGCTGTTTGGCAGCGCCGTGCAGGCGCATCTGGCCGCAGGCGGCGCTGCGTTGATCGCAACCCATATTGATATGAGCTTTGCTGCCGATGAATTAGACATCACCCCCTTTCGCGCGGACGCACATGCGCCCGTTCTATCTGGCCAGTTTGATGAGGCCTTTTTATGAGGGCGCTTTTGCTGCGCGATCTGCGGCTTGCCTTTCGCGCGGGCGGCGGTTTTGGTCTGTCACTTGCGTTTTTTCTGATGGTGGCTGTGATTGTGCCCTTGGGCGTTGGCCCTGCGCCTGCCACATTGGCACTGATTGCGGCAGGGGTTTTATGGGTGGGCGCGCTGCTGGCGGCGCTGTTGTCACTCGACCGTATTTTCGCGCTGGATTATGAGGATGGCAGTCTTGATCTGCTGGCCACGTCGCCCTTGCCTTTGGGCGGGGTGGTGGCGATGAAGGCGCTGGCCCATTGGCTGACGACGGGCTTGCCGCTGGTGGCAGCAAGCCCAGTTTTGGCCGTGCTGCTGAACCTGCCCGCGCAGGGGTATTTTTGGTTGCTGGTCAGTCTGGCCATTGGCACGCCCGCGCTGTCCATCATCGGGGCCTTTGGGGCCAGCCTGACTGTGGGGCTAAAACGCGGCGGGCTTTTGCTTGGACTTCTTGTTCTTCCGCTTTATATTCCTACCTTAATCTTCGGCGCTGAAGTGGTAAAGTCGGGGGCCGCGGGGGCTGCCATTGGCACGCCACTTGCCGCGCTGGCAGCGATTACGGCAGGGGCATGGGCGGGTCTGCCACTTGCAGCAGCAATGGCCATTGGGGCGAATTTAAGATAGGGAAAATAATGTCGATCTGGGAATATGCCAACCCGAAAAAGTTTATGGAAACCTCGGCCTTGGCCTTGCCATGGCTGACGGGGCTATCGGCGGCCTTTCTGGGGGCGGGGTTGTTTTGGGGCTATTTCCTGACGCCTGACGCTGCAAAATTTGGCTCGACTGTCAAGATCATCTACCTGCATGTGCCCGCAGCTATGATGGCCATTTCGGCATGGATGATGATGCTGGTCGCCAGCCTGATCTGGCTGATCCGCCGGCATCACGTCTCGGCCCTTGCGGCCAAGGCTGCGGCGCCCATCGGGCTGACATTTACCCTGATCGGCCTTGTCACGGGCGCGATTTGGGGCCAACCGATGTGGGGCACGTGGTGGGCGTGGGACCCGCGCCTGACCTCGTTTTTGATTCTGACCCTGTTCTATTTTGGCTATATCGCGCTGTGGCAGGCGATTGAAGATCCCGACACGGCTGCTGATCTGACGGCGGTCTTGTGCATTGTGGGCAGCGTTTTTGCGTTTTTGTCGCGTTATGCGGTGCTGTTTTGGAACCAAGGCCTGCATCAGGGGGCCAGCCTTTCGCTGGATAAACAGCAAAACGTCTCGGATGTGTATTGGCTTCCGCTGCTGGCTTGTATAGCGGGGTTTGTTTTGCTGTTCGTGACGCTGGTGCTGCTGCGCACCCGCACTGAAATTCGCGCGCGCCGTATGGCCGCGCTGCTGGTAAGGGAGCGTTCGGCATGATGCCTGATTTGGGAAAATACGCCGATGCGGTGATTTGGTCTTATGTCAGTTCGGCGGCGCTGATCTTGGGTCTGGTCGCGCTGTCGATCTGGCAGGGCAAGCGGGTGAAACGCGCGCTGCGCGAAGTTGAAGAACGGGCGGGTAAAGCGCAATGATGAACCGTTTGCTGATTATTCTGCCGCTGCTGATTTTCGCCGTGCTGGGCACAACCATGTATTTGGGATTGCAGCGCGATAACCCCAATGATCTGCCGTCCACCTTTATCGGGGGGCCTGCACCCCCGTTGGGCACGGGCACGTTGCCGGGAATTCCTGCCTTTACCGCCGCCGATTTGGCCCAAGGCGAGGTGGTGATTGTGAACTTCTGGGCCAGTTGGTGCCCGCCCTGCCGCGCCGAACACCCAACGCTTCAGGCGCTGGCGGATAGCGGGGTCAAAGTTTATGGCGTGAACATGATGGACAAAGACGCCGATGCGCTGGCCTTTTTGGCCGAAGATGGCAACCCTTTTGCGGGGGTGATTGCCGATCCAAAGGGCGCGATGCGGCTGGATTGGGGGGTCACAGCCCCGCCTGAAACCTTTATCATCCGCGCCGATGGCACGGTGGCTTACCGCTTTATTGGCCCCTTGGTTGGCGATGATTTCACCCAGCGTTTTATGCCCGAATTTGAAAAGGCCAAAGCGCCGTGAGCGCGCGCATCGCCCTAAGCGCAGCCCTGATCGCGGCCAGCGCCGCCCCTGTTTATGCAAAACCAGGCACGCCTGGCCCTGGATATTTTGCGGGCAGCTATCAAATCGTGGGGCGCTCGGCGGGGGAGGCCCCTGTTTTGCAAAACGCACCAGCCCTTATCGTGTCGCAAGGGAGCGGGGTTGCCATTAAAACCTGTACCGCGCCCGATGTTGTGATGAGCTTTGGCCCCGCATTCGAGATTGTGAACCTAATGACGGGCGATCAGGTTGGCGATGTGGTGGAATGTCTGTTTCACAACAATGGCTATAACCGCCCGATTTTGACCTGCCGCAGCGATGCCGGCGCGGCCTTTACCCTATGGCCCGTGCAATCGGCTGATTTGGGCTGCTAACCTGCCGCTTGCTGTACCACGCCAAACCAGCCCTTGCCGCGCCATGTTTCAAACCCTTCGGTTTGGTGCGCGCCTATCATCCCGGTATCGGTTTTGCGCCAGCCTGCGTTGCGCAATTGGCTGATATCGGGCGGCGTTTGCGGCGCGTTTACCCCCCGCTGGGCCAAAATATGACCTTTGCTGTCACACAGCATTGCGCGAAGATCCATTCCTTGCGTGCCAAAGCGCAAAGAGGCCAGCACCGCCGCTGCCTGCGGTTGCCAATCAAACTGGGTCACCAAAATACCAATCGGTTTGCCCGCTTCATGGCCCCCTTGGCGCACATAGGCGGCCCATGCCATCGTGGGACATTCGTCCATTAAGGCATTTGGTTGCACATCGCCCGCAACAAAACCTTCGCGCCCGCCGTCGCCCGTAAGCTGTGCTATGAGCTCGCGATCTGGCAGGGTTTGCCCCGTCACGGCAAAGCGGTTGGGGCGGCCATTGGCCAAAATTTTGCCCGTCATGTCGCAGAGCCAAATATCACAATAGACAGTATAGGCATCCAAAATAACACCCAACCGCTGGCCTGCGCGCGTGTTACGCCCCCGATCATCATCTGCGCAAGCCGCCACCAAATCGGCATCGGTAGCCCACCAGCGCACGTCGCAAGACCTTTCGTACAAGTTTCGGTCGATCAGATCGATGGCCGTAAAGGCCAAATCGACCAATCGCGTGCCTTCGGCGCTGTCAGACATCTGTGTTACCATCGTGTCCAAATCGGTCAACCTTTGGGTCAATTGGCTGCCCAATCCCGTAGCGATATCCAAAATCTCGCCCGATACTTTGCGCACCTCGTCGGCGACCAGTGCAAACCCTGCTCCCAACTGGCCCAGGCGGGCGGCCTCGATCCGCGCATTCAGGCCTAGCATGTTCATCTGCCAGTTGATTTGCGTGATGTTTTCGATGGTTGATTTAGTCAGCAGCGCCGCATCGCGGGTTTGCGCGCCTATGCTTTCAAGGGAAATCTCGCCATTCATTACAGCCTCGTCAGATGTGGGGAAAATCTGGATACTGCGTTTGGTTTGGGACAGTAACCTTAATTTTTGGTGAAATATCCCGCCTCGGCGCAACTTTGGGTAGAAACAGCAAAAAGCGGCCCCGAAGAGCCGCTTTTTTAGGCAATAGCGCGCGCCTTAGCGGGCGGCCAAATCGCGCAACACATAATGCAGCACGCCGCCGTGTTCGACATATTCGATCTCAATCTCGGTATCGATACGACATTTGATTTGGATGGTTTTAGTGGTGCCATCCTTATGGGTGATGTGGCAGGGCAGGGTGGACAGCGGTTTCAAATCGCCCTCTAGCCCTTCTATGGACACAGTTTCATCGCCCGTCAGGCCAAGGGTTTTTCGGGTCTCGCCATTTGTAAATTCAAACGGCACTACGCCCATACCCACCAAGTTGCTGCGGTGGATACGTTCAAAGCTTTCTGCGATCACTGCCTTGACCCCAAGCAGCGCCGTACCTTTGGCGGCCCAATCGCGCGACGATCCTGCGCCATATTCAATACCGCCAAAAATCACCAAAGGCGTGCCCGCGTCTTGATACGCCATCGCGGCATCATAGATGCTGGTCTGCGCGCCATCTGGCCCTTTGGTATAGCCACCTTCAACACCTTCGAGCATTTCATTCTTGATGCGGATATTGGCAAAGGTACCGCGCATCATCACGCGGTGGTTGCCGCGCCGCGCGCCGTAACTGTTGAATTCAGAAACAGGCACGCCCGCATCCGCTAAAAACTTGCCCGCTGGCGTACTGATTTTGAACGACCCCGCAGGCGAGATATGGTCGGTCGTAATCATATCGCCCAAAACCGCCAAAACCCGCGCGTTTTTGATGTTTTGGATCGTTCCAGCCGACTTGGCCATGCCTTGGAAATAGGGTGGGTTTTGAATGTAAGTCGATTCGGGCGGCCAATCATAGGTTTGCGAATCGGTCACCTGCACCGCTTGCCATTTCGCATCGCCCTTGAACACATCGGCATATTTCTTGATAAACGCCGCGCGCGTAACGGTGGCATGAACCAGATCAGCGATTTCCTTGTTCGTGGGCCAGATGTCTTTTAGATACACAGGGCCGTTTGTGCCCATGCCCAAAGGTTCGGTCGTCAGATCGATATTCATATCGCCTGCCAGCGCATAGGCGACCACCAAAGGCGGGCTTGCCAGATAGTTCGCGCGCACATCGGGGGAAATACGTCCTTCAAAGTTGCGGTTGCCCGACAGAACGGCGGTTGCCACCAAATCACCCGCCGCAATCGCCGCCGAAATGGCAGGGTCTAGCGGGCCCGAATTGCCGATGCAGGTGGTGCAGCCATAGCCCACAAGGTTAAAGCCCACAGCATCAAGGTCTTCTTGCAAATTGGCCGCGTTCAGGTATTCCGATACAACTTGGCTGCCAGGGGCGAGCGAGGTTTTCACCCAAGGCTTAGATTTCAAACCCAAAGCGCGGGCTTTGCGGGCAACCAAACCCGCGCCGATCATCACATAGGGGTTCGATGTATTGGTGCAGGACGTGATGGATGCAATCACAACCTTGCCCGACGACATGGTGTAATCTTTGCCCTCAACCGCCACTTCCGCGCCCATTGCGCGTTTAAAGCTGTCATTCATTTCCCGCGCAAAGCTGGCCTTGGCATCGGTCAGCGGCAGATAATCTTGCGGGCGCTTGGGGCCAGAAATGGCAGGCACGATGGTGCCCATGTCCAAATGCAGCGTGCTGGTATAAATCGGATCATAACTCGCATCGCGCCACATGCCGTTGGCCTTTGCATAGGCCTCGACCAAAGCAATGCGGCCCTCATCACGGCCTGTGCCATGCAAATAACCGATGGTTTCATCATCAATCGGGAAAAAGCCGCAGGTCGCGCCATATTCGGGCGCCATATTGGCAATGGTCGCGCGGTCAGCCAGCGGCAGATGATCTAAGCCTTCGCCATAGAATTCGACAAATTTGTTGACCACGCCGTGTTTGCGCAGCATTTGCACGACCTTTAGCACCAAATCGGTCGCAGTGGTGCCTTCCATCATTTGGCCCGTCAGTTTGAACCCCACCACTTCGGGGATCAGCATCGAAACGGGTTGGCCCAGCATTGCCGCCTCGGCCTCAATCCCGCCCACGCCCCAGCCCAGAACGGCCATGCCGTTAACCATGGTGGTGTGGCTGTCGGTTCCGACCAGTGTATCGGGATAGGCAACCTCAACGCCGCTTTGATCTTTGTCTGTCCAAACGGTTTGCGCCAGATATTCAAGGTTGACCTGATGGCAAATCCCCGTGCCAGGCGGCACGACGCGGAAATTGTTAAACGCGTTTTGTCCCCATTTCAGGAAAACATATCGCTCCATATTGCGTTCATATTCGCGGTCAACGTTGGCTTGGAATGCGCGCGGCGTGCCAAATTCGTCAATCATCACCGAATGGTCGATGACCAGATCAACGGGGGCAAGCGGATTGATCGCTTGGGCATTGCCACCCAAACCCTTAATCCCGTCGCGCATTGCGGCAAGGTCAACCACGGCAGGCACGCCCGTGAAATCTTGCATCAAGACGCGGGCAGGGCGGTAAGCAATCTCGCGCGGGTTTTTGCCCGCCATTTCACCCCATTCAGAAAAGGCGCGAATGTCATCGATTGTGACAGTTTTACCATCTTCAAAGCGCAGCATATTTTCCAAAACCACCTTCAGCGCGGCGGGTAGCTTGGCGAAATCGCCAAGGCCAGCGGCCTGCGCGGCAGGGATCGAATAGTAAGCAACACTTTTGCCGCCCGCAGTCAGGGTCTGGCGGGTCTTGCTGCTGTCATGTCCAACTGAGACGGTCATTTTCTTCTCCGATTAGGGGATGATCGCGGATTTTGTTCTATTGTATGCAATTGTATGCCGAAAATCCAGTGCGTTTTGCAGAAAATCTGATGTAACGCTTGAAAAGCCGCCCATCACGCCCGCCTCGCAAAACCTTGATTGGCCAAAGCACAGGTTTGGGGGTAAATATGCCTCAAACATAGGTGATAGATATGACACAATTTAAACATTTTGCATTGGCTTTGGGAATGGGGCTGCTCGCTTTACCCGCGCTGGCGCAGCAAACTTCGACCCAAGGGGTTTTGGTCGAATTGTTCACTTCGCAGGGGTGTTCGTCTTGCCCGCCCGCTGATGCGCTGCTGCAAGAATTATCCAAGCAAAACGGCGTGATCGCGCTGGCGCTGCATGTGGATTATTGGGACTATATCGGCTGGAGCGATACTTTCGCCCAAGAAAAATTCACCAAGCGCCAGCGCCGCTATGCAGCCGCGCGCAATGACAACATGATCTACACCCCGCAGATGATTGTGGCAGGCGATGCCCGCGTGAAAGGCCATGATCGGGCCGAGGCAGGGGCGGAAATTGCCGCCGCCCGCGCGCTGGTTGATCTGCAAGTGACGCGCAGCGGCGATGAAGTGGTGATTTTCGCCACGCCGCGCGCCGCACTATCGGGCGATTTTGTGGTGGATTTGGTGCGTTACCGCCCGCAATCGACTGTGCGGATCGAGCGGGGCGAAAATCGGGGCCGCGAAATTTCCTATCACAATATCGTCACGCATTGGGAAAATCTGGGCCAATGGTCGGGTAAGGCGGCGCTTGAACTGCGCGCCCGCGCTGTTGGCGATGCGCCCGTGGTGGTCATCATTCAGCGCAAAGGCCCTGCCGAAGTGGTGGCCAGCGCCGTTCTAAAATAATCCCTAGCGCCAACGCCGATGCACCCAAAACCACTGATCCATATGCGCGCGCACTTGCACCTCTAGGCTGTCATTCAGCGCTTGGGTCATGATTTCGGGGGTGGAATGGGGAATTGGCGGTTCAATCAGCAGAACAAAGCTGATTCCGTCAGGCTGGCGAATGCCATAAACGGGGATCAGCAGGCAGTTGTATTTTAGGGCCAATTCAGCCGCTGAAAGGGCCGTTTTAGCACGGCGGCCGAAAAATCTAAGACGCGCGCCATGGCCAATGCGCTGATCGTTCAGCAGCCCCATCAGCCCGCCGCCGCGCAAATGGCGCACCATTTCGGCGACGCCTTTGCGCCCGCGTGGAAAAATCGGCGCGCCAATTGCCGTAATGGTGGCGCGGTAATGCGCATCAAAATAGGGGTTGCGAAACGGCAAATACAGCGCACCCACGCTGTGACCCTGCGCCGACAGCACCGCGCGCGGCACATCGTAATTGCCAAAATGCCCCGAAACAAGGATAACCCCTTGCCCGTTTGCGCGCGCCTGCAAAATTGCCTCTAGCCCCGCACCGCGAATAGGGGAATTTGCAACATTGGTCTTAAATTCGGCCCCCGAATACACCTCCATCAAGGTGCGCCCCGCCATATTAACCACGCGAGACTTTAGGCGCGCCACATCAGCTTTTGGCAGGTTCGGCATAATCAGGGCAAGGTTATTTTCCACCCGTTTGTCATACCCCGCCAGCGGCGAGACGATCTTTTCGACAACAGCGCCCATCGCGCGCACGCGCAAGCGGTAGGGCACCATCAGCAATAAAAAAATAGTACCGCGCAATGCGATATTCTGCGCAAAATCAAGTACTTTTCGGGTCAAGTCCATAGGTGTTTAGACCGTTTTTCGGGCGTGATCGCCCGCCCAAACATAAAGCCCCGCGCCGATAATCACAAGCGCGCCAATAATCGTGGGGACATCGGGCGGGGCGCTGTAAATCAACGTTGACCAAATGCTGGCAAAGACGATACCCAAATACCCAAACGGCGCAAGCAGCCCCGCCTCGCTGCGCGAAAAGGCCATTATAACTGCCGCTTGGCTGGCCGTGCCAATCAGTCCCAACAGGATATAGCGCCACAAATCGCCCACCAGCAAAGGCTGCCAGACAAACGGCAACGCCGCCGTCAGCATCACTGTGCCAAACCATGCAGCGTAAAACAGCGATGTCCAAGCAGGTTCGTTTCGCCCCAAAAGCCGCGTCATCAGCGCGTTACCCGCAAAGCAAACCGCGCAGCCCAGCGGGAGCAGGGCGGCAGGGGTGAACACGCCAAATCCTGGCCGCAAGATAATCAGCGCCCCGGTCATCGAGACGGCAACCGCAATTATGCGCGCAGGCGTAAGCCTTTCGCCCAAAAACAGTGCCGCGCCAAGGGTTATCAAAACGGGGTTTGTATCGGCCAGCGCAGTGGCTTCGGCAAGGCCAATATGGGTCAGTGAGGCAAAGAAAAACCCTGTTGCCCCCACTTGAAAGACAGCGCGGATGAAATGGCCCCACGGGTGAGCGGTGCGCAGCGGCATCGGGTGTGGGCTGCGCGCCCGCAGGCGCGGGGCCAAAATGGCGGTGATAACAACCGCTTGTATCAGATAACGCAGCCAAACCACTTGCAGTGCGGGGGACTGCGCGACCAAATCTTTGGCCAAAGCATCCATGCAGGAAAACAGAAAAACCCCCGCGATGAACAAGGAAATGCCGCCGCAAGCAAAGGCTTTTGCGCGGGGCGCCTCTGAAAGATTTCCAGTGGTGTTTTCGGGCAGCGAAGCGGTCATCAATCATTCCAGTTGCGCGCGCCTTTCGGCTGCGACAAAGCCTGCATCCTAGTCTTGGCAGCCTTGCAACGCAAGGCCGCCAAGTTTAGATCGCACCTGCGAGTGCACGCTAAACTGGTCTCGGCTATTCTTCTTCTTCCTCTTGGATCAGGGCCAATTCGCCCCCCGATTCCAGTTCGCGAATGGCGTTGACCACGGCATTCATTGCATCTTCTGCGTCTTTTTCCTTAACGCGCCCGCGCGCAGCCATGTCTTCGCGGATGCCTTGTGCCATGCGTTGCGACATATTCGATAGGAAAAATTCCACCCCATCGGCGAGTTCGGGCTTTGCCGCTGCGGCCGCAAGCGCGGTGACCAGAACGGGCTGTTCGACAATGCGGATCACTTTTGGAATATTGCGCGCATTCACGCGGCGCGGGATATGAACAAAGGTGAAAATCGCCTTGCGCACTTCTTCGGCAAAGCTGGCGTCGGCCGCCTCTAGCCCTTTCATCACATCTTCGCGGGTGGCGGCAGCGGCCACGTTCAAAATTGCGCCAATGCGCTGCACGGGGCCTGTATCAAACGCACGGGCGGGTTCGGCGTCCAATTGGGCCACAAGCGCCGCGCCAATGCGCCGCACTGTTTCAGGATCTATCTTGTTGGTTTGGCTGACGGCATAGGCGGTGCGCTGCGCGCGCGGCCCAGGCATTTTGCCCAGTAATTCCGCAGCCTTTGGCACAGGCAGTTTCGATAAAATCACTGCCCCTACTTCGATGCTTTCATTGAGCACCAAAGGCAGAATCTTTCCCGTATCTTGATTAACCAGCCGATCCCACGGATCTGCATGCGATGCTTTGCCCGCAATCCGCCGCAGCCGTGTGACGGCGTTTTGCCCCAAATGCCCGTCCATCGCAGCAAGCGCGCCTTCCAAACCGCCCGGAAAGGCAAGGCCCACTTGTTCCAATTCGTTCAGAAATTCTTCCACCACTTCGGCCAAGGTATTGCGATCAATAAGCCGCAACTGGCTCATAGCTTGGGTCAAATCTGCCTGCATTTTGTCAGGCAGGCTTTGCAGAGGAATGCTGCTACCTTCGGAAATCATAAACCGCACAATCACAGCCGCCTTTTGCGCGCGTGTCAGCGTGCGCGGGGCCATAGACATGGGCGCAGGCGCAAAACGCTGCGCGGGTTCAATTGCCCCCAAAAACTGCCCAAAGCCCTGATCTGTCATACGATTCCCCTTTGCTTGGGGCCACATTTGCACAGTGCGGTTAACGCGGCCCTAAGCGGGGCGATTTAGGCTCCAAAGACGCGAACAAAAATAGTATCTACATGTTTTGTGTGATAGCCAATATCGAACTTTTCTTCAATTTCTGCGGGGGTTAGGGCGGCTGTCACCTCTGGATCGGCCAATAGCTCGGTTTTGAAATCTGCGCCCTGTTCCCAGACTTTCATCGCATTGCGCTGAACAAGGCGGTAGCTGTCCTCGCGCGAGACACCTGCCTGCGTCAGCGCCAACAGCACGCGCTGGCTCATCACAAGGCCGCGAAATTTGTTCATGTTTTTCAGCATGTTGTCGGGGTAAATCACCAGCTTTTCCAATAGCCCACCCAGACGGTGCAGTGCAAAATCCAGCGTGATGGTGGTATCTGGCCCAATCGCACGTTCCACCGATGAATGCGAGATATCGCGTTCATGCCACAGGGCCACATTTTCCATGGCAGGCGTCACGGACATACGTACAAGGCGTGCAAGCCCCGTTAAATTTTCTGACAATACGGGATTGCGTTTGTGCGGCATGGCCGACGATCCCTTTTGGCCGGGCGAAAAGAATTCTTCAGCCTCTAGAACTTCCGTCCGCTGCATGTGGCGGATTTCCACGGCGATATTTTCAATGCTGCTTGCAATTACGCCTAGGGTCGCGAAATACATCGCATGGCGGTCGCGTGGGATGACTTGGGTGGAAATCGGCTCTGGCGTCAGGCCCAGCATTTTGCAGACATGTTCTTCGACACTTGGGTCAATATTGGCAAAGGTGCCCACCGCGCCCGAAATTGCCCCCGTGGCAATTTCTGCCTTTGCGGTAAGCAACCGCGACCGCCCCCGCGCCATTTCGGCATAGAACCGCGCAAAGGTCAGGCCCATCGTGGTGGGTTCGGCATGTATGCCGTGCGAACGGCCAATGCGGATCGTGTCTTTATGTTCAAACGCACGCGTTTTCAGTGCAGTCAAGACGCGGTCCATCCCAACCAGCAAAAGGTCAGTCGCCCGCACCAATTGCACATTCAGCGTGGTGTCCAGAACATCCGAACTGGTCATGCCCTGATGCACAAACCGCGCATCATCCGCGCCGATATGCTCGGCCAAATGGGTCAGAAATGCGATGACATCGTGCTTGGTCACGGCCTCAATCTCGTCAATGCGGCCCACATCGAACACCGCATCCTTTGCGCGCCACACGGCGGCGGCGTTTTCCTTTGGAATAACGCCAATCGCCGCCTGCGCATCGCAGGCATGCGCCTCTATCTCGTACCAAATCTTGAACTTGGTCTCGGGCGACCAGACAGCCACCATATCGGGGCGGGAATAGCGTGGGATCATGGCGGCCTCCTTTTGGCGCTGCCTTAGCGGTAAGGGGGCATGTGTGCAAGCAATGGGTGCACTGGGTTGATCTTGACTGCGCAGTAAATCCACTTAACAATCTAAAGATGTATTTAATCACTCACCCGCAACCTGGAACAATTTTGCGCGTAGACCTTTCCGAAGGATTCCGAGCGCCTGAAATGGTCAAACGCCGCCCTGCAATTGTGCTTTCTCACAAGATTCCTGGTCGAAATCTATTATGCACAATTGTTCCGCTTAGTACTGCCGCTCCAAATCCAATTTTGCCGCATCACATGCAGATTACTCTTGATCCACCGTTGCCCGATCCCTACTCCAACCCTACTACGTGGGTTAAAGGTGATATTGTTTTGACCGTAGGATTTCATCGATTGCGTTTGTTGTTTCGGGGCAACGCGGTTGGCCAGCGGATTTACGATGAGCGAGTACTAGATGAGGCAACGATGACAGGTGTGCGTGCTTGCGTCCGCGCTGGACTGGGACTTTAGCTTGACAAATGGTCTTTGATGCCGTAAAAAAGGAACGTCGCTGGTTCGTCCAGCAGTTAAGTCCAATCTTTGATTGGCCGTCAGAATTGGGTGATTGCAAACCTTTCTGGTGTCAGCAAGGCTCCGCAAATGCGGGGCCTTGTTTATTTGGAGATGCCAGTTGACCTTTGCCGCGCGCGCCGCTAACCCGCCCGCATGGCACGCGCACCCCTATTACAACTATCGAACATCTCGCTGACCTTCGGCGGCAATCCCCTGTTTGACGGGCTGGATTTGGCCGCCCAGCATGGCGACCGTATCGCCCTTGTGGGCCGCAATGGCGCGGGCAAATCCACGCTGATGAAGGTGATGGCGGGTCTGGTCGAGGCGGACAGCGGCATGCGTTCGATCCCGCCGGGCGTCACCGTGGGCTATATGGAACAAGACCCTGATTTTTCGGGATTTGAAACCCTTGGCGCGTTTGCCGAAAGCCGCCTTTCGGATGAAGATTACTACAAAATCCCCATGCTGGCCGATGGGCTAAAGTTTAACCCCGACACGCCAATCGCCACCGCATCTGGGGGCGAGCGTCGCCGCGCTGCGCTGGCCAAGCTGATGGCCGAAGCGCCCGAACTGATGCTGCTGGACGAGCCGACCAACCATCTCGACATTCAAGCGATTGAATGGCTAGAGGAAGAGCTGGCCAGCACCCGCGCCGCCTTCGTGCTGATCTCCCACGACCGCGCGTTTTTGCGCAAACTGACCAAACAAACCCTTTGGGTTGATCGCGGGATGGTGCGCCGCCGCGAATCTGGTTTTGACGGTTTTGAGGAATGGCGCGAAACTATTTGGGCCGAAGAAGACGACGCCCGCCACAAGCTAGACCGCAAGATTAAGGCCGAGGCGAAATGGGCCGTTGAAGGCATTTCCGCCCGCCGCAAACGCAACCAAGGCCGCGTGCGCGCGCTGGCCGAACTGCGCGAGCAGCGGTCGTCCCAAATCCGCCGCCAAGGCACCGCGATGTTGGAAATTGACGCAGGCCAGACATCGGGCAAAAAGGTGATTGAGGCTACGAATATCTCGCTGGCCTTTGGCGCAAAGCAAATCGTGAACGGGTTCGATCTGCGCGTTCTGCGCGGCGACCGCGTGGCCTTTGTTGGCCCCAATGGCGTGGGGAAAACCAGCCTGCTAAAGCTGCTTTTGGGCCAAATCGCCCCCGATTCTGGCACTGTCACCCTTGGCACCAACCTTGACATCGCCGTGTTCGACCAAGCCCGCGCGCGGTTGGACGGCGAGGCGACATTGTGGGACAATCTGGCGGGCGATCCGCTGATGGCGGTGTCTGGCGCATCCGATCAGGTGATGGTGCGGGGCCGCCCCAAACATGTGGTCGCCTATCTGAAAGATTTCTTGTTTGACGAATCCCAAGCCCGCGCGCCTGTCAAATCCCTATCAGGTGGCGAGAAGGCGCGGCTGCTGCTGGCCAAACTAATGGCGCTGCCCTCGAACCTTTTGGTGTTGGACGAGCCGACCAACGATCTGGACGTTGAAACGCTAGACCTGCTGCAAGATATCCTGTCCGATTATGACGGAACCGTGCTGCTCGTCTCCCACGACCGCGATTTCATCGACCGCATTGCAACCACGACAATAGCATTGGAAGGGCAGGGCAGGGCCACGGCATTTCCGGGCGGGTGGAGCGATTATGCAAGGCAGCGGGTTATCGGGTTTGATACCGAAACCTTCGACAATGCCGCCAAGAAAACCGCCGCCCCCACATCCGCCCCGCCGCCCGTGAAACCCAAATCGAAACTCAGCTTCACTGAGGCCAAACGCTTAGACACCCTGCCAGACCTGATTGCCAAGGGCGAGGCGGAACTGGCGAAAATGTCCACCCTGCTAGAAGACCCCGCCCTGTTCACCCGCGACCCTGTGAAATTTGGCAAAACGTCTGCAATGGTAGCGAAACTGCAAGCCGCCCAGCAGGCGTTGGAAGAGGAATGGATGGCACTAGAGGCGAAGGCGGGGTAGGGAAGGCTTTCGTTTGGGCGGAAAAGAAAACGCACGGCGTTTTCCCGCCCACGGGGACCAAACTGCCGCTTGACTCCCTCAGCATTCCAACCAGAGGCCATCGCGCGCCACGAGCGGTAGCGAAGCGCACGCCGGGGGCGTGGCGTGCGCTGGCCGGTGGCTTTGGCCACCGGCTGGAGTGCTGAGAGGATTTCGCATGGCCTTGGCGATGGCCAAGGCCAAAAGCTAGGGCCCCAACCCCCCTTCCCAACGCCCCCATCCCCTGCTATCAAACCCCAATGAGACAGATTTGCACGATTATTTGCTGCATTACCTGCTGACATTGGTCACGCGGGCTGTCTTTGTTTCCTAACCCGAACAGACGATACCCGCCCAAGGCGATAGGTATAGCACGCGAGGATGGGGTTCAGGCGATGACGATCAAACTTTACAACAGCAAAACCCGCCAAAAGCAGGATTTTGAGCCTTTGGACCCAACCAACGTCCGCATCTATGTCTGCGGCCCCACCGTTTACGACCGCGCCCATCTGGGCAATGCGCGCCCAGTGCTGGTGTTTGATGTCCTCTACCGCCTGCTGCGCCACACTTACGGGGCCAAAGCCGTCACCTATGTGCGCAATTTTACGGATGTAGATGACAAGATCAACGCATCAGCCCTTGCCCGCCAGCAGGGGGGCGATCCGCGCAGTCTTGAGGCGCTGATTGCCGAGCGCACGGATGAGACCATCGCATGGTATCACGCCGATATGGACGCTTTGGGCGCGCTGCGGCCCAATCACGAGCCGCGCGCGACGGGGTTTATCACCCCCATGATCACGATGATCGAAAAGCTGATCGCCAGCGGTCACGCCTATGCGGCCTCGGGCCATGTTTTATTCCGCGTGCGGTCGTATCAAAACTATGGCGCGCTGTCGGGGCGGTCTGTCGATGATATGATCGCAGGCGCGCGGGTGGAAGTGGCCCCCTTCAAAGAAGACCCGATGGATTTTGTGCTGTGGAAGCCGTCCTCGGCGCAGGAACCTGGCTGGAACAGCCCCTGGGGTCGCGGCCGCCCAGGCTGGCATATCGAATGCAGCGCCATGAGTTACGAACTGCTTGGGGATACGTTCGACATCCACGGCGGGGGCCTTGATTTGCAATTTCCCCACCATGAGAATGAGCTTGCCCAAAGCGCCTGCGCCCATCCCGAAGGGGGCTTTGCCCAAGTCTGGATGCATAACGAGATGTTGCAGGTAGAGGGTAAGAAAATGTCCAAGTCTTTGGGCAATTTCTTTACCGTGCGGGATTTGCTGGACAAGGGCTATGCGGGGGAGGTTATTCGGTTTGTGATGCTCTCGACGCATTATCGCAAGCCGATGGATTGGACAGAGGCGAAGGCGCGGGAGGCTACCCACACCCTTACCGCTTGGTATCGCGCGACCGATAACGTCACTGCCGCAACCGATATTCCAAAAGATGTGATCGACATCCTTGCCAATGACGTCAACACTTCTGGCGCCATCGCTGAAATGCACGGCCTTGCAAGCCGAGAAGATTGGGCGGGGCTAAAAGCCGCGATGCGGCTGTTGGGTTTGCCTGACGCAGAGCAGGTCGAATGGTTCAGGCAAGAGGCGAAGATGGCAAGCTTTGACAACTTGCCAGACACGAGCAAATTGTTTGGTCTCATGAAAAGGTGGCAAGACTTGCGCAATGCTCGAAAATTTGAAGAGGCCGATTTGCTTAAGCAACGCATCGAAGATTGTGGTGTGAAGCTTTCGGTCAGTGTTGCGGGGCCAGAGGCAACTCGACTAGACACCTTCAACCCCGCCAAACTCGACGCCCTGCTATGACGCCTAACTTGTTGCAAAACCACAAGACTATCTTCCCTTTCCGCGCTTTTATGTTGAAAAAAGCGTTAAGATTTATCACCAGTCCAACCCCTTTTCCCCCAAAGGCCCGCCCATGACCGCGCCCGATACAGTGCCCCAAACCGCGCCCCATAAAGACCGCCTTTACCTGTTCGACACCACCCTGCGCGATGGTCAGCAGACCCAAGGGGTGCAGTTTTCGGCTGCCGAGAAAATCCAAATCGCCACTGCGCTAGACACCCTTGGCATTGATTATATCGAAGGCGGCTGGCCAGGGGCGAACCCTACGGATTCAGATTTCTTCGCCAACGCCCCCAAAACCCGCGCCACAATGACGGCCTTTGGCATGACCAAACGATCAGGCCGCAGCGCGGAGAATGACGATGTTCTGGCGGGTGTTCTGAATGCCCGCACCCCTGCCGTTTGCCTTGTCGGCAAAACGCATGACTTCCATGTTAAAACCGCCCTCGACATTCCGCTGTCCGAAAATATCGAAAACATCCGCGCCTCGGTTGCACACGTCATGGCCCAAGGGCGCGAGGCGCTGTTTGACGCCGAACACTTTTTCGACGGCTACCGCAGCAACCCCGCCTATGCCTTGCAAGCCCTGCGCGCAGCCTATGACGCAGGCGCGCGGTGGGTTGTTTTGTGCGACACCAACGGCGGCACCTTGCCCGAGGATATTTTCCGCATCACTGCCGAAGTCATCGCATCGGGCATCAGCGGCGACCGCGTCGGCATCCATTGCCACGATGATACGGGCAATGCAGTGGCAAACTCCCTTGCCGCCGTGCGGGCAGGGGCGCGGCAAATTCAAGGCACGCTGAACGGTCTGGGCGAACGCTGCGGTAATGCCAATTTGGTCACCATCATTCCAACTTTGCTGCTAAAAGACCCCTTTGCCAGCACATTGGAAACGGGGATCAGCGCAGATGGCCTTGCCAGCCTGCTGCGCATCTCGCGCCAACTTGATGATATTCTAAACCGCGTGCCGCTGCGATCGGCCCCCTATATCGGCGCATCGGCCTTTGCCCATAAGGCGGGGCTTCATGCCTCGGCCATTTTAAAAGACCCCACCACATACGAGCATATCCCCCCCGAATCCGTGGGCAACGCCCGTATCATCCCGATGTCCAACCAAGCGGGCCAGTCAAACCTGCGCGCGCGCCTTGCCGCGGCGGGGATTGAGGTGGCGGCAAATGACTCCCGTCTTGGCGCGATTCTAGACAGCATCAAAGACCGCGAAGACCAAGGCTATGCTTATGACAGCGCGCAGGCGAGTTTTGAAATTCTGGCCCGCCGCGCGCTGGGGCTCTTGCCGAATTTCTTTGAGGTCAAACGCTACCGCGTCACCATCGAGCGGCGCAAAAACCGTTACGATCAGATGGTTTCCCTGTCCGAAGCGGTGGTTGTGGTGAAAATCGGCGGCGAGAAAAAGATGTCTGTGTCTGACAGCATGGACGAGGCGGGCAGCGACCGCGGCCCCGTCAACGCCCTTGCCAAGGCGCTGGCCAAAGACCTTGGCCCCTATCAGGCCGCGATTGCCGATATGCGGCTGATCGATTTCAAAGTGCGTATCACCCAAGGCGGCACCGAAGCGGTGACGCGGGTGATTATCGATAGCGAAGACGGGCAGGGGCGGCTTTGGTCAACTGTGGGCGTCTCGGCCAATATCGTGGACGCCAGTTTCGAGGCGCTTTTGGACGCCATCATGTGGAAGCTGGTGCGCGATGGGGCGGAGGCGGGCGCGTGAGCGTTGATGCCTGCGCCGCCCTTGTTGCCCGCGCCGACCCTGACCGCTGGGCGGCAGTTTTGGCCGCCCCCCTATCCGCTCGCGCGCCCCTGATCGTGCTTTATGCCTATAACGTTGAGATTTCCCGCGCGCCGTGGGCATCATCGCAAAGCCTGATCTGCGAGATGCGCCTGCAATGGTGGCGCGATGTGCTGGTATCGCCCACCCGCCCCGCACACGAGGTGGCTGGCCCGCTGCATGATTTCATCGCGCAGGGCAAGGCGCGCGTGGCGGCGCTGGACGCAATGGCTGCGGCGCGGATCTGGGATGTCTATTCTGAACCCTTTGAAAACGCAGATCATTTTAGCGAGTATTTGGATCATACCGCAGGGGGGCTGATGGCCGCCGCCGCGCAGGTTTTGGGGGCAAGCGCCGAAGGCGTGGCCGTGGCGCAGGGCTATGGCGCAGCCGCTGGCCTTGCCGCCTATTTTCGCGCTGTGCCCGAACTTGCCGCGCGCGGGCGTGCCCCACTGATCGACGAAAGCGATCAAGCTATCGCGGATTTGGCGCGAAAAGCCCTTGAAAACTGGCAATTTGCGCGCAGCCAACGCAGCACACTGGGGCAGGCTTGGCCTGCTTTGCTATCTGGGGTGCAGGCGGGTGCAGTTTTGAAACTGGCGGCAAAGCAGCCAAGTTTCGTGCGCACGGGCGGGCTGCATCTTGCCCCCATGCAGGCGCGGGCGCGGCTGATCTGGGCCAGCATGACCCAGCGGGTCTAACCGCGCGATAAATCCATCGCAAAGCGCCAAGGCGAAGGCGGGGCGGGCGTAAAGCCGTGATGGATGTAGAAATCGCGCGCCTCCGCATTGGCCTCTTGGGTGGACACCGTCAAATAATCGCACCCCTGCGCCAAAGCATGCGCCCGCACCGCGCGCACCATCGCCGTGCCAAGCCCCGCCCCGCGCGCAGGCTCGGCCACAAACAAATGGTGCAGATCCATGCCGCGCTGGCCCAATTGCGCCCGCATCAGCGGCATCAGCAGGGCATAGGCCTGCAATGTGCCATCCTCATCTGCGACCAACCCTTGTGCCCAAGTCATGGGGCCAAACAAATCGCGCGACAGGCTGCCGAGGCTGGCCTGCGGCGTATCGCCATGATGCTTTGCCAAGGCCTGCACCAAATCCAAAACCTGTGGCAGATCATCGAATGTTATGGGACGAATGTCCAAATCACGCCTCCTAAATCACACTTCTTTAGGCCGCAGCGCCAGCCACACCAGCGCCCCGCCTGCCAGCACCAAAAACGGCAGCATCGCCATGTTTACTGCCGACCATCCCGCCTGCGCCGAACTGCCCGAACAATTCATCAGCCCCCCGGATGACAGGCTGGCCACGGTCACGCCGCCGAAAACGATCAAATCATTCAGCCCCTGCATCCGCCCGCGCTCTGCCGGCGCAATAGATGTGGTCAGCAGGGTTGTCGCCCCGATAAAGCCAAAGTTCCACCCAACGCCCAGCAAAATCAGCGCCGCAAAAAACTGCGTCAATTCCACCCCCGAAATTGCCACAGCGCCCGCTGCGGCCAAAATGGTCAGCCCCAGACCCATCACGCGCGCAGCGCCAAAGCGGACAATCACATGGCCCGTGATGAAACTGGGCGCATACATGGCCAGCACATGGGCCGTCACCACATTGGCGGCATCATTGGTTTGAAACCCGCAGCCCACCACGGCCAGCGGCGATGATGTCATCACCAGATTCATCAGCGCATAAGATACCGTTGCCACAATCACGGCCACTGCGACAGTGGGCGTTTTCAGCAGTTCCATCCGCGAGCGCCCGACGGGCGCATTGGCATCAGGTTTTGGCAGTTTAGGAATGTTCAAAAACGCAAAGAACAACACCCCCAGCAGATTAAGCCCAATCACCGCAAGATAGCTGCCCAAGAATGGCACAACCATCGACTGCGCGGTCAGCTTTACAATTTGCGGCCCAACCACCGCCGATAAAAGCCCCCCCGCCATCACGGCCGAAATCGCCTTGGGGCGGTAGGCCTCCGATGCCATATCGGCGGCAGCAAAGCGGTAAAACCCTTGGGCCGACATATAAATGCCCGACAAAAGCCCGCCAAACACAAACAGCCAAAAGTTTGACGTGTACAGCGCCAGCGCGCCTACCCCCGCCCCCATCGTGCCGCCCAGCGTGCCCGCGTAAAACCCCGCGCGCCGCCCAAACCGCGCCATAAAGGCCGACAGCGGCGTCGCGGTCAGCATCGATCCAATCACCATCGCCGAAATGGGCAACGTCGCCCAGCAGGCATTGCTGGCCAGACTTTGCCCCGCCAGCCCTGCAATGGTAAAAATAATCGGCATCTGCGCGCCCAATATCGCCTGAGAGGCGACCAGAACGGCGACATTGCGGCGGGCGATGGTATCTGTTTCACTCATGCAGCAGGGTTAAGCCGAAGGCGGCCTGCCCGCAAGGGACTAAAGGGGGGGGCGATGGTTGGCCGTATTTTGGAAACGGATGCGTGCATTGCAGAAGGGGCGGCGCATTTGGCCGCCGCTCATCCGCGTTTTGCCTATGCGCTGGCCCAAACGGGCCCTTTGCCGCTGCGCAGGCAGGCGGGCGGATTTACGGCGCTGCTGGATGCGATTGTCGGCCAGCAAGTATCGGTGGCCGCTGGGGACGCCATTTGGCGGCGGATGGACGCGGCAGGGCTGACAACCGCCCACGGCATTCTATCCGCCACTGTTGAAGAGATGCGCGCCGTGGGCCTGTCGCGGCAAAAGGCGTCTTATGCCCATGCCTTGGCGGGCGCGGGAATTGACTATGCGGCGCTGGAAATTGCCCCCAATGATGAGGTGATCAAGACCCTGACCGCCGTCAAAGGTATTGGCGTTTGGACGGCCGAAATTTACGCCATGTTCGCCCTTGGCCGCGCCGATGTGTTTGCGGCGGGCGATTTGGCGCTGCAAGAATCGGCCAAGGTTTTGTTTGAACTGGAAGCGCGCCCCAATGATCGCATCTTGCGCCAACTGGCCGAAAACTGGGCCCCGTGGCGCGGCGTTGCGGCCCGCTTGCTTTGGTCTTATTACCATATCATCAAATCGCGTGAGGGCATCAGATGATCAGAAAATTGCACTATGGCCGCGCAGGCGCGCCAATTGGCCAAGCCAAACAGGTCGTGGTTTTCCTGCATGGCTATGGCGCTGATGGGGCGGACTTGCTGTCGCTGTCAGACCCGCTTGCCCCCCATATGCCCGCCACCGCCTTCTATGCCCCAGACGCGCCAGAGCCCTGCAAAGCCACCCCGTTTGGCCGTCAGTGGTTTGCCAATCCCCGCTTTGATGGCAGCACCGAGGCGCAATCGCGCGCGGGTATGGGTGCTGCGGCCGCAGACCTGAACGCATTTATTGATCACATCCTAACTGATGAAGGTTTGCCTGCTGATAGATTGATTTTACTTGGCTTTTCGCAAGGTGCGATGATGTCGCTGCACGCCGCCCCGCGCCGCGATGCGCCCCTTGCAGGGGTGGTAGCCATATCAGGAAAATTGATTGATCCCATAGCCTTAAAGGCAGAGGCAAAGGTAAAGCCTGAAGTCCTACTGATCCACGGCGACCGCGATGATGTCGTCCCCTTTGGTGAGATGCATTTGGCAGGCCAAGCCCTGCAAGACGCAGGCTTTGCGATTTATGCCCATGTCATGCAGGGCACGGGCCACGGCATTGCCCCCGATGGGTTGCAAGTGGCGCTTGTCTTTATGAAGCAGCGTTTGGACTTAGCCTAGGCTATCCAAATAAGCCGCGCAGCCCGTCAGGGCCGCGAAATCATCTTCGACAAGTTGCAGGCGGAAGTTTTGCATGAAATCTGCAAAACGCCCCTTGTCGCAAAACGCCGCCTGCAGCCCCATTTGCCCAAAATACGGCGCCATCGCGCGGGCCACGCCGCCTATCAGATAAATGCCGCCAAAGGGCAGATGGATCAGCGCCAAGTTGCCCAGTTCCGCCCCAAGGATGCCAACATAAAGGCGCGCGCAGTCTTGCGCGGCAGGCTCGCCCTTGGCCAAACGCTCCATAATCTCGGCAGCTGAAATCGTCACTTCCGCCCCCGCCTCGGCGGTGACAAAGGCGTAAAGCCGTTCCAATCCGCGGCCCGCCAAAACATCCTCAACCCCAGCAAAGCCGTGGGCGTGGGGGCCAGAGGTGGCCAAAAACTGCGCTAGGCGGAAATCGCGCATCGTGCGGATCGGCATGGAAACATGGCCGCATTCCGAAGGGGCCACAAGACGCGCGGCGCCCGATCCGTGCACGGGGGCGGCATTCATCCCTGTGCCCACGCCCACCACCAGCATCGCCTCTCCCGCCTGCGCGGGGCCTGCGAAGACATCTTTCAAAGCGCTTGGCGCAATAAAACCCAAGGCATGGCCCTGCGCCTGCAAATCGTTCAAAATCGCGGTGCGCCGCGCGCCCGTTGCCGCCGTCAGCAGCGGCGCATCGATTGTCCAATCTAGATTGGTCATCACCGCGACACCTTCGCGCACTGGGCCTGCGGCGGCCACACAAACCCCGTCCACGCCGCTGATACCCTCATCTGCCAAATAGCGCCGCAGCACATCGCCTAAGCCCGCAAATTCGGCATTGGGATAGCGGCGAATACTGGCTGCGCGCACAACACTGCCATCTGCCAAAGCCACCCGCGTGTTGGTTCCGCCAATATCTGCCAGCAGGGCCAAAGCCATGATCCGCTCCTATGGTTGCGCAACCACGCTTCTAACGGCTTTGCCCCTAAACTCAAGACCCGAACGGTTCAATCAGCCCAACCCATGCACGGGCAAGTGCCAGCCCCGCCGCATCTGCCCCCGCGCCATGCGCCGCAACCTGCGCGCTGTGGCTGTGCGCCCATTCGCCGTCCATACCCGCGATCACATCGGGAAACCGCCGCGTCCAATCGGCCACAACGTTGCGGTTCGCCTCGAAATGAAACTGCGTGCCATAGCCTGCGCGCCCAAACCGAAAGGCTTGCACCAGCGCGCGGCCGCCCTGCGCCAGATGCTGCGCGCCTTGGGGCAGGGTGAAGGTATCGGAATGCCATTGAAAGGCGTGGAACTGATCGGGCAATGCGGCGAACATCGGATCGTCCCCAATCCGCGCAACCCCGCACCAGCCAAATTCGGGGGCCGTGCCGATGTGGTTTTGCGCCCCCAAACCGCGCGCCAAAATTTGGCTGCCCAAACAAATGCCCAAAACCGCCACGCCATCACTGGCCGCCTGCGCCATATGACCCGCCAGATGCGGCAAATACGGATGGGCCGCATCATCGCGCGCCGACTGCTCGCCGCCAAAGACCACCAGCGCGTCATAGCTGCCAGCTTTGGGGATCTCGCCATTCAAAAAGGGGCGGTACAGATCCATCACCGCGCCTTTTTCATGCAGCGCCACGCCGACCTGCCCGTGATGTGTGACTTTGGTATTTTCTACGATCGCAATGCGCATATCCGCCCCCATTTTCGCGCAATCTGCCGCAATAAGGTGGCCCGATCAACCGCCCCCCTTGCACATCGCCCAAAATGGTGAAACAGGGCACTGTCAAACGAACCTTTCCAGCCCGATGGAGGCCCCCATGGAAATTCGCGAGGCGTTCACCTTTGACGATGTTCTGCTTGTACCTGCGGCCAGCTCTGTGCTGCCTGCCGATGCCGACACGTCAACCTTAGTCACCAAATCGGTGCGCATGAACATTCCGCTACTGTCATCCGCGATGGACACCGTG
>CAMAXX010000023.1 GCA_945862435.1 Pseudorhodobacter antarcticus
AAATATCCTCTGGGGGTCTGGGGGGCGAAGCGCCCCCAGCCTCCGCCTCCAACCACCGCCCCCAAATGTAGGGACGGATGTAATACGCAAAAAATACGCAGACCATACGCAAACCAGACATAAGGAAACACCATGGCCCAGTTTGACACAATCATCATCGGCGCTGGCCCCGGCGGCTATGTCTGCGCCATCCGCGCCGCCCAACTCGGCCTAAATGTCGCCATCGTCGAAGGTCGCGAAACCCTTGGCGGCACCTGCCTGAACGTGGGCTGCATCCCGTCCAAAGCCTTGCTGCACGCCACCCACAGCTTACACGAAGTGCATGAAAACTTTGAAAAAATGGGTCTGATGGGCGGCGCGCCCGTGGTCGATTGGGCCAAGATGCAGGCCTATAAACAAGACGTTGTGAACGGCAACACCAAGGGTATCGAATTCCTGCTTAAAAAGAACAAAGTCACTTGGATCAAAGGCTGGGCATCGATTCCAGCGGCTGGCCAAGTCAAAGTGGGCGAGGAAACCCACACCGCCAAACACATCGTCATCGCCACAGGCTCTGCCCCCGCCACCCTGCAAGGCGTTGATATTGATGAAAAAACCGTCGTTACCTCCACCGGTGCATTGACGCTGAACGCCATCCCCAAATCCCTTATCGTGATCGGCGCAGGCGTGATCGGCCTGGAAATGGGCAGCATCTACGCCCGCCTTGGCGCTGAAGTGACCGTGATCGAATACTTGGAAACCATCACCCCAGGCATGGACGCCGAAGTTGCCAAAGCTTTCCAGAAAATTCTAACGAAACAAGGGATTAAGTTCATCCTTGGCGCGGCAGTCCAATCGGCAAAGCCCACCAAATCAGGCGCAACTGTCACCTACAAGCTGCGCAAGGATGACAGCGAGGTCACCCTTTCCGCCGACACAGTCCTTCTCGCCACAGGCCGCACTCCCTATACCGCTGGCCTAGGGCTAGAAGCTTTGGGCGTCGAAATGCTGCCGCGCGGGCAAGTTAAAACAGACGATCATTTTCGCACTAATATCAATGGCTTATACGCCATCGGCGATGCCATCATCGGCCCCATGCTGGCACACAAAGCCGAAGATGAAGGTATGGCACTGGCCGAGATTATGGCAGGCAAATCGGGCCATGTGAATTACGGCGTGATCCCAGGCGTGGTCTATACTACCCCCGAAGTGGCCAGCGTCGGCGCCACCGAAGAACAGCTTAAAGAACAGGGCCGCGCCTATAAGGTTGGCAAATTCCCCTTCATGGGCAACGCCCGCGCCAAGACGATTTTTCAGGCCGATGGCTTTGTCAAAATCCTTGCCGATGCCGCCACCGAACGCATCCTTGGCGCGCATATTATCGGGCCAATGGCGGGGGATCTGATCCACGAGGTGTGCGTTGCGATGGAATTTGGCGCATCGGCCCAAGACTTGGCCTTAACCTGCCACGCCCACCCCACCTATTCCGAAGCCGTGCGCGAGGCGGCGCTGGCCTGCGGCGATGGGGCCATCCACGCCTAAAACACTGTATTTGCACAAAATTCCTAAGGGGGCATTGCCCCCTAGGATATCATATGCCGCAACCCCTGTGTGACATCTGTGCGCACGGCAAGGCGTAATCCCGGCTCGTCCCCTGCCCGCAGGGCGGCCAAAATCAGCCTGTGATGCTGCGGCATCTCGCGGCGTCTGACTTTCTGATACATCTCGCGCATGCTTGGCCCCAGTTGCAGCCAAACCGTTTCAATCATAGCCAGCATAGCGGGCGTTTGCGCGCGCAAATACAGCGTGCGGTGAAATTCCAAATTGCTGCGCACATAGGCCACGGCATCTTGATTGATCACCGCATCTTGGTTCAGCGCGTTGATCGCAGCCAACCTATCGATCAGCGCAAAATGGGCGCGGGGCAGCGCGCGCGAAGCCATTTCAGGTTCCAGCAGCGCGCGCACTGCGGCCAGTTCTTCGATACGTTCTGCGGCCAGAATCGGGGTCGATACCCGCCCCGAGGCCGACATCGTAAACGCTCCTTCTGCAGCCAATCGCCGCACCGCTTCGCGCGCGGGTGTCATCGAGACGCCAAATTGCTGCGCGATGCCGCGAATGGTCAGCGCTTGGCCAGGGGATAACTCGCCATGCAGCACCTGTTGGCGCAGCGCCCTGTAGACGCGCTCATGCGCGGCGGCGTTCGGGTCGGCAAGACGGGGTTTAATTGGCATGGCCGCAGCCTTTCACAACCATCGGGCTGCGGTCAATGGGACTTTGGTCAAAGGGTGGGATGCGGCGTTTTGGCCAAAGCAGGATGCGGCGCGTCAAAACGAACCGCCTGCAAGACCGCGCCATTACGCTTTAACCAATCACGCTGCACCTGCCAGTTCGGATAAATCCGCGCCACAACGGCCCAGAACGCTGGCGAATGGTTCATCTCGATCAAATGGGCCACCTCGTGGGCGGCGACATAATCCAGCACCGCAGGCGGGGCCATAATCAGCCGCCAGTTATACATCAGCGCGCCGTCGGGGGTGCATGACCCCCAGCGCGAGCGGGTATCGCGCAGGCTGATCTGCACCACTTTGCGCCCAATTTGCGCGGCGTAATGATCTGATGCCGCCGCCAATCGGTCGCGCGCGCGCACCTTTAGAAAGGCCGCAATACGCGCAGGCATCCGCACAGGATCACCCGGAACAATCAATTGCCCCGCCTCCACGCGCAGCGCGCGCCCAGCACCCGTGGCAATGGTTAGCACCTGGCCTTCCAGCGTGACCTGCCCGCCCAAGGTTAGACTGGGGCTGTGCGGCAGTTTGGTAAGGGCGTTGCGGATCCAACCCTCATGCGCGCGGGCAAAGGCCAAAGCCTCGGCCTCGCGCGCGCGTAGCGGCAAGGTCAGGGTCACGCGGCCATCACTTTGCCCTACCCGCAGCGAAAACCGCCGCGCCCGCGCTGTGCGGCGCAGGATAATCTCGATCGGGGGGTCACCAATGGTTTCGGACATAAGGCAGATAAGATACCACCGCACGCGCCACCCGCAAGCCATGCTGAAACGCGCGGGCGCAATTCGCCGCCGCTTGCCAAAATTTCGCGCGAAAACCCTTTGACAGCAGCCCCGCGCTGTGGCAATCGGCACTATTGCCTTGCAGGGCTTGTGTTGCTTGCCCTTGCAGATCCGACCTAAGTCAAAGGAATACACCATGCCATTGGCACAATGGGGAACAAAGCGGGTTTGCCCCACCACGGGAAAGCGCTTTTACGATTTGAACAAAACCCCAATCGTCAGCCCTTACACGGGCGAGATTGTGGATATCGAAAGCGCCCGCCGCAAAATGGCAGCGTCCGTGATTGCACGCGTTCAGCCCGAGAAAGACGAAGACATTAGCCTTGTCGACGATTTGGACGGCGATGATCTGTTGGTCGAAGTCGTGGCCGACGATGCAGAACTGGACGACGAATTGCTGGAAGAAGATGCCGACGATACCGTTTCGCTGGATGATCTGGCCGATGTCGCGGGCGATGAAGAAGAGCTGTAGTTTTCGCGCGTCAAGAGGGGCTAGGCCGTGCATTTTTACCCTTGCACCCCGCCCCGCCCTACCCTAAACACCGCTCACGCAGCCTTGCCCAAAGGCTGATGGAATGGGGTCATAGCTCAGATGGGAGAGCGCTTGAATGGCATTCAAGAGGTCGGGAGTTCGATCCTCCCTGGCTCCACCATACTTCGCAAGCCCGCCGCGTGGCTGATTTGTGTTTTGAATCTGCGCATGAATGTCGGTCATAAGACCATTATACTATTCTAAATGATAGATACGATTATCCATCATCGCCCCACCATCCCCCCGCTTAGCCTTTATACTCTGCTCATTAGATCCTAACACCGTCTTGGGAGTAGTCTTGAAACTCGACACTGCCACTTTAGACCCAACCGCGCTTGACCCAAGCTTTGATTTTGTGTTTCGCGATTTTGAACGATCAAAATTGGGTCAGATCCGCGAGGTGCTCGCCACCGATAATGGCACATATTCGCTGATCTATTTCGCAGTGGTGGTGTTTTGGACAGTGGCCATGAGTTATGGCGCGATTGTGAACGGCCATGCTGGATTTGCGGTGAACCTGTCCCCGCATGTGGCGTTTTTTACGCTGATAATCGGGGTCATGCTGTATCCAGTGCGGCGTGTCTGGATACCGCTTGCCGCCTTTAGCACGGTCTATTTTGTCCCGTTTCTTGTGCCTCATACGGATGGCACCACTTGGATCGGGGTGGGCGCAAACGCGCCTAGCCTGATTGCAGCTATTTATGTGTATCATATCGTCTCGGGCAGTGCGATTGCAGTGGTATCAATACAAATAGCCCGCAGTCTGCAGCGCTTGGCCCCGCCCTACAGCATTGATTTAGTTAATGTTCTGACCCTATACTTTGCCTTTGTGCTGTTTTGCGGGCTGCAAGCATGGGTGTTCTGGCAAGCGGCCCAAACCCTGCCTTTAGCCACACGGCTTGATCTGGGCTTTGGCCCCGATTATTTGCCCGCCACAGCCGAGCGCGTGCTGCGCGGGAGTGTGCTGGCCAGCGGATTTTTGCTGGGTATTTTTGAAGTGTCGTCACGCCGCGCGCTAACGCTGGGCACGATAGCCTCTGGCGCGTTTCTGGCACTTGCCATGGCGCACAGCGTGGGTTTGGAACTGCATCAGACCTTGGATGTATGTCTTTTGGCACTTTTGCTGATTACGATCCTGCCCAATAAAATTGCCATAACTGCCTGCATCATAGGCATTCCAATTTATTCGGCGCTGACGGGAACCTTTGTTTCCACGCAACATTTGGGCGACCCGCTTCAGACCAAGCTGGAATATCTGGCAATTGCGATGTTGGCCTTGATCGTGCTCGCGCTCACGCTGCGCGCGCATACACTGCACTTGCTGCGGCAACGCGAGGCGGCCATGCGGCGGCTATCGATGGTGCGCGATTTTGCCGATGTTGGGCTGCTGTCATTTAACCTTTGCCGCCGCGCCTTTCGCACAGATGCTGCGGTACAGCGTATCCTTTCGGTAAGGCCCGAAGGCTCGGTAGATGAGTTCGCAGCCCTGTTTGACGCCAAAGATCAGGCCGATTTGCGCCTAGCCCTATCGGGGCAAGCAGTGGGCAGCGTCAACTTGTTGCTTTCGCGCCATTTGGATGGGCAAGTGCAAGTGCTGCGTATTTGTCTTTGTTTTGAAACCGCACCAAGCGGCGAAAAGGTGGCTTACGGCCTTGTGTTGGACGTGACAGGCGGGCACAAAAAAGAGCGCGCCTTAGAAGCAACGCTGGCTGAATTGTCGTCGCGCCAAGAGCGGCAGCGCCAGCTGTTTTCAATTGTCTCGCACGAACTTCGCACCCCCGCCTCGGTGGTGTCGATGCTGATCGATGACTTGCCACAGCGGCATGTGCCTGCAAAGCTGCGCAAGCAGTTGCGCGAGGCGATTGACCAGTTGCTTAATACCCTTGCAGATATGCGCCAAACAGTGAACCCATTGCAAAATCTGCCCGTCACTCGCACGGCCTATTCCCCCGCTGAACTGGCTGATTCGGTGCGCAATATGTTCGGGCAAATCGCGCGCGAGCAGGGAATGACCATTTATCTTACCCTTAGTGACGCCGCACGTCTGCCGCGCCTTGGCGATCAGTTGCGCCTGCGCCAAGCCCTGTCAAACATGCTGCGCAATGCGATCATTCATTCCAAGGGTGAATCCATCACCTTGCGTTTTGACTCTGTTTTGCACGGCGCACAAACCATCAGCCGCTGGACAATCACCGACAACGGCGTTGGCATCGCAGCAGATCAGTTGGAACGACTATTCCAAGCCTTTGAGCGCGGCGTGCAAGACCCAAACACCCCTGTCGATGGCAGCGGACTTGGCCTGTTTATTGCCAAATCTTCTATCGAAATACTGGGCGGCACGATCACGCATTTCACCCCAACTGGCGGCGGCACAGGGTTTGAAATTGACCTGCCAGAAGCGATTGTTCCAGATCAGGCCCCCGCCCCGCCCCCTGCGGCTTTGATCGCCAAAAAGCAGGCACGCTATCCCAATATCTATGTGCTTCTGGTCGAGGATAACGCATTGGTGGCCGAGGTGACGATGGCCAAGCTGTCGCGCTTTGTCGGCCGAGTCGAATTGGCCTGCAACGGGGTCGAGGCGCTGGCAAAAATTGCCGCCGATCTGCCAGACCTATTAATCACTGATCTGTTCATGCCCGAAATGGCAGGCGATGCCCTGACCACAGCCCTGCGATCAGCGGGGAATACCATGCCGATTGTCGGCCTCACCGCCGCCGCGGTGGGCGATGACATCCACCGCTTTGAAGATGCAGGGGCAAGCGCCGTTATGGTCAAACCACTGGATATTACCGCTATTCGCGATGTGATCGAAGATATCTTTCAACGCAAAGGCAAAAGCCCCACGCGCGCAAGATCCAAGATAAAGGTCGCCTAACGGCCGCAATCTGCCTTAGGCCTTTTTCTTACCTTCCAACGCGGCAATGCGTGCGGCCAGCGCGTCATTTTCTTCGCGGGCTTTTTGCGCCATGGCGCGCACAGCGTCAAATTCCTCGCGCGTCACAAAATTACGCTCGGCCATCCAGCGGTCGATAAACCCCTTCATCGCGGTTTCCGCTTCGGTCTTTGCGCCCTGCGCCACGCCCACGGCATTGGTCATCAGTTTGGACAGATCGTCAAAAATCTTATTCCCGCCTTGCATGATTGCGCCCTTTCAAAGCTGCCTGCCTGCGATGATATATGGGCGCGATGGCATGGGATGCAAGGGTGCAGCGCGTTGACAATTGCCGCGCAATTCTCGACAAAGCGCCAAACAGGCAGGAGCCCGCGATGCCCTATATTCCTTTTCCAAATATTTCCCCCGATGTGTTTTCGTTGACCATCGCTGGGGTGACGCTGACGCTGCGCTGGTATGCGCTGGGGTATATCATCGGGCTGCTCGCGGGCTGGAAGCTGATCGAAGTTATGCTCGCCCGCCCCGCGCTGTGGTCTGGCACCGCCCCCATGGCGCAGGGGGCGGCAGAACGGCTGCTGACATGGGTGATCCTTGGGGTGATTTTGGGGGGGCGCATAGGCTATGTGCTGTTTTATCAACCCAGCCAGTTTGCGCATAATCCCCTGTCCATACTTTATGTCTGGCAGGGTGGCATGGCCTTTCACGGCGGGTTTTTGGGAGTTGTCATCGCGGGCCTGTGGTTCGCGCGCAGCGAAAAAGTCTCGCCCCTTGCCTTGGGCGATGTGATGGCCGCTGTGGCCCCGATTGGCATTTTTCTGGTGCGGATCGCGAACTTTATCAATGCTGAACTTTGGGGCCGCCCCACCACCGTGCCTTGGGGTGTCGCCTTTCCAGGCGACGCGGCGCAGACCTGCGGGCAGGCGTTGGGCGAGGTTTGCGCCCGCCACCCCAGCCAGATTTACGAGGCGCTGCTAGAAGGCGCGGTGCTGTTTGCGATGCTCACCTATCTGATCTGGCGCAAAGGCTGGCTCCGGCGGCCAGGCGCGGTGATGGGCCTGTTTTTGGCAGGCTATGGCGCGGCGCGTTTTGCGGTGGAATTTGTCCGCCAACCGGATGCGCAGTTTATATCCGAAGGTAACGCCCTTGGCCTTGCGCTACATTTGGGCGGGTACGGTCTGACGATGGGTCAAATCCTAAGCCTGCCGATGCTGTTTGCGGGGCTGTGGTTCTTGGCCCACGCCAAAGCGAAAAACTAGGGCGAGATGACCGCGTTAAAGCCTCTGATCTTGGCGCAAATCGCGGCCCGTGGCCCCATGCGCCTGTCTGACTACATGGCGCTGTGCCTGCTGCATCCGCAGCATGGCTATTACACCACCCGCCCCCCCTTTGGGGCGGCGGGCGATTTTATCACCGCCCCTGAAATCAGCCAAATGTTTGGCGAAATGCTGGGCCTGTGTTTGGCCCAAAACTGGCTGGACAGTGGTGCGCCGCCCACCTTTACGCTGGCCGAACTGGGGCCGGGGCGCGGCACGTTGATGGCGGACGTTCTGCGCGCCACGCGCGGAGTGGCGGGTTTTCATGCTGCCGCCAACATTTACTTGGTCGAGGCATCTCCTGCCCTGCGCGCTGTGCAGGCCCAAACGCTTGCCGCCCACGCCCCGCGTTGGTGCGGCAGTGCCGAAGACTTGCCCGATGCCCCGCTATTCCTGCTGGCCAACGAATTTTTCGATGCCCTGCCAATCCGCCAATTTCACCGCACCCACGCCGCTTGGGCCGAGGTGATGGTGGGGGCTGCGGGCGATGATCTAACCTTTGGCAAAGCCGCCCCAATATCCCTGCCCGCGCTAGAGCGCCGCCTGCGCGATACGCGCGATGGCGATGTGGTGGAATATTGCCCCGCCGCCGGCGCCAGCATCACCGCCATTTCCCAGCGCATTGCCGCCTTTGGCGGGGCCGCGCTGATTGTGGATTATGGCGCATGGCAGGGCGTGGGCGATACATTTCAAGCGCTTCGCGCGCATGAATTTTGCAGTCCCTTGGATGCACCGGGCATAGCTGACCTAACGGCCCATGTTGATTTTGCAGCCCTTGCCCACGCTGCAGCGCCCCACAACCTGCGCACGCAATATACCGCCCAAGGCCCGTTTTTGGCATCATTGGGGATTGAGGCCCGCGCCACCCGTTTGGCCCAATCGCTGCGCGGCCCCGCCCTTTCCGCCCACATTGCCGCAAAGCAACGCTTGACCAGTCCTGCAGAAATGGGACAGTTATTCAAAGTGCTGGGTCTGACGCCCGCAGACACGCCGCCGCTTGCGGGCTTTGACAGCGCAATGGTCTAGGGCGGTATTGGGACGCATATGCTGCACATCATCACCTCAAAAGCGCTGGCCCCAAGACATGGGTTTTTCACCCGCAAAGGCGGGGCGTCTTCGGGCATTTTCGCGGGGCTGAATTGCGGCTATGGATCGTCCGATCAATCCGAGGTGGTCGCCATCAACCGCGCCCGCGTGGCCGACGCGATGGGCGTGGACGATACGCATTTGGTCACTGTGCATCAAACCCATTCCGCCATTGCCTTGCCCGTCACTGGCCCGCTGACCATTCGTCCCGAAGCCGACGCAATGGTCACTGCTGTGCCCGGCGTCGCTTTGGGGATTTTGACCGCCGATTGCCAACCTGTGCTGTTTGCCGATAGCGCGGCAGGCGTTATCGGCGCGGCCCATGCAGGTTGGAAAGGTGCCAAAGATGGCGTGCTGGAAGCAACGATAGGCGCGATGGAAGCACTGGGCGCGCGGCGTGCGAACATCACTGCTGTCATCGGCCCTTGCATTTCGCAAGCCGCCTATGAGGTGGGCCCGGAGTTTTACGAGGGTTTTACCGACGAAGACCCCGAAACGCGCCGCTTTTTCGCAAATGGCGCACATGATCGCATGTTGTTCGATTTGCCTGCCTACGGGCTGTCGCGCCTGCGTGCGGCAGGGGTGGGCCACGCCGAATGGTGCGGCCATTGCACCTATGGCGCGCCCGATCGATTCTATTCTTATCGCCGCACCACCCACCTGCGCGAGGCCGATTATGGACGTCTGATCTCGGTTATCCGCCTTTAACCACCTTCCAAATGTTTCCCCTTTGGCGACAAACTGATGCCGCAAATCGGGGTAATGATTGGATATCGCAGGCGGTTAATCCGCTTTAAATGAAGGTGCATGGTGAAAACCAACCGCCGATGGCTGCAATCTGTCATCTTGGCCGCAAGTGCAGAAGATGTGCTTTGCTTGCCTTGGGTCGCAACTGCGCGCGCCACCACACTACGGCAGCCAGTCGCCGAATAGGCTGATTTTATTACACTTTATAATCGAGATTTAGAAAAGCCGCGCAGGGTCGCCCGCGCGGCTTTTCGTATTTAGATCGCCGCGTACTATCCCTTTGCGCGAGCAAGCCCTGCCTTTGCACACCTCACTTTGCCTCCGTCTTCTGCTACGTATTCGCTAGGGTTGTTAACAGGCTGACGCCGTACACATCGCCCTGTGAATTGCGGCAAAGGCATGGCACGGCTTGACCGAAAGCCAGTATTTTGCCACAAAGCTCAAATGCAGTTGTCCTGCTGCATCATACCGCCACGGGCCTTGCGCCCAAAGGCACCTGCAAGTTGGGCCGCATTTGGCCCCTCTTGGGACGCTCAGTCAAGGCCGCCCCGATGCTCCTCTGGCATCATAAGGGGCGGCCTGATCCGTTTACGGGGGGCATGAATACTAGGCGTTCTTTCCCAGCCGCTCTTCCAAAACGTCAAAGGGCAGGCCCGGAAGGTCTTTCGCGCAGCGGATCACAAGGCTGGTTTTGACAGAGGCGACATTTTCCGCCGAGGTCAGCCCTTCTGTCAGAAAGTTCTGAAAGGTGCTTAGATCAGGGGCGACACATTTCAAAATGAAATCAATCTCGCCGTTCAGCATATGACATTCGCGCACCAGCGGCCAGGCACGGCAGCGCTGCTCAAAGGCAGATAAATCAACCTCCGCCTGACTGCGCAGCCGCACCATCGCGAAAACCTGCACCTCAAAGCCCAACTCGCGCGCATCAATATCGGCGTGATAGCCCTTAATATAGCCCGCCTCCTCCAGCGTGCGCACACGGCGCAGGCAAGGCGGCGCAGAAATGCCGACACGGCTGGCAAGCTCGACATTGGTCATGCGTCCATCAGCCTGCAGTTCGGCCAAAATCCGGCGGTCAATCGTGTCTAACTTATTTGCAATCGCCATGGGTCACTCCTCTGGGTCTCTATCTAGGTGGCGGGGGGGGGCTGCGCAATAATATTTCGCAAAAGGCGCTAAATTATTTACAATCGTGCAAAAATTTGGCGTGCAAAAATTTGGCGTGCAAAAATTTGGGGCATCGTGAATTGCGCCGAATTGTGAAGGTAGATTTGCCTGCAAGCCCTTTCGCCGCTGCTTTCGGCGGCATATACGCGGTGCAACAGATATTTCGGAGGGGATGATGACCCAAACGCGCCACACCAAAGTTCTTATCATCGGCTCTGGCCCTGCGGGCTATACGGCAGGTGTTTACGCCGCCCGCGCCATGTTGAACCCCATTTTGGTGCAGGGAATGCAGCCCGGAGGGCAGCTTACAATCACCACCGAGGTCGAAAACTGGCCTGGCGATACCCATGTCCAAGGCCCTGATTTGATGGTGCGTATGCAAGACCACGCGCAGGCCATGGGGGCCGAGGTGATTACCGACATCATCACCAGCCTTGATCTGCAAAAACGCCCGTTCACTGCAATTGGCGACAGCGGCACAACCTATACTGCCGATGCCGTTATTTTGGCGACAGGCGCGCAGGCAAAATGGCTGGGCCTGCCTTCGGAAGAAAAATTCAAAGGCTTTGGCGTATCGGCATGCGCCACCTGCGATGGGTTCTTTTATCGCGGCCGCGAGGTGGTCGTGATTGGCGGCGGCAACACGGCTGTGGAAGAAGCGTTATTCCTGACCAATTTCGCCAGCAAAGTCACGCTGATCCACCGCCGCGACACCCTTCGCGCTGAAAAGATCATGCAGGATCGTTTGTTCAAACATCCCAAGATCGAAGTGATCTGGAACAGCGAAGTCACCGAAGTTTTGGGCAGCGAAAACCCTAATTCTGTAACTGCCGTGCGCACGCGCAACCTACAAACGGGGGCCGTGGCCGACATTGCCTGCCACGGCTTTTTCGTGGCCATCGGCCATGCGCCCGCCTCTGAATTGGTCAAAGACCAACTGCCCCTGCACAATGGCGGCTATGTTGAGGTTCAGGCAGGCAGCACCCGCACCGCAATTGCGGGCGTCTTTGCCGCAGGCGATCTAACAGACCACATCTACCGCCAAGCCGTAACTTCGGCAGGCATGGGCTGCATGGCCGCGCTGGATGCAGAACGCTTCTTGTCGGGGCAGGACTAACCCCTTGCTCCCGATTGTTCTTTTTTCAAATTTCCAGACACGGGACGCACCCTTCCCGCGTTAGGGGATAAGCGCAGCGAGGGGGCCGCAAAAGTCCGCTGCGTTAATGCACCATGACAGGCGTCAGATCATGCTCGCGCGCGACCGAATAGGCCAGCTCGCGGCTGATGACGAGTGCGATCTGTTTGCCATCCTCGCCCGTCAGCGCATAGATCGTATCCACGCCGTCCACCTGCACCCGCAAGCGTTCGGGCAGCGTTTCCACCGCCACAGGGCGCACGTAAACTTGGTGGCCTGTGGTATCGGTAATATTCAGCTTTTCTGCCATGACACCCCTCCTATTTTCGGCCAATACGAATTGTCTGCACCACAGCATCGGGCACAATGCGGTGCAAGTCTATATGCAAAAGCCCGTGTTCCACATCGGCCCCTGCCACCTCGACCCCGTCGGCCAAGACAAAGCTGCGCTGAAACGCGCGTGATGCGATGCCGCGGTGCAGGAACACGCGCTCGCACGTCTCCTCGGCCTGCCGCCCGCGCACGACAAGTTGGCGGTCTTCGACAGTAATCTGTAAATCTTCTTGCCGAAACCCCGCAACGGCCAACGTAATGCGGTAAGTGCTTTCCGAAGTCACCTCGATGTTAAAGGGCGGATAGCCTTCTGACCTTGTTTTGGCCGTGCGTTCGACAAGACGTTCCAGCTGCTCGAATCCCAGCAGGAACGGGTGGCCCCCAAAGGTAATTTTAGTCATTCCATGTCCTTTCACAAAGCGACACATCAGATCGGCCCCAGTGTGGCGGCCCATGGGTGGAATATGGGGCGACAAAGTCCATCGCGCAAGAGGCGGGGGCGGCAAAGTGCCCGTACAAAACCCGCCAAGCGCGAAAATTTCCCGCCATTTCGTGCTTAAATATGCTATCGTCATGCAGCCGATTCTTAAGCAGCGGCGGCGGGGTTTGCGCGATGAATGCCACCAGTGAAATGAGCCATACCGACGTGCTGGCAAACAGGCTGGCCATGCTGCGCAGTGAACACCGCGCGCTGGATATTCAAATTGCCGAACTGGCCGCTGCCGCCTTGCCTGATCGCATCACCATGCAGCGCCTAAAAAAGCAAAAACTGGCGCTAAAAGACCAAATAACTGCCCTTTCGGCACAGCTCATTCCCAATATCATCGCCTAAGGCCGCGCTGCCACCCTTGCCGCCCCTGCCTTGCCCGTATAATCAGGCAAAAATCGCAGGAGCAGGGCCATGCCAGACCGCACCCCAGATCGCATAGATGTCGGCATCATCATGGGCAGCCAGTCAGACTGGCCCACCATGAAAGAGGCGGCGCTGATCCTTGATGAATTTGCCATTCCATACGAGTCTAAAATCGTCTCGGCGCACCGCACGCCTGATCGGCTGTGGGAGTATGGCAAAACCGCCGCGACACGCGGGCTAAAGGTAATCATCGCGGGCGCGGGCGGAGCGGCGCATTTACCTGGCATGATGGCCAGCAAAACCCGCGTGCCTGTGATTGGTGTTCCTGTGCAGACCAAAGCACTGTCCGGGGCCGACAGCCTGTATTCCATCGTGCAAATGCCGCGCGGCTTTCCCGTGGCCACTATGGCGATTGGCGCGGCAGGGGCGGCGAATGCGGGCCTTTTGGCCGTAGGAATTCTGGCGCTGCACGATGGCACCCTTGCCGCCAAACTTGACGCTTGGCGCGCCGCCCTGTCGGCTAGCATCCCCGAGGTGCCGCGCGATGAATAGCCTTCCCAACGCTTTGGAACCTGGCAGCACAATCGGCATTTTGGGCGGCGGACAACTGGGGCGGATGCTGTCAGTTGCGGCCAGCCGTTTGGGATACAAAACCCATATCTTCGAAGCAAGCAAAAACTGCCCCGCCGCCGATGTCGCCCATACCGTCACCACCGCCCCCTACAGCGACCTTGCCGCCCTGCGCGCCTTTGCCGCATCGGTCGATGTAATCACCTATGAATTTGAAAACATCCCCACCGAGGCGCTGGACGCCCTAGAGGCGCTGCGCCCCATTCGCCCAAACCGCCGCGCCTTGGCGATTTCCCAAGACCGCATGGCGGAAAAAGGCTTTCTGACGGGCCTTGGCCTAACCTGCGCGCCCTATGTGCGCATCACCGACCTGCCAAGCCTTACCGCTGCCGCGCAAGAAATCGGCCTGCCCGCCATTTTGAAAACCAACCGGCTGGGGTATGATGGCAAGGGCCAAGCGCGGATTAAAACCACTGGCGACATGCCCGCCGCCCTAGCCGCGATGCACGGGGCCGAGGCGGTGCTGGAAGGTTTCATCGCCTTTGACCGCGAAATATCCGTCATCGCAGCGCGTGGCTTAGATGGCTCTGTCGCCGCCTATGATCCCGGCGAGAACCTGCACGAGGATGGCATTTTGCGCACCACGACAGTGCCTGCGCGCCTGACGCCAAGTTTGCGCAGCGACGCAGTGCTGATCGCCGCGCGCATTCTGAATGCGCTGGATTATGTCGGCGTGATGGGGGTGGAACTGTTTGTCACCCCAAACGGATTGCTGGTGAACGAAATCGCCCCGCGTGTGCATAATTCGGGGCATTGGACGCAGAACGGCTGCGCGGTAGACCAATTTGAACAGCATATCCGCGCGGTGGCGGGCCTGCCGCTGGGCGATGGCGCGCGCCACAGCGACGTTGTGATGGAAAACCTGATCGGCGATGATATGGCCCGTGTGCCGTATATCCTGCGCGAGGGGCACGCCGCCCTACATCTGTATGGCAAAGGCAAGGCCCGCGCGGGCCGCAAGATGGGCCATGTTAACCGCGTGATGCCCGCCAAACTCTAAGGTTCTTGGGTATCTATATCGCCCCTGCCTTTCGCAATGTTTGCTCGCGCCTGCGCCGCAAAACTACGATAGCGCGTCCGAAACTTTTCCAACAGAATATCGTCCAAGTCTTCCAAATCCAAAATTGCATTATGTGCGCCATTGGTCGCGCGGATCAGCTTGTCCAGTTTCATCAGCATCGCGGCTGTATCGCGATACAGCGTCATCTGGATAAGAAATACCATCAGAAAGGTGATAATGGTGGTGCCTGTGTTACTCAACAATTGTCCTGTGCCAGAAAAACCAAACAGCAGGCCAGTGACCAGCCAGATCACCATGGCCGGCACCGCCAGCAAAAACGTGCTGGGCCGCCCCATAAAAAGGGAAATAGCCTTAGCAATGCGGGGATAAAGCGGGGTGATATTCAACGATTCCAGCACGATCAGTTTGCGCGCGATGTATCACTGGGTCAAGCTGATGATTTGGGCCGAAGGCCGCGCATTTTCCTAGACAAGCCCGCGCGCACTTTGCAGACTAGACCTATGAAGAAACCCATCCGCATCGCCGCCCGCGCTTTGATCTTGCATGAAAACCTGCTGCTCTTGGTCAACGCCTACCCTGCTGGCAAATCAGACCTATGGTGCGCCCCTGGCGGCGGAGCCGAAGCGGGGGCATCCTTGCCCGCCAACCTGATGCGCGAAGTTTTGGAAGAAACGGGCCTAACCATATCCGTTGGCCCCCCTGCCCTGATCAACGAATTTCACGACCCCGCCACAGGGTTTCACCAAGTGGACATCTTCTTTCGCGCGCATATCATCGCAGGGGCGATTGACCCCGCATGGCGCGATCCCGAAGGCGTGGTGAGCGTGCGGCGCTTTTTCACGCGGGCCGCGCTGGAGGCTGGGATAGTGCGCTTTAAACCCAGCAGCCTTGTCAGTGCAACTTGGGGCAGCGGGATTGGCTATGATCCGCTAGAAGTGATCGCACGGTAGGATTTAGGTATTTTAGCCAAAGTGAAATTGAAAAAGGGCTGGAAAACCAAACTAAGGTGCTGTCACGGTGGCGATTATCCCTTGTAGCAATTGTGCCTATGCCAACGAAGGTAGGTTTGGTGCGGTGCAAGATCGGCATTGGCAGGCATGATAAGTTTGCGATCCTTGACAAGCAGCCGATCCGCCACTTCTGCCGCAACACTGTTTTTCGCAATCAATAAATCGTAGTTTTCATCTACCGAAATGAGGCCACGGTCAAACATCCAATGCACGGTGCCGGACAGCGCAATGCCGTTGCGCACCGTATCCGGGCCGCGTTGTTCGACGGGGATTATATGCGCAGCCTCGACTTCAGGCCGCCCCCCGCCATTGCGCAGTTCCAGTCCAGACATGGCACAACGCCCCGCATAGGCGACCTTCACCTGACGGGCAAAAGCGCGATCCCGCAAGGCGCGCGAGGAAAGAACCATCGTGCGATCCTGATCGTGCTGGTGGATGAAGGGGGTCGCCGCATCATCAAACTGCAACACTTGCGGCACGACGTTTGGCGCAATTCCCGAGGGCAGTGGGCCTGTGCGTGGCAGGGTGTCGGGTTGGTATATCTCGCGCAGTCCTTCATCAAGGATCGCCGCAAAGTCGGAATTTGAAATTAACCGTACCGATGATGTGTTGTTTCCACCAGACGAGGGCAAGCCTGTCTCATATGGGGTTCCATCAGTGCGAACTCGCGGAACGTTTCGATCAAAGCTCCATTCTGACCCGCGGTCCATGATCGCAAAGTAATGGTTTGGATCGGCGGGGTCAGGCACGATCCTTTCGACGCGCTGCACTCTTGAATAGCCTGTTTCTCCGCCTCGCCGACCTTGATAGAAAACAACGTAGTCGCCGACAGTTTTGGCGACACGCGAAAGGTACATTTTAGGAAAGTGATATAGCTCGCCAGGGCGATCCTGATAGTGGCTGTGAGAGGATTCGATGAACACGGCCTTAGTCATTGGGCGTTGATATTCAACCTTTGGGTGCAAGCGCAAATTAAAAAGGGCGCAGCTTTTGCTGCGCCCTTTCTCGTTTGCCAAGGTGGCAGGATTACATCATTCCGTCCATGCCGCCCATGCCGCCCATGCCGCCGCCAGCGCCACCAGCCGACTTTGGCTCTGGACGATCAGCGATCATCGCTTCGGTGGTGATCAGCAAAGACGCGACCGATGCTGCATCTTCCAGCGCGGTGCGGGTTACTTTGGCAGGGTCGATCACGCCAAACGCGAACATGTCACCATATTCTTCGGTTTGGGCGTTAAAGCCAAAGTTCTTGTCGTTGCTTTCGCGGATTTTGCCAGCAACAACAGCGCCGTCAACACCAGCGTTTTCTGCGATTTGGCGCAGAGGAGCCTCCAGCGCGCGGCGCACAATAGCGATACCTGCGTCTTGGTCGCTGTTCGCGCCCTTCAGGCCCTCTAGCACTTTGCCAGCCTGCACCAAAGCCACGCCACCGCCCACAACGATGCCTTCTTGTACGGCAGCGCGGGTTGCGTTCAGCGCGTCGTCCACGCGGTCTTTACGCTCTTTGACTTCAACTTCGGTCATACCGCCAACTTTGATAACGGCAACACCGCCAGCCAATTTGGCCACGCGCTCTTGCAGTTTTTCGCGGTCATAGTCAGACGTGGTTTCTTCAATTTGCGTGCGGATTTGGGCCACGCGCGCCTCAATTTCAGCCTTAACGCCAGCACCGTCGATGACAGTGGTATGGTCTTTAGTGATCGAGATTTTCTTGGCTTTGCCCAGCATATCCATCGTCACCGATTCCAGCTTCATGCCCAGATCATCGGAAATGACTTGGCCGCCAGTTAGGATAGCGATGTCTTGCAACATTGCCTTGCGGCGATCGCCAAAGCCTGGGGCCTTAACGGCTGCAATTTTCAGACCGCCGCGCAGTTTGTTGACAACCAGCGTGGCCAAAGCCTCGCCTTCAACATCTTCTGCGATAATCAGCAGCGGGCGCTGCGATTGGATCACGGCTTCCAATAGCGGAACCATTGGCTGCAGCGACGACAGCTTCTTTTCGTGGATCAGAACAAGGCAATCTTCCAGATCGGCGATCATCTTGTCTGGGTTGGTCACGAAATAGGGCGACAGATACCCACGGTCGAACTGCATACCTTCGACAACGGTGGTTTCAGTTTCCAGACCCTTGTTTTCTTCAACAGTGATCACGCCTTCGTTGCCAACTTTTTGCATTGCATCGGCGATTTGGCGGCCAATTTCAGCCTCGCCATTGGCCGAAATCGTGCCAACTTGGGCCACTTCTGCGGTGTCTTTCACGGGGCGCGCAGCAGCTTTGATCGCGGCTACAACCTTGGTCGTTGCCAGATCGATACCGCGCTTTAGATCCATTGGGTTCATGCCAGCAGCAACGGCCTTCATGCCTTCTTTGATGATGGCTTGGGCCAGAACGGTGGCGGTGGTGGTGCCGTCGCCAGCCTCGTCATTGGTGCGCGAAGCCACTTCTTTGACCATCTGCGCGCCCATGTTTTCGAACTTGTCGGCCAGTTCGATTTCTTTGGCAACCGTCACACCGTCTTTGGTGATGCGGGGTGCGCCAAAGGACTTGTCAATAACCACATTGCGGCCCTTTGGCCCCAAGGTCACTTTGACAGCATCGGCCAGAATGTTGACGCCGCGCAGCATACGGTCGCGGGCATCGGAATTAAAACGAACGTCTTTTGCAGCCATGGTGCAAACTCCTATGTGTGGTGTTCAGTTATGCAAAAGCGGTGACTTAGGAAATAACCCCAAGAATGTCGCTTTCTTTCATAATCAGCAGGTCTTCGCCGTCCAGCTTAACCTCGGTGCCCGACCATTTGCCGAACAGGATTTTGTCGCCAGCTTTGACCGACGGGGCGATCAACTCGCCGCTGTCTTTGCGCGCGCCAGGGCCTACGGACACAACTATGCCCTCGGCAGGCTTTTCTTTGGCGGTATCAGGAATGATCAAACCGCCCTTGGTTTTATCTTCGCCTTCGAGGCGGCGAACCAGAACGCGGTCTTGCAATGGTGTAAATGCCATCTGGGGGGACTCCCTTGAGTTTTCCAGGTTGAATGAGATTAGCACTCGCCTAGTGTGAGTGCTAACGATTTGCATCTAGGCATCTCGCCTACGCCTGTCAACGCCCGTGTTACGAAAAAATGCGCCCACCCGTGACAAGCCTGCATCACCGCGCTACAAGCCGCCAAACTCGACGCATAGGTGACAGATGAAAACGCTGGTTTTTGGCCATAAATCCCCCGATACCGATTCCACAGGATCGCCCATCATTTGGGCATGGTATCTGAACGAAGTTAGAAATACCCCCGCCGAGGCAGTTTTGTTGGGCGAACCGAACACCGAAGCCGCTTTTGTGTTGCAGCATTGGGATTGCCCAAAGCCGCGCATTGTCAGCGACATTCCCGATGGCACGCCTGTGGTGATTGTCGATACCAACAACCCCGCCGAACTGCCTTTCAATGTAAACGCGCTAGATATCCGCGCGATTATTGACCATCACAAACTGGTGGGGGGGCTAGAAACCGCAGGGCCGATTGACATTGTCATCCGCCCGTTGGCCTGCACGGCCACTGTGATGCATGGCATTATGGGCACAGATGCCGCCCAAATGCCGACTTGGGTCAAAGGTTTGATGCTGTCTTGCATCTTGTCCGATACGCTGGAATTTCGCAGCCCCACCACGACGACGCATGACCGCACCGTGGCCGAAAAGCTGGCCGCTGATTTGGGCATTTCCATTCCTGATTTCGCCGCGAAATTGTTCGAGGCGAAATCCGATGTCGGAGCGTTTTCAGATGCGGCGCTGCTGCGGATGGACAGCAAGGAATACACCGTTGCGGGCCGCAAATTGCGCATTTCGGTGCTGGAAACTACTGCGCCAAAGGTCATTCTGGATCGCAAGGCCAGCTTGATGGCATCGATGGACAGCGCTGCAAAAAAAGCCGGCGCAGACCAAGTGCTGCTGTTTGTAATCGACATTCTGCGCGAAGAGGCGACTTTGCTGGTGCCCAACGATCTGGTGAAGAACCTTGCCGAAGCATCCTTTGGTGTGAAAGTTTCGGGCGATAGCGTGGTGATCCCCGGCCTAATGAGCCGCAAAAAGCAGATCATCCCTGCGCTGAAACTGTAAGACGATGACCCAAATCATCCCGTCGCTCGCCAGCATCTCAGCCGACTATGACGCAGTGTTTTGCGATTTATGGGGCTGTTTGCACAATGGCGCGCAGCCCTTTCCCGCCGCCTTATCCGCTCTGCAAGGCTTTCGCGCGCAGGGGGGGCGGGTTATTCTTCTTACTAACGCGCCGCGCCCGCGCCGCGATGTCGCAGCCCATCTGGCCGCCATGGGCGTGCCGACCGATTGCTTTGACGACATCGTCACATCGGGCCAAGCCGCGCAATTTGCTATGCTGTCTGGTGCGGTTGGGCAAAAAGTGCATCACATCGGCGCGACCAAGGATGAGGGGTTCTTCACCGATTTTGACCCATCGATGGCGGCGCTGGCCGCCAGTTCGGGCATCATCCGCGTGCCAATGGACCGCGCGCAGGGGATTGTTTGCACAGGCCTGACAGATGATAACACCGAAAGCCCCGATGATTACCGCGCAGCCCTTTTAATGGGTAAAACGCTTGGCCTGCCGATGCTGTGTGCCAATCCTGATATCACCGTGCATGTGGCGGGCAAGCTTTTGTATTGCGCAGGCGCGCTGGCTGCCGCATATGAGAAGATGGGCGGCGAAACCCTGTATTTCGGCAAACCGCACCCGCCAATTTACGACCGCGCGCGCGCGCGCCTCGCAGATCTGGGCGCGGATGACCCGCGCATCCTGTGCATAGGGGATGGGATTGCAACCGATGTCGCAGGTGGGGGGGGCGAAGGATTGGATTGCCTTTACATCACCTCGGGCGTTGACGCGGCGCGCTTTGGCCCCAATCTCGGTGCGCCTGACCCTAGGCTTTTGCAGGCATTTCTGGCAGAAAAGCAGGCCGCGCCACGCTATTCCATGGGGTTCCTAGAGTAGCCGCGCAACTTTATTACCTTTTTTACCACACAAACGAATAAAAGCTGCGCAAGGGATTGCGGCGCATTGCAGCCTTTGCTATGCAGCCTCATGGATTCTCACGCCCCACCAGCACAGGATAGCGCCATGCTTGACAATTTTCCGCGCGGCACGATTTGCATCGAAGAATTGGCCGTGGGTATGGAACGCAGCTTGCGCAAAGTGGTCACCGACCGCGACATCGAACTTTTCGCCGAGGTGTCAACCGACCGTAACCCCGTGCATTTAGACGATGCCTATGCCCAAGACACCATTTTTCAAGGCCGTATCGCGCATGGTATGCTGACTGCGGGGCTGATTTCGGCGGTCATTGGCGAACAGTTGCCGGGTCATGGCACTGTCTATCTTGGCCAGAATCTAAAATTCATGGCCCCCGTCCGTCCTGGGGATATGGTCGAGGCGGTGGTGCGCGTGATGGGTATTGACCACGCCCGCCGCCGTGTGACCCTTGAAACATTCTGCCGCGTGGGCGATACAATAGTGCTCAAGGGCGAGGCGCTGGTGCTGGCCCCAAGTTCGAAATTCGACTGACGCGGACGGGCAATGCGCCCCGCGCCAAGGGGTAATATGCAGATTTTCAACGATTGGCGATCCATCCCGCAAACCGCGCGCGGTGCGTCCGTAGCCTTGGGCAATTTTGACGGAGTGCATCTGGGCCACCGCGCGGTGATTGATCTGGCGCGCCCGCATGGCCCGCTTGGCATTGTCACCTTTACCCCCCACCCCCGCGAATTTTTCGCGCCAAACGCCGCGCCGTTTCGCCTGATGAGCGATGGCGCCCGCGCGCACGAATTGGCCCGCATTGGTGTGCAGCATCTGTTCCAACTGGAATTTAACGCAGCCCTTGCCGCGTTGACTCCGCTGGAATTTGCCCAACATGTGCTGGCGGATGGCCTCGGCGCAGCCCATGTCACTGTTGGGGCTGATTTCAGTTTTGGCAAATCCCGCGCAGGGAGCGCGCATGATTTGGCAGATTTGGGCGCGCAATTTGGCTTTGGCGTGACCATAGCCGAAATGGTGGCAGATCAGGGGACGGAAGTTTCATCAACTGCCATTCGCGCAGCCCTTACCGCAGGCACCCCGCGCGCCGCTGCGCAAATGCTGGGGCATCCGCATAGCTTTGAAGGGGCGGTGATCCACGGCCATAAACGCGGGCGCGAGCTGGGCTATCCCACTGCGAATATGGATATATCTGGCCTGCACCTGCCCCGCTTTGGCGTTTATGCCGTGCGCGCCTCTGTGCTGAACGGCCCGCACAAAGGCCAGTATATCGGCGCGGCCAGTCTTGGTATTCGCCCGATGTTTGAGGCAAACCAGCCCAATCTGGAAACCTTTATCTTTAATTTTTCGGGCGATCTTTACGGCGCAGACATTTCGGTCTCGCTCATGGAATTTCTGCGCGACGAGGCAAAGTTTGACGGCCTACCCGCCCTTATGGCGCAAATGGCCGATGATTGCGCCCAAGCGCGCGCGATACTGTTATGACCCTGCGCGACAAATTCTGGGAAACCGTTCCCCTGCACAAAATGACCACGCCCGAGTGGGAGGCGCTGTGCGATGGCTGCGGCAAATGCTGCCTGAACAAAATCGAATATGAAGACACAGGCGAAGTGGAATACACCCGCGTTGCCTGCCGCCTGCTGGACGGGGCCACCTGCCGCTGTGGCAATTATGAACGGCGGTTCACTTACGTTCCCGAATGTGTGCGCCTTAACCCCAAAACCCTGCCCAAGGTCGCCTATTGGCTGCCAGTGACCTGCGCCTACAAACTGCTGCATCAGGGCAATCCGCTGCCAAATTGGCATCCTCTCGTTACAGGCGACCCCGAATCAGTCCACACCGCAGGTCAATCTGTGCGCGGGATAACAGTGTCCGAGGCGGCGGTAGATGAAGACGATTGGGACGAATACCTGCTGGAACAAGAGCTATGATTTTTACATCCGACAATGCCAGCGCCGCAAGCCCCGAAGTGATGGCCGCCATTGTGAACGTAAATTCAGGATACGACGCCAGCTATGGCGCAGACGCCGCCATGGCACGGGTCACGGAAATGATCCGCGATATCTTCGCCGCCCCCGATGCCGCCGTTTATCTGGTTGCCACGGGCACCGCTGCAAATGCCCTTGCGCTTGCCGCCCATGTCCAACCCTATCACGCGATTTTCGCCCATGATGCCGCGCATATCGAAATGGACGAATGCGGCGCGCCAGAGTTTTTCACAAATGGGGCCAAAATCATCCGCGTGGCGGGCGATCATGGCAAGATGGATCCCGCCGCCTTAAACGCCGCCCTATCCAGCACGGGCACTTCCGTGCACGGCGTGCAAAAGGGCATGCTGTCGCTCACCAACGTGACCGAGGCGGGAACGGTCTATTCCCCTGCCGAGACGACCGCCCTTTCCGCACTCGCACGCGCGCACAAACTGCCCGTGCATCTGGACGGCGCAAGATTCGCCAACGCAGTCATCGCCACAGGCGCGCACCCAGCCGATCTGACACGCCGCGCGGGGGTGGGTGTGGTGTCATTCGGCGGCACGAAAAACGGCTGTCTGGGGGTTGAGGCGGTGGTGATGTTCGACGCTGCGAAAGCGTGGGAGTTTGAACTGCGCCGCAAACGCGCGGGGCATCTGTTTTCCAAACACCGCTACCTGTCCGCCCAGATAGAAGGGTACCTTGCAGGCGGCGCATGGCTAACCCGCGCGCGCCACGCCAATGACATGGCCGCCCTGCTGGCCGCTGGCCTAACCGCACGCGGCGCAACCCTGCTGCACCCCGTGCAAGCGAATATGATCTTTGCCCAGTGGCCGGCAGGCACATCGCAACGCCTGCGCGCCGCAGGGGCCGCGTTTTACGACATGCCTGCGGCGGAGGGGTTCGAGGCGGCACGGCTGGTGGCGAGTTGGTCGACGACAAAGGCGGGTGTGGATGGGTTTTTGGGGGTGTGGGGGAGGTGTTAACGCAGCTTGCTTTACCGGTAAATCATTGCGGCCAACAGATCCAACGACAGGTTGAGAGCTACAAGACAAATTACGATAATCAAAAGTTTATACAAGAAAGCTTTCAATTCCATTTTCCTTTTCTCACCACTAAATTGAATCTTGATCGGATAGCCAAGCGATCACCCCCTACCCCCTAACCCCTGCCACACATCCTGATCAGGCACATGAAGGCGCAGCCTGTCCCCCACGCGAAACACCCCTTCCCGTTCGACCCATGCCGTCACCCCGCGCCGCCCCTTGGCCGCAGCCTTAAACCGCGATCCAAAGCCTGTGTGGGCGGCCTCGATGGGTTCGTGCGGCAGGGTGCAGGGGCGGTTTTCCATGTCTATGGTCAGGGTCGCCCCTGCCTCGTTTTGCAGGCGGCTACTGGGGGGCAGATGAGTGAAATCGGGGATGCCAGCGACAATCATATTCGCCCCCACCAGCGCGCCGTCTAAGCCATCGATCCCCATCTTGGCCGCAATCTCTGCCAAATCCTCGGCCGACAAAATGGAAAACTGCCGCGTGTTGCGAATGGGCGTTCCGCGTTTGTATTGCGCCAAAACGCGGCTATCAGACGCGCGCGTCAGACCGCCGTGCGTTTCCCCAACTGGCCCCGAAAACAGCGCGGTAATCTCCTGCACAGCGCCGCTGGCAAGGGCTGCATCGCGGTCGCCCACCAGCCCCAGCCACGTGATTGTTCCATAGATTTGCGTCGGCATCAGGGCAGGCATCGCACTCTCCTATTTCGCGCCAACCTGCCCGATTACAGCCATTTCTTCCAGCGAAAGATGATGGTAGGAATAACGGCAGACAGCACCATCATCCCCACCGCCATCGGATAGCCCCAGCGCCATTGCAATTCGGGCATCACGGCAAAGTTCATGCCGTAAATGCTGGCAATCAGCGTGGGCGGCAGGAATACGAACGCCACGACCGAGAACACCTTGACCACGTCCGATTGGCGAATGTTAATCACGCCCAAAGTCGCATCCAACTGGAACCTAATCTTGACCGATTGCGTATCGGCCACCTCGCGCAGCGATGCCACATCGCGCTGCAAGGTTTTCAGCAGCAGGCGGTCGTGCGCGGCCGATTTATCGGCCTTGCCCTTGGCCAGTGCAGGCACGGGGACGGCGGCCAAATACCCCGCTAGCCGCCACAGCGTGCCAAGGCTTTCACCGATTTTACAGTTCAAATCCTCGGATCGCCCAATGCGCTGCAAAACGGCGGCTAGGGTATCGGTTTTGCCTTTGGGGCGGTGGGCGGCAAAAATGGCGGTGGACAGGGCATCTTGCTTGCGCGCCTCGCTCTCCAGCACGTCAGCAAGACGGTCAACGACCGATTCCAGCAGATACAGCAACGCGCCTGTCCCACCGCCAGGCACAATTTTATTCGCCGCCGCCCATTTGGCGAAATAGGCGAATGATCCTGGGCGGTGGTAATGCACCGTCACCATTTTCTGCGGCAGCACAACAAAGGTGACGGGGCTGATTTCGGTTAGGGCAGGTTCATGCGTGGCCAAGATCTGCGCAGTTAAAAACAGCGCCCCGCTTTCGGTATACAAACGCGAGGAATTTTCGATTTCCTGCATATCCTCGCGCGTCGGGATATTGATCAGCAAAGCCGCCTCAACAAGCGCTTCTTCATCTTTGGTCGGGAATTCCAGATCAATCCACAGCGCGCGGTCGCTGGCGATATCGGCAGGGTCAAGCAGGGTCAAAAGCCCGTCATTTTCTCCGTAAACAGAAATCATCGCGCACTCCGAACTGCGGCAGGTCTGGGCCCTGCTTACTCATTGCCAAGCGTTTTGCCTAGCCAGATCACGCAAAAGCCCCAAAACCCAATGCACGGGTTTCGGGGCTTTGTTAGGCGGTGCGCGCTGTTCTTTACGCGCTCGGCTCTGGGCTTGGGTCAACCTTTGGCTTGCGCGCCCGCGTTTTTGGCACGGCAAGGATATCTCCGCCACCAGAAGCGGGCGGCGGGTTCATCCCATCATCTACCGCCGCCAGCGGCAGACCAGCAATCACGCGGCCAATCTGCTCGCCCGTCAGGGTTTCGTATTCCAACAGTCCCTTGGCCAAGCGATGCAAGTCTTCGTTCTTTTCCGTGAGGATCTGCTTTGCGCGGGCATAGCCCTCGTCGACGATTTTCTTAACTTCGTCATCAATCAGCTTTTGCGTATTACCCGAATGCGACGTGCCACCCGAAGCGGTTCCCAAATAGCTTTCGCGCTCATTTGCGTAATCGACATTGCCCAACGCTTCGGAAAAGCCGAACTGTGTCACCATCGCGCGGGCGATACGGCTGACTTGTTGAATGTCAGACGTAGCACCAGACGTGACATTTTCCGCACCAAAGATCAGCTCTTCCGCCACCTTGCCGCCCATCGCCATCGCGATTTTCGATTTGTATTTGGTGTAGGACACCGACAACTGATCCCGTTCGGGCAGGCTCAACACCATGCCGAGTGCGCGCCCGCGCGGGATAATCGTGGCTTTGTGGATCGGGTCGTGATGCGGCACGTTCAGACCCACAATCGCGTGGCCCGCCTCGTGATAGGCGGTCAGCTTTTTCTCATCCTCGGTCATCACCATGCTGCGGCGCTCGGCGCCCATCATGACTTTGTCTTTGGCCTTTTCAAAATCGTCCATGGTGACAAACCGGCGGCCAATGCGGGCAGCCATCAGCGCCGCTTCATTGACCAAATTGGCCAGATCAGCGCCCGAAAAGCCGGGGCAACCGCGCGCGATGATGCGCAAGTCAACATCTGGCCCCAGCGGGGTTTTGCGCGCATGCACGCCCAAAATCTTTTCCCGCCCGCGAATATCGGGGTTGGGAACCTGAATTTGGCGATCGAAACGGCCGGGGCGCAGCAAGGCAGGGTCAAGAACATCGGGGCGGTTCGTAGCCGCCACAATAATCACGCCTTCGTTCGCGTCAAAACCGTCCATTTCCACCAGCAATTGGTTCAGCGTTTGCTCGCGTTCGTCATTGCCGCCGCCAATGCCCACGCCGCGCGCACGGCCCACGGCGTCGATCTCGTCGATGAACACGATGCAGGGGGCGTTCTTTTTGGCCTGCTCGAACATGTCGCGCACGCGGCTTGCGCCAACGCCCACGAACATTTCGACAAAATCCGAACCTGAAATCGTAAAGAACGGCACGCCCGCCTCGCCCGCAATGGCGCGGGCCAGCAAGGTTTTACCCGTTCCGGGCGGGCCAACCAGCAGCGCGCCTTTTGGAATTTTACCACCAAGACGGCTGAATTTCTGCGGATTGCGCAGGAATTCGACGATCTCTTCCAACTCGTCCTTGGCCTCGTCAATGCCTGCAACGTCGTCAAACGTCACGCGGCCATGCTTTTCGGTCAGCAGTTTAGCGCGCGATTTGCCAAAGCCCATCGCACCATTTTTGCCCCCACCCTGCATACGGTTCATGAAAAAGAACCACAGTCCAATCAGCAGCACAAACGGCAACCAAACCGAGATCAGCGACATAAACCCCGAAGGCGTTTGCGCCTTGGCCACGACCTGCACGTTATTGTCGATCAGGCGCTGCGTCAGCGTGTTATCAACGGGCGCAATGGTCAACAAAGCGCGGCCGTCTTTCGATTGGAACGTCACCTGCTCGCCATTCAAGGTCGCGCTTTGCACCTCGTCCGCCTCGACCATGGTGATAAATTCCGAATAGCTGACAGTATTGGCGGCTTGCGTGCTGCTGCTGCTGCCACCGCCAAAGAACTGAAACAAGGTCAGCAGCAAAAGAAACATGATGACCCAGAAAGCGATATTTCGTGCGTTGCCCACGAACGGTCTCCTGAAGATGCCACGGTGGCCCGGCGGGCAGGTGCGGCGATTACATGTAAGATAGAGATTAAGCGCCGCCTTTCAATGCGATAATCGCTTAGAATAGAGACTATCCGCCGCAGGGCTGCGCAAAAAAGCGTGAGTTTGCGCATTATCGTGCAAAAAGGGGGTCGCAATCATCTGCCCATCCGCCCACAAACAGGGCTGCGACAGCAAGGCCGCGCGCGGCAATCCCAGCGCGCGCCAGCCCTGCCATTGCAGCAGCCCCGCAGCCCCTAATGGGGCGATTTTTGGTTCTGTGTCAGCGGCTTTCCCAACATATCGCCACATGCCATCCCAGATTGATTGGGCCTCAACTGGCCCGCCGCAGCGCCGCGCCTCGCGGAATGCCAGTGTTTGGCCATGGTGGGGCACAAAATGGCACCCCGCCAGTTGCGTCGGCAGGCCTTGGGCCACGCGCAACATCGCCTCGCCCAGCGCCGCACCGCGTGGGGGGTAATCGGCCGGGGCAATCCATAGAATCACCCGCTGGATCAAACGACGTTGCAATTCTGGGGGGGCGTTTTGCCATTCTGGCGCAAGTGTGATGATGCCGTTTGCTTGATGCAGGCAGGCACGGGCCAGATCATCGCTGGCATAATCCAAGGCGTCGCTCGCCTCGCGCAGATGGGCTGCGACACCCACCAGAACCTGCGGGCCAATCCCCAGTTTTGCCAATTGGGGCAAAGCCTTGCGCGCGCGCGCACGATCAAACTTTACTGCCTCGTTGCTAGGGTCATCCACCCACACCGCGCCCCGCGCCGCGCAAAAAACGCGCAATTCGTCCCGTGTGGCCCACAAAATCGGGCGCAAAAAGGCCGCGCCATCATGCACAAACCGCGTGGGCATGGCAGCCAGCCCATCCACCCCCGCCCCACGCGCAAGGCGCATAATAAATCCTTCGGCCAAATCGCCGCTCGTGTGGGCCAGCGCCACGCCGTCTAGCCCGTTTTCCTGCGCCCAAGCTGCAAGTAAATCGCGCCGCGCCCGCCGCGCGCGATCTTGCACATTGCCGCGCCCGTCCCAGCCCCGCCAGGTCAGCGTATCGTGGCCATATCCCAACTCTTGCGCGGCACGGGCCACCATGTGCGCCTCATCCGCGCTGGCAAGGCGCAAGCGGTGATCCACTGTGGCGACCCGTGCCCCAATGCCAAGTTGATGCGCCAGATGCATCAGCGCCATGCTGTCGCCCCCGCCCGATACGGCGAGGCCCAGCTTATGCTTGTGTATATCAAACCCCAGCCGCGCCAGTTGCCCAGCACATCGCGCCGCCAAACCTGCGCCGCTGGGCTGCGCCCCTGGCCCTACTGGCACCCCAGCCCTGCCATTGCAGTTGCTGCGTCGCCCGCCTGCACCGATCCTGCATAGCGGCTGCCCACTTCGGCCAAGGTCAAACAGGCATCGGGCACCTGCCCCAAAGCCCCCAGCGCGCGGCCCAGTTTCAGCAGCGCCTCAGGGGCAAATTCGCCCGCTTCATCAGCGGTAAAAGCATCCAAATAGGCCCGCGCTGATCCCGCATCATCCCCCGCCTGTGCCAACGCCTCGCCGCGTTTGAAGTGGGCGTCTTGCGTCAGCGGGCTGCCAGGATAGGTCTGCACAAAGCTTGCAAAGCCCGCCGCAGCCCCCGCAAAATCGCCCGATTCCAGCAACGCCGCCGCGCGGTCATAATCGCGCTTTTCCCCTACGGCCAATTCCACGCCAGCACCCGCATCCGCAGGCACTGCATCACCACTGCCGCCCGCATCTGCCGCAGAATCTGCCCCAGAATCTGCGGCAGAATCTGCCGCAGGATCGCCGCCCAGCAGCGGGGTTGCAGGCAGGGTGCTTGGATCGCAGCCCTCGGTCGCTTCGCACAAGCGATATTCCAAATCACCAAGACGGTTTGTGCCATCGGTGACCACTTTGTTCACTTTAATTTCAACCGCTTCGGACTGCGCAGTCAGGCGGGCAATTGACGCCTCGATCGCGTCCAGTCGCTGCAAGGCATCGCCCCCCGCAGCGCCCGTTGACGCAGCCCCGCCCGCCACCAATTCACCCTTCAGCGCCGTGAATTCCGCCATCAGCAGCGACAACTCCACCTTAATGTCGGCCAGCGTTTGGGCATTATCCTGTGCGCGTGCGGGCGGCGCAACCAGCGCCGCCGCAAGGGCCAATGCAACCGCCAGCCGCCGCATAGTTACGCCCCGCCGCCCAGTTGCAGCACCGTCACGGCGCGGCGGTTTTGGGTATAGCACGCCTCGTCCGAGCACACCTCAAGCGGGCGCTCTTTGCCATAAGAGATCGTGCGCATACGCGGCGCAGCCACGCCTTGGCTGATCAGGAAATCTTGCACCGCCGCCGCGCGTTTTGCGCCCAGCGACAGGTTATACTCGCGCGTGCCCTGCTCGTCTGCATGGCCTTCGATAATCACAGCGTAGGTTGGGTTTGCGTTTAGCCACTGCGCTTGGCCGACCAAAATGCTGCGCCCCGCATCCGACACGGTAGAGGTGTCAACAACGAACAACACCCGATCACCAATGCTTTGGTTGAAATACGCTGCCGAACTTGGGTCAGACGCATCGCCAAAACCAGCGCCCGCGCCCAGCGCACCATTCGCGCCCGCGCCATAGCGGTTTGGGTTTTTACAGGCGGCAAGGCCCAGTGCTGCGACCAAAATCAGCAGTTTTGTTGTGATATTCATGTCAGGTTTTCCTGTGTTATCGGCCCGATTTCGCGCTGTATAGCAGCTTTACACGGGCTTGGGAATCGCCTGTGTAAGTTTTCACTAAACAGTGCGCCAAACCGCTTGCACAGCGCTGATTAAGGGCCGAAATCGCGCCAAACGCTACAGAATAAAATCGCCCGCTGTGAAATTATGCAGGCCCATCACCTTAATCACACCTTCCGCCGCGCGGTCGGTGTCAGTGTCGATATAGACCAGCGTGTAACCGTTGGCTGTGCCTTTATTGTCGAATTTCTTAAAGTTGATTTCGCCTGCGTTGTTTTCCTTAAACTCCTTGCTGCCCCGAAAGATAAACGCATCATCCGTGGTCAGCACCGTGCTGGCGTCGATTGTTGAAAGATCAATCTTATCCTGCCCGCGTTTGCAATCTGAAATGAGGTCGGTATTGGCCTCGCTTAGGGGCATCTCATTCATCGCGGTAAATTTGAAGAAATCGTTGTCCAGCCCGCCCGTCAGAACATTGCGGCCCGCGCCGCCAATGATCGTGTCCGAACCGCTTCTGCCAGACATCCTGTCATTTCCACCGCCGCCATCTAGGCTGTCATTGCCTGCGCCGCCGAAAAGCTGATCATTTCCAGCCATCCCCAACAACGTTTCATCCCCGACTAGGCCACTGATGGTTTTTGCACAATTGGTGCGGGTCAATTCATCATCGCCAGTCGTCGCCTGTGTAGCCTTACCAAAGAGGATGTAGGACGCCGCAGAAATGCTGCCATTCGAATCGGCCACAGGTGCGCCTATGATTAGGTCATTAAACCCATCACCATTAACATCACCATTAACATCACCAGCCCACGCAACAGATCGGCGCGAGCCGTCATTTTGTCGCCTCGTCGTTTATCTGAAACCCGTCGGTACCACTCAACCAAGACAGTTCGAAAACGCTTCCAAACATGCTCGTATGCGGGCGCCCAGAAAATTGCCTGCGCAAGTCGAACGGATGTTCAATCGCCAGCTTTACTGACCGAAATATCAATTCAAAATCAGCGCCGTCGGGCCATTAAAGTGGGCGAGCCATTTTCGCCCCGCCCTAAAGTTGAACCACACGCCCCTAGGGCAACAGCGGCGACCATGACGGGTCAGACGCTGGCCCCTCGGTCAGCACTGGCCGCAGGGAAAGGCCCGCCACATCCACGGCGAACAGTTGCGCCTGCCCCTCGGCCCCCGCACTTTCGCGCGTGAACATCAGCACGCGGCCATTGGGGGCCCATGTGGGGCCTTCGTCCAGAAATGACGATGTCAGCAGGCGTTCTTCGCCCCCATCGGTCAACATCACGCCAATATGAAAACGGCCCTGATTTTGCTTGGTAAAGGCAATCATATCGCCGCGCGGGCTCCACACGGGGGTGCCATAACGGCCTTGCCCGTTCGAAATGCGCACGCCCTCGCCGCCACTGACGGGCATTACATAAATCTGCTGACTGCCCGTGCGGTCAGATTCAAACACAATCTGGCCGCCATCGGGCGAAAAGGACGGCGCGGTTTCAATCGATGGCGCGTTCGTCAGTTGCGTCAATGCCAACGACTGCAAATCAAGCGTATAAATGTCCGAATTGCCGCCCCGTTCCAAACTGAACGCCACGCTGTTGCCATCGGGGGAAAAGCGCGGCGCAAAGGTCATCGTACCCTCTTGCTGGCCCAAACTGCGCGTTTGCAGCGTGGCCACATCCATCTCATAAATCTGCGGAAAGCCAGATTGATAGGAGGTGAACAAAATCCGCTTGCCATCGGGGGAAAAGCGCGGGGCCAGCACGATAGAACTGCTATCGGTCAGATACTGCACATTCGCGCCGTCTTGATCCATCACGGCCAAACGCTTCAGCCGTTCATTCTTGGGGCCAGATTCGGCCACAAACACCACGCGGCTGTCAAAATACGGCCCCTCGCCCGTGATACGGCTATAGACCGCATCCGATACCTTATGCGCCATGCGCCGCCAGCTTGCGGCAGGGGCAGCAAATTGCAACCCATCGCCCAGTTGCGCGCCCGAAAACACATCGAACACGCGGAACTTGACCACAATCTGATCGCCCTGCGCACTGGCCGCGCCAACAATCAGCGCTTGGGCGTTGATCGCCTGCCAATCGGCATAGGCGATGGGCGCGTCAAAACCGCCCACTTGGCTGATATAAGCCTCGGCCCCAATTTCACGAAACAGCCCCGTGCCCACCAAATTCGCCGCCACCACCCGCGACAGGCTGGCCGCAATATCGCCCGCACCGCCTTCGTCGATAAAGGTGGGGATGGCGATGGGCATGGGTTCAATCACCCCGTCCGTCAGGCGGATGGTCAATTCCGCGCTGGCGGGGGCGGCAAATGTGGCCCACGCCATCAGGGCAAGGGCGGCAAGGTGTGTCAGCTTGGTCATTTTATCCTCGTTTTGGCACGGGGTTTGATGGGGTAACTTAAGTGGGCGGTGCGGCCTACCTTAACCGCATTCCGTTCGGATCGAAAATCAGATTCAGCACATTCCATTGGCCGTATTTTTCGGGCGGTAAATCATAGCCATTAGGGCCAGCACACCGGTTGACTGCGCGGCGGCCCGCTTCATAAGCCTTTTGCGCGGCGGCCTCTGATCCGCCATCAAAGCTGGTCATCTCGATCGAGGTGGGTTTGCCTGCCTCGCTCATTTCCACGCGCAGGGTGACTGTGGTGTTCATCGCCTCGGTCGATAGGGTCGATGTCACCCAGCAGCGGTTGATTGCAATCCGCAGGCCTTCAACTTCGCCCCCGCTCATCGGCGGGCCTTCGGGAATATCGGCGGCGGCCCCCGCATCTGCGGCAGGTTCAGCGGCAGCATCGGGCACGTCTGCCGTAGCTTCGGCCAGCGCGGCCGCAATCGCCGCAGCATCGGCGTCTTCGGTTGGGGAGACCGCAGGTTTAACTGGGCGCGATTTGGGGCGAATGCTGGTTGTGGGGGCCAGTTGTGGCGCATCTTCTGGCGGGGGCTCGGCCTCGGTCACCACAACGGGGGCGGCCTCTTGCGGGGCGGCAGCCGGCTGATCTGGGGGGGGCACTTCGGCATCGGGAGGGGCCTCATCCGATACCTCTGGCGTCGCCTGATCGGCCACATCGGGGGTGTCGGGCTGCTCGTCCACAGGGGTTGCTGCCACCCTATCCATCGGGCGCGGGGCGGGCGGCGTTTCGGATGGCGGCACAGGAATGGGCTGTTCCACCTCGGCAACCCTGGCCACGGGCGGGGGGGCTTCTTCAGGCTGGGCAGCGTCCGCCACAGGCAAATCTTGCGGCAATTCCTCGGCTGGCGGCGCGGCTGGCTTTGGGGGTGGCGAGGCGGCTTCGGCAGGCGCAGGCGGCGTTTCGCTGGGCGCATCTGGCTTTGGCGCGCTGGCCTGCAATGCGGCAAAATCCGCCTCGCTCATCAGCGAGACATTTGCCACTTCGGGCGCAGTTGAGGTATCAAATGGCCACAAAGCGTCACCCAGCAGCACCCAAACGATCAGCGCGCCATGGCCAATGGCGGATGCCTTTGTGCCCGTGTCCATATCGCGCCAAACGCCCACGGGTCAGTTCCCACCCGCCGCATTACCGCCCGCCGCACTGCCACCCATCGCACTGCCACCCATCGCACTGCCACCCGAATCCGTGACAAGCCCAATATTGTTAAACCCGCCCGCATTCAGCGCGCCCATCACGGTGGCCACACGCGCATAGTTAAGCGTCCCATCGGCGCGCAGGAATACCTTATCAGATGTCCGCTCGGCGGCAATGGCCTCCAGTTTGGGGATCAATTCCGCCTCGGCCACTTCGGTTTCATTGATATAAACCCGCCCATCCGCCGCCAACGAAATGGTCAGGGGCGGTTCCTGCTCGTCTGGCATAGCCTTGGCGGCAGTATCAGGCAGTTCCAGCGGCACGCCCACAGTCAGCATCGGCGCTGCCACCATGAAAATAATCAACAAAACCAGCATCACATCCACAAACGGCGTGATGTTAATCTCTGACATCACAGCGCCGCCGCCGCGCCTTCCGCGCCCGCGCCGCCCCGCTTTGCCGCCCGATTTGATAACCCCGCCCGCCATAATTTATGCGTCCAACTGGCGCGACAGTATGGTGGAAAATTCGTCAGCAAAGGCCTCGTATCCGCCACTGATCTTTTCACTGTCCGAGTTCAGCTTGTTGTAAAACACCACGGCAGGAATAGCTGCAACTAGGCCAATACCCGTGGCCAGCAGCGCCTCGGCAATACCTGGGGCGACAACGGCCAGCGAGGTGTTTTGCGAAATCGCAATCTGCTCAAAGCTGTGTTTAATGCCCCAAACTGTGCCAAACAGGCCGATAAAGGGCGCAGTTGAACCTGTGGTCGCCAAAAACGACAGGCCTGAATTTAAATGTTCAACCTCGCGCGAAATAGCGACATCCATCGCGCGGTCAATGCGCGCCTGCGCGCCTGCAATCAGCCGCCCATCATCGCGGTGGCTGCGCCGCCATTCCAGCATCCCCGCCGAAAAAATCTTTTCCGATGCGCCGCGCGCCGCACCGCCGATTTTGTCAAACAGTTCGTCCAACGGCTCGCCCGACCAAAAGGCCGCGTCAAATTCGGTGGACTCGCCGCGCGCATGGCGGAACAAAAGATGTTTGCGAAAGATGATCGACCATGACCAAAACGACATCATCATCAGGCCAATCATCACGATTTTTACCGTGAGGGTTGCGCGGGCGAAAAGGGCCAGCAGAGAGAAATCAATCTCCTGCGCCATGGCAAGGGTGTCTGTGTTCATTGTGCCTGCTCTGTTTTTGTGGGCATTCACCCTGCTGTTAAATTTAGTATAACCCATCTCAACAGAAATGAACATATCTTTGCCACATTCGGCAAAACCGCGCCTATCAGGGTTTAGCCCAGCGCCGCGCGAAGGGCTTTCGGCAGGCGTGCAGGCGCGCCGTTTGCCCCGATGGCGACAAGCGTGACGCGCGCGTCAAACAGCAAAACGCCGCTCCGCAAAACCCGCTGATCCAGCGCCATCCGCGCGCCAGAGGTTTTCAAAACCTGCGTGGTGATAGTCAGAACATCGTCGAACTTGGCAGGGCTTAGGTAATCCGCCGTCAGATGCCGCACCGCGAAAACCACGCCTGTTTCCGCCTTTAATTGGGCCTGATCCAGCCCCAATGTGCGCACCCATTCGCTGCGGGCGCGCTCGATGAATTTCAGGTAATTGGCGTAATAGACAATGCCTGCCAAATCGGTGTCCTCATAATAGACGCGGCATTCAAAGCTGTGCATTTGCACTGTCTCTCCATAACTTGGCTATCTCATCGCCATGCGATACCAGCGCCGCGCGCCCTGTATCCGTCAGCGCATAGATGCCGCTTTCGGGGCGGAAAAACCAACCGTAATGATCGGTGCGCGCCATCGCACAGGCGCGGGAAACTGCGCTAAGTTTTGTCAAATCCCGCGCCTTAAGGGGGCCGTTCGCCAAGGCCGCCGCCACGCGCAACGCGTCTTGGCGGTAATGCGTCATCCGCTGCACCCTCGTCGTGCCGCCGATGTTCGGATCGCCCACGCGGCGGTCAAACTCGCGCAGCAATTTGCCTGCGCGCACGGCGTTCTTGCGCGGGGCATAGGGTGCAGGGTCAAGATGCGCCTCAACTGTGTCACCCTTTACCGCCAGCAGCCCAAGGCCCAAACGGCGGCACAGCGCGATGATATCCTTATACCTTGCAGGCCAGCCTTTGGGGCCAATAGGGCTCGCCAGATAAACCACGTCAAACATCCCCTGCCGCGCCACGCCTTGCAGCACCAAGGCCAGCGAAAAGGTCAACTTCATTTCCACAATCACGGGCGGATCATCCCCCCGCCGCGCCATGATATCGCAGGCGCCGATTTCAGATTTCACCTGATAGCCCTGCCCTTCCAGATAGGCCTTCAAGGGTGGGTATAAATCGGCCTCACGCATTATGGCAGCCGCGCCCAAAGACGCAGGGCGTGGGCTGCATCGCTGGAATAACTGGGCAAAACAGTGGCATAGGCGGCGCGGATCAGGGCTGCGATATCGTCCCGCAGCACGGCCACGCCGTCCGCATTGGCGAGGGGAGAGGTTTTCACAAAGGCCGTATCCGACCAAAGGCACATCACCTGCGCCGCCTGCGCCAGTGCTAAATCCTGCGCGGGCATTTGGGACAAATGCACGTCCATACGCAAAAACACAAAAGCAGCCTTGATAGCCCCCTGCGCGTCAAAACGGAAAAAGCGGTATTGGTTCGCAGATGCTGCGTTCAGGCGCGCCACCAAAGGGGCAAGATCTGGCACCAATTGCTCAAGGTTTGGCACGTCCAAAAGCTCGTCCCATGTGCGCGCAAAAAAGAACATCAGATTGGCGCCCAGTTCGGGATCTGTTTCTGCCGTGCTATGGCTGGCCAACGAAACCATGGCCTCAATCGCGCCCTTGAACGTGGCAAGCGTCGCATCATCCACGCCAAAAATCACGGGCGCAATCGGGCGGCCCCAGCGGGCGAACGCATAATCACCACTGCTGCGGGTGAACAGCGCAGTCACATCTTCGGGTGAAAGCTTATCCGCCATCGCCTAACCTTCGAACAGATCAGACTGGCTGGGCGCGCGCGGCGCATCCAGCCCCAAATGCCGCCACGCCCGCGCCGCTAACATTCGCCCGCGCGGGGTGCGCTGGATCAGGCCCTGTTGCAAAAGATACGGCTCGATCACCTCTTCCACCGCATCGCGCGATTCCGACAGCGCGGCAGAGATGGTTTCTACCCCCACAGGCCCGCCGCCATAATGCTCGGCCAGCAGCAGCATATAGCGCCGATCCGCCCCGTCCAGCCCAAGGTTATCTACCCCAAGCCGCGTCAACGCGCGGTCAGCAATCTCGCGCGTCAGGCGGCCCGTGCCCTCAACCGTGACGAAATCAATCACGCGCCGCAAAAGGCGCCCCGCAATACGCGGTGTGCCGCGCGCGCGCCGCGCAATTTCGCGCACGCCTTCAGGATCAGACGGAATACCCATCAGCCGCGCCCCGCGCGCGACGATTAGGTCAAGCTCTTCCTCGGTGTAGAACAAAAGGCGCGTGGGAATGCCAAAACGGTCGCGCAGAGGCGTGGTCAAAAGGCCAAGGCGGGTAGTCGCGCCCACAAGGGTAAAGGGCTGCAAATCAATGCGTACAGTGCGCGCCGCTGGCCCCTCGCCAATGACCAAATCCAGCGCGTAATCCTCCATCGCGGGATAAAGCACTTCTTCGACTATGGGGGATAGGCGGTGAATTTCGTCAATAAACAAAACATCGCGCGGTTCTAGGTTGGTCAGAATAGCCGCCAAATCGCCAGGCTTGGCCAGCACAGGGCCAGAGGTCATCCGAAACCCCACACCAAGTTCGCGCGCCATAATCTGGGCAAGCGTTGTTTTGCCAAGGCCTGGCGGGCCGTGAAACAGCGTGTGATCCATCGACTGCCCGCGCATTTTCGCAGATTCAATAAACACAGCCAAATTCGCCCGCGCTTCGGCTTGGCCCACAAACTCGGCCAGCGTTTGCGGCCGCAGCGCGCGGTCAAGGTCTTCGGGCAGCGCATCAGGGCGCAATGTGGGGTCGGATGTCAATTCTTGTTTAGCCCCCCGATATGCGGCTCGCGTGTCGCAAGGCGTTCTTTCCACGATCCTTCGCGCCCAACAACATCTTCCATCACGGCATTGGGCGCAAGCAGTTCAAGGATGGAAAACCGAAAATGAATGGGGTCGCGCTTGGCAAGTTCCACTGTCACGCCCCTGTCGCGCTGAACATGCGCGCGCCAGCGGCCAAGAATATTCTCTTCGCCATAGGCCGAGCCTACATAGCGCGCGCCGTCAGAGATATCGACAATATGGTATATCCCCCGCCATTGCGACAGCTTATCGGCCCATGGTTGCGGGATGGTGCGAATGTCTTGCGCTGTCATCACCAGCCCATCCCACGACGGCATGGGCGGGATAAACCGCGCAGTTTCTTCAATACGCGTTATGGGCAGCGAACAGTTTTCTGCAAGGCGCACATAGGCGCGGCCAGCGGGGCGTGGCACAATAAGCCGGCCCTTCAGCGCGGCAAAATCAGGAAGTAATTCAAGATCAAACACGGCGCGACCATCGCCTTCGCGGCCATCGTAAAAGCTGATGGTTTCGCCAGTGATCTTTCCTGCCAAAGCAGTTCGGTGCGGGTCTGCGGCAAGTTCGGTATAGCGTCGGTAGGCCCAGCGAAGCACGCGGTAAAGGCCAACAAAGCGCGCTTCGCCCTGATCGTTCACCACAAAGCTTGCCGCATACTTGCGCGCCTTTAGGGTTGCCTCGGGCCCTTTTGGGTGATTGTCTTGATAAAGCTCGAAAAGATCGGGGTGGTCGTTCACCAAAGACAAAAGCGCGCCACGTTGTCCCGCGATAGAGGGCTGATGCAGCATCACCGCCACATCACGCAGATCAAATCCAGCCCCGCGCAAAAGGTCTTGAAAATGCATCCTCTACCCCTTGGGCGCAAGCGCCTTTAGGGCGGCGCGGATAAGGGACTGGGTATCTAAGTTCGGCGCATCGGCGGTGATGTTGGCCAGCGCGCTGGCGGCATCGCCAGTGCCGTAACCAAGGTTGGTCAGCGCAGATAGAGCATCGGCCATCGCATTGGCGCGGGCGGCGCTGGCTGCACTATCGGCACTGGGCTTGCCTTGCTTGCGGGGCATGGGAATTAGGTTTTCGACAACGCTATCGGCATCATCGGCGACCGCCTCGCCCGACAGCGTGCTGCCCAAGGCCATCAGGCTGGGGGCCTTGGATTTCAGCTCTAGTATCACCCTTTGTGCCAGTTTCGGCCCCACGCCCTGCGCCGATTGTATCGCGCGGGCGTCCCCCAAATTAATGGCGCGCGCTACGCCATCGCTCCCCAGCGCGCCCATCATCGAAAGGGCGGCTTTGGGGCCAACGCCCTGCACGGATGTCAGCAGCTTGTGCCATTCTTTTTCTATCATCGTTGGAAAGCCGAACAGTTGCAGCAAATCCTCGCGCACGACCAATTCGGTGAACAGCGCCACCGCCTGCCCCAAGGGGGGCATCGCAGCAAGGGTGCGGTCAGACACGAATATAATATAGCCAACGCCGCGCACATCGATCAGCACATGGTCAGGCCCACGCCAGTCTAAACGGCCCGATATTTTGCCAATCATCCCGTCACCTTTCGCAATTCTGCCGACTTCAGCGCTGCCGTCAACCTGCCCGCCGATTGCATGTGGTGCGCATGACAAATGGCAATGGCCAGCGCGTCAGATGCATCTGGGCCAGCGATCACTACCCCCGGCAGTTGAATGCGCACCATATGTTCGACCTGCCCCTTATCCGCGTGCCCCACCCCGACCACGCATTTCTTCACCGCATTGGGGGCATATTCGCCCACAGACAGGCCAAACTGCGCAGGCACCAGCAAGGCCACGCCGCGCGCTTGGCCAAGTTTCAGCGTGGCAACCGCGTCTTTATTCACAAAAGTATGTTCAACGGCGGCAGCATCGGGGGTATAACGGCGAAACACTTCGGTCAACTGCGCGTACAGATCGGCAAGACGAAAGCCCATATCCCCGATCCCCTCGCCTGCGATGCTGTGACAAATGCCGTTGGCAACATGGGTCAGGCGCGCGCCCGTCACATCAATCACGCCCCAGCCAAGGTTGCGCAGGCCCGGATCGATTCCCAAAACCCGCATTTGCCCACCTTTGCCCAAATTTATTTCGCTTTTTATCGAAATAGCACGAAAAGAGAACATCCGCCAAGCGAGAAATTTTTGTGCAGATTGACGGGCCCCCAATGCTGCATGTGCAGCGTGCGACCAAGCCCAAGCGAAAAGCGACAGATCGCCCCCAATTTTCATAAATGGCTTAAAAAACAGTGTCAAAATTATGTCATTGGTCATGCAATGGGCGCAATGCAGACATGCGCGCGCCCCCATTGCTTTGCATATGCAGCAATACTAAATGAGTTCCATCGCAGTACCGCTGCACAACTTTGAAAGGACAACCGCTATGGCTTCGATTGAGACGACCACTCGCGTGGCGCCCCTCGGCGCTGTTTCGATGTTCCGCGCCGCACAATTTGTGGCTGAACCCCTTGCTGCATTTGTGGCTTGGAACAACGCCCGCAAAACACGCAACGCACTTTACGCCCTGTCGTCCCGCGAATTGGATGATATCGGCCTATGCCGCGCCGATATCGAAATGATTGGCCGCTAAGGCCAAGGGTCAAACGCCCCGAACAGACGCAAAGGCCGCAAGCAGTGCTTGCGGCCTTTTTGTTCGCGCCCAGCGCCGCCAAAGCGCAAGAAAACGGCGCTAAAACATGCGGCGCAGTTCGATGGCAAAATACTGCTGCCCAATGGTCAGCCAGTGCGAGATTTCGACGGAAACAGGGTCTGGGTAAAACAACAAGGCTATCGCCTTTTGCACCAATGTTTGGCTGTCCAGCACCACAGTGCTGCTGGCATCAAAGCCAACGATATGGGCGGCGTGGAACACGGCCCCCTTCAGCAACACGGCAAAAATTGCAAATTTCAGCATGTTGCGCAGCGCGCTTCCCCGCCACGCACGGCGGGCAGGTTTCGATCCCTTGCCTCCCACAGTGCCATCAGCTTGAAAGGCAAGACCTTTTTTCAAGTTACGCTGATACTCCGCCACACGGCGGGCGAATTCTGGGTCAACCGATTGGGTCATATCTGCCTCTGCCCGAAAAGGGAAAGTTACGGATCCCCTTGGTATATTAGCAAAATATGGCGAATCTTTGATCAGATCGCGCCTGCGTTTAGCTGCGCAGCATCACCAGCGCAGACCATTCGCCAAGATCTTCGCGCGCCTCCAGCGTAAAGCCAGCGGCAACATAGGCGGCGGTGATCGCCTCGGCTTGCACCACCAGCAGGCCCGACAGTATGGCCCGCCCGCCCGCGCCAATATGGGCGGCCATAGCGGGGGCCAGCTCTAACAGCGGGCCCTTTAGAATATTGGCAAATACCAAATCAAAGGGCGCTTTGCTTGCAATGTCGGGGTGGGCAAAGCCTGCCGCCTCAAAGCAGGCGATACGGCCAGAAAGGGCGTTTATGCCGACATTGGCCAGCGCCACTTCGACGGCCACTTGGTCTATATCCGAAGCAAGGATGCGCGCATCTGGCAGCGTCGCTGCGGCGGCAAGGGCCAGAACCGCCGTGCCACAGCCGATATCGGCCACGTTTTGCGGACGAACGCCCGCCGACAAAAGCCGATCAAAAGCCCGCAAACAGCCCAATGTCGTGCCGTGATGCCCCGTGCCAAAAGCCACAGTCGCCTCGATCTGCAAGGCGACGCACCCCACGGGAACTTTATCCGCATCATGGCTGCCATAGACAAAAAAGCGCCCCGCCTCAACGGGGGGCAATTCGCGGCGCACATGGGCGACCCAATCAATTTCGGGCACTTCGGAAATGACAAAGGGTTTAGCGCCAAAGGCCAGTGCAAACATTTCCAAAATCGCCGCGCTGGGCGGCTGCATGAAATAGGCCCCTACCTCCCACAGATCGCTGCCATCTTCTATTTCAAACACGCCTACGCCCGTGGGGGCTGGATCAAGCTTTTCCAATGCAGCGCCCAGCGCCTCGGCGGCATCGCCGCCCTCTAGGGTGGTCAGGGCTGTATAGGTAAGCATCAGATATCCTTTGAAAAACTAGGCGCGGCCAAGGCGCAGTAGCAGATAGACATTATTGGCTGTAAACAGCGCCGAATTGCGGTTTTGCTGGAACAGGCGGTCGGCCAGAGCAGCGCGTTTATGCGCAGGGATCAGCACCGCCAGCGCGCGGTACATCAGCCAATATAGTATCGGGCGCTTTTTGGCCAGTTCGGCATTGGCCGACAGAAGCCCTCGCCCCACCACATTGAAAAAAGATTGCTCTAGGTCAATCGAAGGGGAAACGGCCTGCGTGAGATCTTCTTCGACAATCACGCGCAGCGGCAAAGTTTTTAGAGCCGCGCGAAATTTTTTAATGGGGTGCCCGCCCCCGCAAATGCGCCCACCGCTTTGGGTGGGGTAGGCGGGGCTGCGAAAGCAATCCCCAATCAGAATTTCGCCCTTTGGGCCCAGTAAAGACAAGGCTTTTGGCAGCGCTTGATCCAGCGGGATATATTGAAAGCTTTCCGAAAACAGGCACAGATCAAACGGGCCTACGGGGTTTGCATCCTGAAAGGTCGCCTCGTGCATCACAGCCTGCGGCGCGTTCACGCGGCAGCGCGCAGCAAGAAAGGCCGATGGCACCACGATCTCCACGCTATGGCCCAGCGCGATCAGCTTTTTCGCAGTCTCGCCTGCGCCGCCGCCAATATCCAAAATGCTCAGCTTGCCAGCAGGCATATGGGCAAAAAGCCGCGCCGAATAGGCATCTTGGGCAGCCCCAACATTGCCGGCAGCAACTGTAAGACCCGTCCATAGGCCATAGTGCAAATGCTCGCTTCCTGTCAGCCAGCGCGACAGCGCAAGGCCTGTATCAAGGCCAATGGCCTGCGTATCCAGTTTTTTCTTGCCCATAAGTTGCGCCCTCACCCTGCACTTCGCCCTGCCCTCGCCGGTGCTAACGGAAGACTCTAGCGCGATCAAGCATTCAAATTCGCAATCTTAAAGTGCAATCTGGCGGCTAAGCCCCCACACCAACTGGGCAAGTCACCCCCGTGCCTTGGATGCCGCAATACCCATCTGGGTTTTTGGCAAGGTATTGCTGGTGATATTCCTCGCCGTAATAAAACACAGGTGCGGGGATTATCTCGGTCGTGATGGCGGGAAAACCTGCGGCGCGCAAACGCGCCTCATAGGCGGTTTTGCTGGCGCGGGCGGCGCTGGCCTGCCCCTCGTCATAGGCATAGATACCCGACCGATAGGTGCTGCCCACATCATTGCCTTGGCGCATCCCAGTGGTGGGGTCGTGGCTTTCCCAGAACACGGCCAGCAATTGGTCATAGCTGATGACGGCGGGGTCATAAATCACGCGCACCACCTCGTTATGGCCCGTCAGCTGGGTGCAGGTTTCTTGATAGGTGGGGTTCGGCGTATAGCCAGCCGCATAACCAACCATTGTGACATAGACGCCGTCAAGCTGCCAAAAGATGCGTTCGACGCCCCAAAAGCAGCCCATACCAAACATGGCCACTTCCATGCCCGCTGGCACGGGGCCATGCAAATCGCGACCATTCACAAAGTGGGTTTTCGCAGTGGGAATGGCGGATGCGCGGCCGGGCAACGCGTCTTGCGGCGACACCATTTCCATTTTGCGGCGGTTCATCAAAAACATCGGGCACTCCTTTGTTGGGGTTGACCGAATATAGGGCACAGTCCAGGCTATTTCCACTGCTTGATGCAATCCATCGCAAAGGTGTGAGAATGGCAAAGATCAGCGTGCAAAATGTGGGCCAACCGGGCAAGACCTATACGGTGGACGCAGACAAATTCGCCGAAATGCGGCAAAAGTTCTTGGCGGTTTTGCCAGATGCAGCGCCAGGCATCACGGTGGCGGCGATCAACGCAGCCGTGCGCCCGACCCTGTCGCAAGATCTGTTTCCCAATGGCCAGACGTGCGGCTGGTGGGTCAAGACTGTGCAGTTAGACCTAGAGGCAAAAGGCGTAATCGTCCGCGCACCAAAGCCGCCTGTGGAAGGTTCAATAAAAACTCTGCGGGTCAATATCCACTGCCAGGCGCACATGATTTGGAATTTTGAACTGCGCCAGCCACGCCAGAATGGCGGGTTGAAGGGCGACAGTTTTTTCAGATTTAATCAGCAATCGCACGCGGTGCCGTCCGCGCACGCGCGCCACGGGGGCGGGAGCGGGGCCATATAGCTGCGCGCCAATCGCCCTTAATGGCCCATCGCGGCGGGCAATGTCGCTGGCAAAGTCCATCAGCGCGCCAATATCGCTGGACGACAGGATCACCCCCGCCAGCCGCCCATAAGGGGGCGTGCCAGCGGCGCGGCGGCCCGCCGCCTCGGCGGCCCAAAAGGCGTTTTCATCCCCGCCCAAAATGGCATGAATTACAGGGTGTTCAGGTTGGAATGTTTGCAGCAATGCAACCCCCGCCTTTTCCGCCCGCCCTGCCCGCCCCGCCACTTGGCGCATCAGTTGGAACGTGCGTTCCGCCGCGCGCAGATCACTGCCATGCAGGCCCAGATCGGCGTCAATCACACCGACAAGCGTTAGGTTGGGAAAGTTATGCCCCTTGGCCACAATCTGCGTGCCGATGATGATATCAGCCCCGCCAGCGGCAATCGTCACGATCTGCTCTTTCAGCGCGCGCGCGGATGCAAACAGGTCGGATGACAGCACGGCAAGCCGCGCGGTGGGAAACTTGGCCGCAACCTCCTCGGCCAAACGCTCTACCCCTGGCCCCACGGCGGCAAGCTTGCCTTCCGCTTTGCAGGCGGGGCAGGCAGTGGGAACCGCGCGGGTCGCCCCGCATTGATGGCATTGCAACTGGTTTAAAAAGCGGTGTTCCACCATACGGGCATCACAATCGGAACATTCCACCTGATGCCCACAGGCACGGCACAGGGTAATGGGCGCATAGCCGCGACGGTTCAGAAACAAAAGCGATTGCTCGCCCGTATCAATGCGCGCCAATACCTCGCGCGACAGCGCAGGCGATATCCATTCGTTTTTGCCCAACGCCTCGGCGCGCATATCAATCGCGGCCATGCTGGGCAATTCCGCCGCACCGAAACGGGCGCTTAAAACCAACTTATGATACTTGCCGCCTTCTGCATTGGCCCAAGATTCAAGGCAAGGCGTGGCCGATGCCAGCACCACAGGCGCGCCCACAATACTGGCCCGCAGCACCGCCATATCGCGGGCGTTATACAAAACGCCTTCCTCTTGTTTATAAGATGTATCATGTTCCTCATCGACCACGATCAGGCCCAAATCGCGAAACGGCAAAAACAGCGCCGAGCGCGCACCAACCACCATCTGCGCGTCGCCCTGCCCCACCATCCGCCACAAACGGCGGCGTTCGGTTTGGGTCACCCCTGAATGCCATTCAGCGGGCCTGTTGCCAAAACGCGCCTCAACGCGGGCCAGAAAATCCGCCGTCAGCGCAATTTCGGGCAATAGGATCAACGCTTGCCGCCCGCGCGCAAGGCATTCTGCGACCGCCTCTAGGTAAACCTCGGTTTTGCCCGACCCGGTCACGCCTTGCAGCAAAACCGCGCTGAACATCCCCGCCTTGACGCGCGCCACCAAATCGGCTGCGGCGATGATTTGATCGCCCTCTAGCCGTGCCTCAGATTGACTGCGCAGCATCGGATAGGGCAAATCGCGCGGGGCCTCACCCTCGGACACCACACCCAGTTTGACAAGCCCCTTGATCACCGAAGTCGATACATCCGCCTCATCCGCAAGCTCGCCCAAGGTAACGGGGGCGGCCCCAAAGCGGCGCAACGCCTCGATCACCTTAAACCGCGCTTCGGTCATCTGGTTGGGCACGGGGCCAGCCAGCGCATAGGTTTTGCGCGCCGACGGCGGGCTGTCCAAACGCGGCGCGCGGGTGGCGGCGCGCAGCATCGCGGGCAAGGGCGTTAGGGTGTAATCCGCCGCGCGGGCCAAAAAAACGCGCAATTCTTCGCGCATGGGCGGTGCATCTAGGCGGCGGTAGGCAGAACGGATTTTCGCCGCATCATACCCCCCCTCGCCGCCGCCCCAAACCACGCCCAAAACACGGCGCGGGCCAAGTGGCACTTCGACAAAATCACCCAAACCGCAGCCGCCTTCGGGCGCGCGGTAGTCTAGGGTGCGGCCCAAAGGCTCGGTTGTCAGCACCGCCACCAAATCGCCTTCATCAAAGACGGCTTTGTTCATTGCACCTTTCCCTTGGCCATAGAATTGGGTTAAACCCTGCATGACACAGCTACAACCACCCAAAGGGGCCAGCGATGAAAT
>CAMAXX010000024.1 GCA_945862435.1 Pseudorhodobacter antarcticus
ACGCAACCTGACGCCGTGTCAGGCCACTGGTCGTCGCTATGCGAACTGCATCCCGTTTGAACTCGTCGCTGTGTATAATTGCCATATTCGGTCTCCTTGATGGCGAGTATTGCTCTCAAAAGACCGGAACGAAACCGTGACAGGTCCAGCGGTCACAAACGGATCATCTGGCGCGCGCGTATCGACAGTTACCGCCAAGGTCTGCGCGGCCGAGGCGTTGCCGTTCACGTCCGTGGCAATTACTGTGGCCATGCGCTGCGTCGCATCAATCGCGCCAGCGCCCAGCAAATGCGCGATGCTAAAGTTAGCTGTCCAATTGCCGTTTGCGTCTGCGGTCACTGTGCGCGTTTGGCCTTCGAAATTCACCATGACGCTTGAACCTGCATCAGCAAGCCCCGTCAGGTTGACGCCCGCTGCGGCCTCTGCTGCGTTGACAGATGCACCAAAGGCTTGGTTTGCAGCAAACGAGGCGGTTGCCAAAGTGTCCACTGTCACATTGCGCGTGGCCGTGCCGACGTTGCCATAGGCATCCACCGATTGCACCGTCATCACCGTATTGGCCGCGTTCATGCTGCCAAACATATTGGCAGGAAAATTCACACTCCATGCGCCAGTGCTTGCGTTCACGTTGGCAGCAAAGGTTTGCCCGCCCCATGTCACATTCACCAATTGCGTACCAATTTCCGCCGTGCCCGTTACTGCAATTTGTGCGCCGTTCTCAGCGGCGTTCAAAACGTCATTACCTGCGACAGCATTGGCGGCAACTGTCGCCACCGTATCCACGCGCACCTGATGGGTGATTGTGTTAGGATTGCCAGCGGCATCATTGCTGGTGATGCTCATCGTCGCACTCGTGCCATTTTGCGTCAGCAAACCGCCTGCAAAATTGGCCGACCACTGCCCATTTGCCCCCACAGTCACAGGCTGCGAAACGCCGCCCAAAGTAATGGTCAATTGCGCCCCCGGCACCGAAGTGCCCGTTGCGGTAAAGCCATCACGGCCTTCGAAAAAGTTCACAGTCCCATCGCCTGCAACCGAGGACACCGCAATTGCGTTGGCCACAGTGTCAATCGCGATATTGGTGTTGAACGCCGCACTGACGTTGCCGTTTATGTCCGTGGCCGTAATCGACACAGGCACTTGGCGAAAATCACCGCCCGGCAATTGCGCCTGCGTAAAGCTGACCTGCCATGCGCCATCTGCGCCAACCACCGCGCTATGCGTGTGGCCATTGGCTGTAACGCGCATGGTTGCCCCTGCCTCGCCCGCGCCCGTAATAACCGTGGCTCCGCCCGAAACAATATAGCTTGCGATATTATGAATATCCCCAACCGAGGTTGTGCCATCTTGTATGGCAAAGGCAGGCGGGGTCATGTCGATGATATAGGTCGATCCTGTCAGCGTGGTCGTGCCGCCTGTGCTGGAATTGGTCACAACCACTGATGGCACATAGGTGCCATCGGGGGGCAGGTTAGCGCCCGTCAGGGTCACAGTCCAGGTTCCACCTGCACCGATGGTGGTGTTGGTTGTCGTCCCGCCAATTGTGACAACCACTGTATCGCCCGGGTGACCAGTGCCAGTGACGACAACACTTGGATTGTTGGTGTTTGTTGTAACGGTGGTTGTACCGCGCGGATCGATCGCAGGCGGCGTATGACCGCCGCCGCCACCACCGCCGCCACCACCGCCACCGCCGCCGCTATCGCCGCCGTCATTGCCACCACCTCCGCCACCGCCACCACCGCCACCTAGCAGGGCCGCTCCGCCCGCCAAAGCAGCAGCCGTACCCAGCCCGCCAAGCCCCGCTGCGGTACCACCACCTGCCAGCAAACCTGGCACAAGCGCCGCCATCCCAGCGGGCTCGTTCGAGGCGACCATCGCGTCATCCAATACATCCGCCTCTGAAAAGCGCAGGTTGTCCAGCGGGCTCCACTTTTCCATGGTTTCCATAGGGCCGTAATCGGCGAACAATACGCCATCAACGCCGTCAGCAACGCGCACTTCAACAATCTGATCGTTTGATGACAGATAAAGTTTGTTCGCTGCCCCCTCTGGCGCCGCAAAATAGTCAGACAGCACAATCGTGCGCCCGTCCATTAGCTGCACGATCAGATCGCTGCCTTGCTGCTTGTAAGACACCACTGAACCAGGGCTAAGGTTAAGCGAAACGCTTTGCCCTGGCTGAACGGCAATCAAATTGCTTTGTCCTTCACCCGCAACCGAACCCAGTTGCGTAGTGCCCGCAGAAGTGCGGACGGCGAAATTGATCGCTGACACCATTGTACTGCTCCGCCTCATGTCCAAACTTATGTGTTTGGTACGTTTTGCTCGTTTTCACCCCACTGTCGGGGGCATTACAATCAACCTAACGCAGCTTGCGCCACATTTCTAGCCCTTAGTATAGGATGTGCGCCATTTGGTCGTTCTTATTCCGCAATCATACCAAAATTGCGCCTTTTTCGCTACAGACTATTGATTCTAGTGCCTTTTCTTGCGCCAATCATGGCAAAACTGTGGCACGGCCCCCCCAATTGTGGCCATATTTGGGCAGTGGAGGGCCTTCGCAAGATCTGTGGTTAAGGGATAAAGGCCGTTTTGTGCAGTTTGGACAGTTGCACAGCCAAAATCCCCAAAGCGGCAACAACCACGCCCAGAATATCGACAGGGCCGATATGTTCACCCAGCAAAAGGGCGGCAATGATAACGCCAAAAGCAGGGTTTAAAAAGTGAAAGGCAGACGCCTTTATGGCCCCAATGCGCCCGACCAGCGCGAACCAAATCAACGTGGCTGTCAGACCTGGGATTAAGAGCTGATAGACAAAGGCCGCCCACAGCGCAGGGCTGTGCTGAATAACAGGGGTCTCAAACAGCGCCGACACGATGCCCAGCGCCGCCGCGCCCACCCACATTTGCAAGCCCACAATCATAAGCAAATTGCCGCCCTTTGATGCCGACCCGACTGTCAGCGTGGCCACCGCCAGCGCGCCTGCACCAACTATACACGCCAGCACCATCGCCCCATCTGCCCCGCCAGATATGCGGCTGCCCATCACCAACGCCACACCTGCAAAGCCCGCAATCAGCCCTGCAACGCCCAAAGCCCCCATCCGCTCGCCCCGAAATGCCCATGACAGCAGCGCGACCAGCAGCGGCATAGCCGAGGCGACAATAGCCGCCAGCGAGGCTTCGATCTTTTGCATAGCCAGAAAGTTCAGCCCCAAATACAGCGCATTTTGGCACATGCCAAAAATAATGACCGACCGCGCAGTCTGTCTGTCCAGCCGCCAGCTTTGCCCCAAGGCGCGCGCAATAAGCACCGCGATCAAGCCCGATATCGCAAAGCGCGCCGTCAGCGTCAGAAACGGCGGCGCGCCTGTCATCAAAATGCGTGCCGTGGCAAAGGCAGATGACCACATAATCGAAAACGCCACGCCCATGGCGATTGCCCGCTTGTCCATTTGCCGCCCTTGTCCGTTTCTATCGATGTAAAAAGGGCCGCCCATAGGCGACCCTTTTTAGTCTTGTAACCGATCCAGCGTTTAGCCGTTCACAATATCTTTCAGGCTTTTCGCGATCGAGAATTTCACCGATTTATCAGCGGCTTTGGTCATGGTTTCACCCGTCGCTGGGTTGCGCACTTGGCGCTCGGGGCGCGCACGGCAAGCCATTTTACCCAAACCAGGCAGCGTCACAGCGCCGCCCTTTGCCACTTCGCGCGATACAACATCTGCCACAGCCATCAAAGCTGCGGTTGCGGTTTTCTTATCGCTGCCCATTGCGTCTGCAATTGCAGCCACCAGTTGCGATTTGGTCATTGCGGTCGACATGTTTTAATTCTTCCCTCGTTTGGGGCCAGCGTTAAGTTGCGGCCAGTTGTATGCCCACTTCGGGCGCTGTGGTTGCTTTTGCCAAAAACAAGGCTATTTGCAAGCATTTTTCGCCCTTTGGCAAGCCTATTGTTCACATTACAAGAACGCTGTCTCTTCAAAGCTGCGCAACTTGCGGCTGTGAATGCGGCCAATCGGCATTTGGCGCAGACGCTCCATCGCGCGAATGCCAATTTGCAGATGGCGGCTGACTTGGGTCTTGTAAAAATCGGTTGCCATGCCGGGCAGTTTCAATTCGCCATGTAAAGGCTTGTCAGATACGCATAAAAGCGTGCCGTAAGGTACGCGAAAGCGAAAGCCATTGGCCGCAATCGTCGCGCTTTCCATATCCAGCGCAATGGCGCGGCTTTGGGACAGGCGGCGCACGGGGCCAGATTGGTCGCGCAGTTCCCAATTGCGGTTATCAATCGTGGCCACAGTGCCCGTGCGCATAATGCGTTTCAGCTCATATCCCTCAAGTTGGGTGACATCTGCCACCGCCTCTTGCAGGGCGATCTGAATTTCGGCAAGTGCAGGGATCGGCACCCAAATTGGCAGATCATCGTCCAGAACGTGATCTTCGCGCAGGTATGCATGGGCAAGGCAGAAATCGCCCAAAGACTGGCTGTTGCGCAGCCCCGCGCAGTGCCCCACCATCAGCCACGCATGGGGGCGCAGCACCGCGATATGGTCGGTTGCGGTTTTGGCATTGCTGGGGCCAACCCCGATATTGACCAGCGTGATACCATCCCCATCGGCCCGCTTTAGATGATATGTTGGCATTTGCGGCAGTTTGGCGGGCGTTGTGATCAAATCATCTGGCTTTGAGATTTCTTGGTTTCCCGTGGCAACAAAACTGGTGTAACCAAGGGCAGGATCGCGCAACGCTTGGCGCGCAAACGCCTCAAATTCATCGACATAGAATTGATAGTTTGTGAACAGAACATAGTTCTGGAAATGCACTGCATCCGTGGCGGTGTAATGCGACAGGCGCGCCAACGAATAATCCACCCGCTGCGCCGTGAACGGAGCCAACGGGCGCGAGCCGTCTTCGTTATACGTGCGCGTGCCGTTGACAATATCGTCATTCATGGTGGCCAAATCGGGCACATCGAACATATCGCGCAGCGAAAAGGTCAGGCTGCCCTCTTGCGGAATGGCCACATCTTGGTTGCCTGCAACGGCAAAATGCACAGGGATTGGCGTGTCGGACGGGCCGATTTGCACGGGTACGCCATGATTTTGCATCAGCAGGTCAATCTGACCAATCAGATAATTGCGAAACAGATCGGGCCGCGTAATGGTGGTGGAATAGGTGCCTGGGCCAGCCACGTGGCCATAGGACAGGCGGCTGTCGATTTTGTCGTGCTGCGTGACGGTCAGGCGAATTTCGGGGTAGTATGCGCGCAGGCGCACATCGGGTTTACCCACAGTCGCGGCATGGCTAAAGGCGCGGGTCAAGAACTCGGTCGCACTGCTATAAATCAGGATCAAATAGTCCACTGCCTCTGCGGCATTGGTAAAGCTGCGCGCGTCATGTACGGGCGGGAATACGGTCGATAGGGGTGGTTTGCTCATTCTTCTTCTCTCTTTTGATCGCGCATCTAAGGGGTTTGGGGTGCTGCTGGCAAGTGTTTGCTGATATTTCCGCGCTTTTAGGCCGACCACGTGACGATATGGTGACGTGCAAGTTGTTGGGTCGCCTGACAAAATCACCTTGATATGCGACAGATTGCGCGGGATAACGCGGCCATGAACACGCTTCTTACCCTTGGCCATGGCTACTGCGCCGAAGAACTGGCCACCCGCCTGATCCCGCAGGGATGGCAGGTGATTGGCACGGCGCGCACGCCCGCGCGCGCCGCTGAAATGACGCAGGCTGGGGTCGAGGCGATCATCTATCCGTGCGATCTAACCCCCGCCCTTGCCCGCGCCAGCCATATCTTGATAAGCGCCGCCCCCACTGCGGACGGCGATGTTTTTCTGTCGCAGGCAGGCGATTCTATCCGCGCGGCGCGTCCAAGATGGGTAGGTTATCTGTCCACAACGGCGGTTTATGGCGACCATCAGGGCGCGTGGGTGGACGAAGATACCCCGCCCAAACCGCAGTCATCCCGCGCTACCGCCCGCGTTTTGGCCGAAGGCCAATGGCTGGCGTCGGGTCTTGCCGTGCATATTTTTCGCCTTGCGGGCATATACGGGCCAGGTCGCGGCCCGTTCCAGAAAATCCGTGACGGATCAGCGCGCCAGATCATCAAAAAGAACCAAGTGTTCTCCCGCACCCATGTTCAGGATATTGCCCAAGTGCTTGCGGCATCTATGGCCGCGCCGCATGCAGGGCAAATCTACAATGTCTGCGATGACAATCCTGCCCCCCCAGAAAAGGTGCTGTGCTATGCGGCCGATCTTCTTGGGGCCCCGCATCCGCCCAAGATCAACTTTGAAACCGCCGTTCTGCCCGAAATGGTGCGCAGCTTTTATGCCGAATCCAAACGCATCAGGAATGACAAAATTAAATCCGCGCTTGGGGTAAAGCTGCTGTATCCCACCTATCAGGCAGGGCTGACAGCCCTGCTGAAATCCGAAGGCTAAAGCTAAATCCAGCCCTGCGCCGCGGCCCAGTCCAGCACATACTGAACCGCGCCTTTTGCCAGTGCCAGCGCCTCTTTTGCCATTGCCAACGCTTGCGGTACAATCACCTGCACCTCATCGCGCAGGCTATTCACAAAGGTAATGTATTGCCCCACTGGTGCGGCGAGTTCTGGGACGGCGTTCGCCAATTCGGGGCCAAAAACATATCCCGCCACCGCCAAAAACGCCCCCAGTATAGCCACATAAAACCCACCTCGGCCGCCAGATTTCTTACGCGGTTTGGGTATGGCAGGGGTAAAATCGTTGCGAAGATCTTGGCCTTGCTCCACACCTGCATTGGGCTGCGGCGTCATCCGTGCGGTCTGGAGCGCGGCAGACACCGGCGCGGTCTGGGGCGCGGCATCGTCATTCAAACCCTTCAGTTTCGCCACACGGCGGGGCGATACGCGTGGCGAAGGCGACCCAAAATTCGCATTTTGGGCCCGGGCATTCTGTTCGGCGTCCAATTCAGCCTCAATGTCGCGCAAATCGGCATCACTGTCTGGACCAGACCGATAGATGTTAGCCTGCCGATCAGACTGCCGATCAGACTGCGCGCCCGATCGTTGGTCGCGCGCATCTTTGGCAACCATCGCATCCAGCACTGCCTCGGGGCCATCGGCTTGAGGCATGGGTTTGGCAGCCGCGTTGGTGCGCGCCGCATCTTCGGCCCGCTTCGCCTCTTCAAGGGCGACCTCTTCGCGCAATACCCGCAGTGCCTCGGGGTCAAGCTCGCGCCGTGGAATTGGCAATGGCGCCTCACTACCCTGTGCTAAGGGCGGCGGCGGATCATAAAGGACAGACTCTATCTCGTAATCGACTTCAAAATCGGGATGGGCTTGAAACCAGCCATGGCCGCAATTGGAACATTGCACATCGCGCCCATCAAAGGGGATGGCCGAGGCGACGACCTCGTACTCAGCATCACAGTTCGGGCATTGCAGGCGCATGGGCTGCGAAATCCAATTGGTCATTCTTTGGGAAACTCTATCAACCTTCTGCGTGCACTAAAAGCCCCTCAGCCGCCTGCGTGATCTTTTGTGCAGCGGGCCCTCTTGCAGCACCATGTGCCATTGAATCCGGCGCAGCCTTAGGCAATGGTAGGTTGTGGTGAGCGGCGGCCAAAGGGGTTAGGGCGTGATTGCGTTTGAGGGGGTTTCTTATGGCTATGACGGCGGCAACTTGTTGGCCGACATCAACCTGCGCCTTGCGGCGGGCTCTTTTCATTTTCTGACAGGCCCATCAGGTGCAGGAAAATCCACTTTTCTGAAACTCTGCTATGCCGAACTGCTGCCCAATTCGGGGCGCGTGACGATTATGGATCAAATCGCCACCTCTATGTCGCGCGATGATATCGCCTTTGCGCGCCGCCGCATTGGCGTTGTGCATCAAGATTGTCAGTTTCTCGATCATCTGCCAGTGGATGAAAATATCACCCTGCCGTTGACCGTTTCGGGCCAATTTGCCGAACCGCGCGATTTGCGCGAACTCATGGATTGGGTCGGCCTTGCCCCCTTGGCGCGCGCCTATCCACCCCAGCTTTCTGGGGGCGAGCGGCAGCGCGCCGCCCTGGCCCGCGCAGTAATTATGGGCCCAGATGTGATTTTGGCAGACGAGCCCACGGGCAACCTTGATTGGGACATGTCGCTGCGCCTGCTGACGCTGCTGATGGAATTGAACCGCATGGGCAAAACTGTGCTGATCGCCACCCATGATATGAACCTGATCCGCCAAGCCAAATCCCAAGTGGCCGCGCGCGTGCTGCGCATTTCAAACAAGCGTATCCAATTGGCGGGGGCGGATCTGTGATGCGCGCGCCCAGCTTTCGCCCCAGCCATCTGATCGCCGCCCTGCGCGGTATTTTTGCCCCTGATGGCAGCGAGGGCAACATCGTACCGCCTTCGGGCCATACCGCATGGCTGACAACATTCACCGCAGGCGCGATGGCATTTTTGGCGGTGTTCGCGCTGGCCTTGGCGCTGGCATCGGGGCGCTTGGCAGAACGCTGGTCAGACGCGCTAGATCGCACGGCAACAGTGCGCCTTTCTGCGCCCCAAGACCAGATTGATCTGCAAATTCAGGCGGTGCTGAACGTGCTGCAAACCACGCCGGGCATTGCCAGCGCGCGGGCCCTGACGGCAGACGAACAGCGCGCCCTGCTGGCACCCTGGTTTGGCCCAGACCTGCCCGTGGATACCTTGCCCCTGCCCCGCTTGATCGAGGTTATTGAGGATACCAGCGGATATGACGGCGAGGGCCTGCGCCAACGCCTATCTGCCGAAGCCCCTGGCGCGGTGCTGGACGATCACACCCGCTGGCGCAAGCCGCTGGCCATTGCGGCCCAGCGCCTGCGGCTGCTTGGCTTTTTGTCCATCGCGCTGATCACGGGCGCGACAGCGGCGATGATCACGCTGGCCGCCAGTGCCGCGCTGGCTGCAAATGCGGGCGTAATCAAGGTGCTACGCCTTGTGGGCGCGCGCGATGCCTATATTGCCGCCGCCTTTGTGCGCCGCTTTACTCTGCGCGCACTGGCAGGGGCGCTGGCGGGCACACTGGCGGGGATGATCGCCGTATCCATCCTGCCTGCCGCTAACGAGGCTGGCGGATTTCTGACGGGCCTTGGATTTCAGGGCTGGGGTTGGCTGACGCCCCTAATCCTGCCCCCCTTGGCCGCGGCAGTGGCCTATTTTTCCACGCGCGCCGCCGCCCAAGCCACGTTAACGGAGCTCACCTAATGCCCAATTTCATCCGACAGTCGATCCGCTGGCTGGCCTCGCTGATCTTTATCCTTCAAATGTATCTGGCAATGGCCGTCACGGCCGTCATATATCTGCCGCGCGCCATCGCCTCGCCACAAGGCGCGGCGGATGCGGCCCATGCCTATTGCCGTTGGGTGTTCTTTTCTTTGCGCGTTTTGTGCGGACTGCGGGTGGAAACACGCGGCACGCCCCCCACGGGCCAAGTGCTGGTCGCAGGCAAGCATCACAGCTTTTTGGACATTATGATGATCTACGCCGCCATTCCACGCGGTAAGTTCATTATGAAAGCCGAACTGCGCTTTGCCCCCTTTCTTGGCTGGTATGCACTGCGGATGGGCTGCGTGCCTGTGGTGCGCGGCAAGCGCGGCGCGGCCATTGCCGCCATGCTGGAAGCCGTGGCATCGGGCCGCGAAATGCCCGGACAAATGGTGATCTACCCCCAAGGCACCCGTGTGCATCCCGATGCTAAAGCGCCCTATAAAAGGGGCACGGCGGCGCTTTACGCCGAACTGGGCCAAGCTTGCGTGCCTGTGGCCACCAATGCGGGCGTGTTCTGGCCCAAGCATGGCATCATCCGCCATGCGGGCACGGCAGTGATCGAATTTTTGCCCGACATTCCAAGCGGCCTGCCATCGGACGAATTCATGGCGCGGGTCGAGGCCGCCATAGAACCCGCATCCGATGCTTTGGTGCGCCAAGCGCGGGCTTTGATGAAAACGGCATAACCAAACGGAGGCAAGATGGACTGGATCAGCGATTTAGACAACCTTCACAGCCATTATGGCGTGCCAAAACCACCTGCCCTGCGCAAAGTCGCGGCGCAAATGACCCCCAGCTACCGCGCCTTCATCATGGCATCGCGGTTTTGCATTCTGTCAACTGTGGGCGATGAGGGCGTTGATGGCAGCCCGCGCGGCGATGCGGGGCCCGTTGTTGCAGAACTAGACGATCATACCCTTGCCCTGCCCGATTGGCGCGGCAATGATCGTATCGACTCCCTACGCAATATCGTGCGCGATGGTCGCGTGGCGCTGTATTTCATGATCCCAGGTTCCACCACTTCGGTACGGGTCAATGGCCGCGCAAGGCTGACGGCGGATGTGGGTTTGCGCCAGCAATTCGAACGCGATGGCCAAAACCCCCGCACCGTGATCGTAATTGCGATTGACGAGATTTACTCTCAATGCGCCCGCGCCTTGCAACGATCAGACCTTTGGACAGCGGGGGATTGTTCAAACGGCCTGCCTTCGGTGGGCCAGATGATGCAAGATGCCAGCGAAGGCGCGATCAACGGCCCCGACTATGACCGCGACCGCGCCACCCGCGCGCATTTAAATTGGTGGTGATAGGATTGGATCAAGACCAATTAAGTAAAACTAGGGGTTGCAACCCTTGCTTAACATCGAAGACCGAATAGCTTCAGAGTCGCCTTTTGCTTGTGCCAATTGATTTGCTTCGGAATCGTTGCCATTCATCGCTAGTGCCGCGGGCCAGAACAGGATCCACGCAACTGCCTCAGCACCTTTATCACGTCTATATGCCTTGTCGACATTACCCTCTAGTTGCGCAACATTTGCACGTGCGCGTTCAGCTTCACTGCGAAGCGCAGAACACGAAAGATTGCTATATTTGGTTGTGGAAACAAATGCGGGAGTAACTTCCGCTGCTTTTTGGGCATCACTACATCCAAGCAAAACAAAACTTGAAGACACCAATGTGATCAGCAACGTTCTCATACTAAATCTCCTTGCCATAATCTTTGGATTTGAATCATATATGCTATTCAAGGTGATTATCATCGACTAGAAAATGCACACTTGAAAAGTGAAATAAAGAATACAAATTTTACAGTCTCAAAAGGATAATATAGCTCTTAAGCATACTTTACTTTACCGACTAAGAAAACTTAAGCGCAATAATTCCCGCCAGCAGCAGCAAAATCCCCGCAACCCGCAGCGCATTTATCGGCTCGCCCATTAGAACCACTCCGAAAATCACGGTCCCCATCACGCCAATACCCACCCAAACCGCATAGGCAGTGCCCAAGTGCAAAGATTTCATCGCCGAAGACAGCAACCAAAAGCTGCCGATCATCGCCACGATGGTCAGCACGCTGGGCCACAGTTTAGTAAAGCCTTCAGAATACTTCAGCCCCAGCGCCCAGACAGTTTCCAAAATACCTGCCAGAACGATTAAGACCCAAGCGTTGACGCCCGCCATTACGCAGCTAGACCCTTGCTGCCCATGCCTAAAAACTTCTGGCGGCGGTCTTTAATCAGCCAATCCGCCGATTTGCCCGACAAATCCCCCAGCATCGCCTCAATCGCGCGGCCCACGGCCTCGATCGTGGCTTTGCGATCGCGCTGCGCGCCGCCCAAAGGTTCGGTGATAATGCGGTCAATCACGCCCAGTTTCTGCAAATCTTGCGCGGTCAGGCGCAGCGCCTCGGCCGCCTCGCGCATTTTTTCGGCATTTTTCCACAAAATCGATGCGCAGCCTTCGGGCGAGATGACGGAATAAACCGAATGTTCCAGCATGGCGATGCGGTTGGCCGTGGCCAAGGCCACCGCGCCGCCAGACCCACCCTCGCCAATGATGACCGACACCACAGGCACGCCAATTTCCAGACATTTGGCGGTGCTGCGCGCGATGGCCTCGGCCTGCCCCCGCTCCTCGGCCCCTTTACCCGGATATGCGCCGGGGGTATCGACCAGCGTTATCACAGGCAGGCGAAAGCGATGCGCCAAATCCATCAACCGCACGGCCTTGCGATACCCTTCGGGCCGCGCCATGCCAAAATTACGTTCAATCCGCGATTTGGTGTCATTGCCCTTTTCTTGGCCAATCACCACTACGGGCAAATCGTTAAACCGTGCCAACCCGCCCATTACCGCGTGGTCATCGGCAAATCCGCGATCCCCTGCCAGCAGCGTGAATTCTTGGAACAGCGCCTCGATATAATCCTTGGCATGAGGCCGGTCGGGGTGGCGCGCGACTTGACACTTTTGCCATGCGGATAGGGATTTATACATATCCTTCAGCATCTGGCCCGCTTTGCGATCCAACCCTTCGGATTCTTTGGAAATATCCATCGCGGGGTTGGCACGGGCCATCGCGCGCAGTTCTTCGGCCTTGCCTTCAATCTCTGCCAAGGGCTTTTCAAACTCGAGGTAGTTCATCAGATGCTCCCGCTGTTTGGCCCTATATGCGCAAAGCGGGCGCAAAGTGCAACGGGCAGGGCAGGCGGATGGGGCGGACAGGGGGCACGCCCCCCGTCTGTGAGCAAGCTCACAGGCTCCCCCGTGGATATTTAGGAAAAAGAGAAGCGGGCGAGCGTTAAGAAGCGGCGAGCATCTCGGATTGTTTCACAATCACCTCGGCCTGTTTGATCGAAGCGATGTCCACCAAGCGACCCTTGTAAACCGTTGCCCCTTCGCCGCGCGCCTTTGCCTCTGCCATCGCAGCAAGGATTTCGCGCGCCTCGGCCACCGCTGCCTCGCTGGGCGTAAAGACGCTATTAGCCAGCGCGATTTGTTTGGGGTGGATCGCCCATTTGCCAACCATACCCAGCGTGGCGCAGCGGCGGGCTTGGGCCAAAAAGCCCTCATCATCAGAAAAATCGCCAAAGGGGCCATCGACAGGCAGCACCCCATGCGTGCGGCAAGCGGCAACAATGGCGGCCTGCGCCCAGTGCCACGGATCGGGCCAGTGTTTTGCGCCACCTTGCAGCATATAATAATTTTCCTGCGTGCCGCCGATGCCCGTGGTTTGCATCCCCATCGATGCCGCAAAATCCGCAGCGCCCAGTGACATTGCCACCAATCGAGGGCTAGAGGCGGCAATTTCCTCCACATGAGCAATGCCAGCGGCAGATTCGATAATCACCTCAAATGTAATCGGTTTTGTCCGCCCCTTGGCGCGCTCAATCGCCGTGACCAGCGCATCAACCGCATAAACATCCGCCGCGCAGCCGACCTTTGGGATCATGATCTGGTCAAGGCGATCTGACGATTGTTCCAGCAGATCAACCACATCGCGATACCAATAAGGGGTGTCTAGGCCGTTGATCCGCACTGACAGGGTTTTCGTGCCCCAATTCACCGCGCCAATAGCTGCGATGATATTCGCGCGGGCGCTGTCTTTATCGGATGGCGCGACCGAGTCCTCCAGATCCAGATTAATCACATCCGCTGCCGAAGCGGCCATCTTTTCAAACAGCGCTGGGCGCGATCCTGGGCCGAACAACTGGCAGCGGTTTGGGCGGGCGATGGGGGTGGGCTGAGCGCGGAAGGACATTTTTGATCGCAATCATATTACGTTTAAGATTGCGCTTGCGATATATAATTACGCAGCGGGGCGCAAGCGGCTTTTGCAATCGCTGCAGGCCACCCTTCCCAGCAACCCCGCTTTTCATTTCCCCCTCGCCGCATCACAATGTGGCATGATTACCGTCACCCATCACCGCTTCGCCCTGCGCGAGGCTTTCACCATCTCGCGCGGCAGCAAGACCCACGCCGATGTGCTGACTGTGCGCATCGCGCGCGGCGGCCTCACGGGTTGGGGCGAATGTGTGCCTTACGCGCGCTATGGCGAAACGCTGGACAGCGTGGCCGCGCAAATCGCTAGCCTGCAGGGTGATATCACGCGGCAGGCTTTGCAAACCGCCTTGCCCGCAGGGGCTGCGCGCAACGCCGTGGACTGCGCGCTGTGGGATTGGGAATGTAAGAAGGCAGGCAAGCGCGCGTGGGAACTGGCCAACCTTCCCGCCCCCAGCCCCGTGCAAACCGCATTTACCTTGTCGCTCGACACGCCCAAGATCATGCGCGCCAAGGCGGCTGCCAACGCCCATCGCCCTATTCTGAAAATCAAACTTGGAACGCCAGATGATATGCCGCGCCTAGAGGCCGTGCGACTGGGCGCACCGAAATCCACCTTGATTATCGACGCGAATGAAGGCTGGACGCCCGAGATTTACACCCACCTTGCCCCGCACTTAATCCGCCTTGGCGTGGCGCTGGTCGAACAGCCTCTGCCTGCGGGGGCCGATGATATGCTTGCGGAAATTGCCCGCCCCCTGCCCGTTTGCGCCGACGAATCCGCCCATGATGCTGCCTCCCTGCCCGCGCTGGTGGGGCGCTATGATATGGTCAACCTTAAGCTGGACAAAACGGGCGGGCTGACTGAAGGCTTGATCGCCCGCCAAGCCGCCCGCGATCTGGGGCTGGGCATCATGGTCGGCTGCATGGTGGGATCAAGCCTTGCCATGGCTCCTGCCAGCCTGCTTGCGCAGGGCGCAGATTACGCAGACCTTGACGGCCCGCTTCTTCTGCGCGAAGACCGCAACCAACCTCTGCACTATGACGTGCAAGGCCTACACCCGCCACCGCCAGACCTATGGGGATAACATGAGCCGCACCGTCTATGTAAATGGGGCCTACCTGCCCGAAGATCAGGCCACCGTTTCGATCTTTGATCGCGGCTTTCTCATGGCGGATGGGGTTTATGAGGTGACTTCCGTTCTGGATGGCAAGCTGATTGATTTTGCTGGCCATACCGCGCGACTGGCGCGCAGCCTGTCGGAATTAGACATGGCTTCCCCCTGCAGCGATGACGCATTGTTGGAAATTCACCGCGAACTTGTCCGCCTGAACGCAATTGATGAAGGGATGATTTACCTGCAAGTCACGCGCGGCAACCCGGGCGATCGCGATTTTGCCTATCCGCCTGCGGATACCAAGCCCACGCTTGTGCTGTTCACCCAAAACAAACCTGGCCTTGCCAACACCCCTGCTGCCAAAACGGGTTGGAAAGTGATTTGTGTACCCGATTTGCGCTGGGGCCGGCGTGACATTAAAACCGTGCAATTGCTGTATCCGTCCATGGCTAAAATGGCGGCAAAGGCGGCTGGCGTGGATGATGCTTGGTTCATCGAAGAGGGCCACATCACCGAAGGCACCTCGAACAATGCCTATATCGTAAAAGGCAACACCATCATCACGCGCCCCCTGTCGAATGAGGTTTTGCACGGCATCACGCGCGCGGCGCTGTTGCGGCTGGCGGCCGGCGCCCAAATGAAGGTCGAAGAGCGCCCCTTTACGTTGGGCGAAGCAAAATCGGCTGATGAGGCGTTTATCTCGTCGGCCACCGCCTTTGTCATGCCCGTTGTAGAAATTGACGGCGCGGCCCTGTCGGGTGGTAAAGTTGGCCCCATCGCCACACGAATGCGTGAAATTTATCTGGACGAAATGCGCAAAGCGGCGATTTAACCGCTTTGCGCATGACACCTGTCAGCTTAACCCACTGTAACCTTGATGAACCCCGTGGGAATATTCGCGGCAGTCAGCCCTTGCAGCACAGCCACCACATCGCCAGCAATCACCACTGAAACGCCAACGTCAGGCGTTGCCCCATTGACCAAAGATACGGCAGGGTTGGTACCTGCGGGGACTATAATATTTAGCGCGTCCAGTGACGTATCCAAATCTGTCACTGTTACGGCCTCATTCGCGCCATCGGACAAAATTTCAAAGTCATCCTTGCCGCGCCCACCCGTCAGCGTATCGGAATAATCGCCAATCAGCGTGTCATCGCCGCGCCCCCCGAACAACTCATCATCCGCATTATCTGTGGTATTGGCGCTGGTCAGACCATCACTTAGCCGCGCCAAAATATCGGGCGTTGCGCTGGTATCGAAATTCGCCACAACATTATCTTCCAAATCTTGCGCAATTTGGGCAGCCTCGGTTGTGCTGGCCAGCAAATTCGTTTCCAAAGCATCCGCATCATTGCGGATATCCAGACCAGAGATCAGGTCATTTCCTTTGAAACCCACAAGCGTGTCAGCGCCCGTTGACCCCGATATGGTATCATCGCCTTCGCCACCCAGTAGGAAATCATCCCCCGCGCCGCCGATCAGCCAATCTTCGCCGCGCCCGCCGTATATGCTGTCATCGCCACCGCCGCCCAACAGCGTGTCAAATCCTTGGGTCGCCGACATAATGTCATTGCCCGCTTCACCCAGCAGCACATCGTCCGCATCACCGCCTGACAGGGTGTCATTGTTGCCGCCGCCTGCGACAACATCGTCACCCTCGCCCCCAGAAATCTCTTCGGCATTTTCAGCGCCAGAAAACACAGTGGCCGTTGGATCATTGTCCGTGCCGCCATTGTCATCGGGGGTTGCGTCTTCATTCGAATCTGCAGGACCAGATATGAAAAACTCATACATACCAAATCCCAAAAGCAACGGCAGAATAAACAACAGTTCCACAAGAACCTCCTAACAAAACCAGCCCCAACGTCGCAAATGCCGAAGTATTTTTCGAACGGCTATCGGATATATGCTTTCGTATAATTTGTATATATTCTATTGATTCGTCAAACCTAAGCGAACGCGAAGGCAAAAAATTTTGCCGTTTTTTTCACGTTTTCGCAACAATCACAGGCTTAGCCGAAGATTGTATCCATTATGGAAACACTGTTGCTGTCAATAAGCGATTTCACATCGCCCCGACAGGATCTCCGCGGCGCGGCGCTCATCCGCCCGCAGCAGCGCGCTGGATCATCGGGGCCAACCGCTGCCCCCAACGGGCCTGTCCCCGCGCATCAGCAATCAAATCGTTGCGAATTTCTATCAGCGTGTTCTCACGCCCCATCTGCAAGGCGTGCTGGTCGATCGCATCCCCAGCAAGATGGCCCGCATAGGGTTCATTCTCGCCCACGCAAATGTCCGCCTCCGCGCGCAACTGGGCAAGCAACGCTTTCGACAACCGGTCAGATCGGTGGTCAAACAATACCCCCACATGCCAAGGGCGCGGCGCGCGGCCACGCAAGCAGGGGGTAAAAGAATGAATGGCCAGAATAACCGTATCCGCCCGCTTTGCTGCCAATTCGGCCAATGCGGCGTGGTATGGCAGATAAAGCCGATCAATCCGCGATTGCACTTCACCTTCACCAATATAACAGTTGGCCGGAATGATCGTGCCATCATACAGCCGCATAATCAGTGTCGGGTCATCCAGCCCGCGGTTAGGATCAATCACAAGGCGCGAGAAGCGCGAACAAATCACAGGGCTGTCCAGCGCTGCCGCGAGCGCCTTTGCTGCCCCAGCGGCCCCTACATCATAGGCAATGTGGCGCGCCATATCCTCGGGCGAGATGCCCAAATCCCCCCCTGCCATCCAATCGGGCACATGATTGCTGGCGTGATCGCAGGTAATCAGGAACCGCCCCGCGCGCTCTGCCCCCTCAATCTGATAAGCGCACATCTTTTCCTCACATATTCGTAACATCTCACTTTTATGCTGCATTTGCGCAATGCGCCAGTTGCCCCGCCGCGCTTCTTGGGCCATAAGGCGCGGGGCGTACCACGAAACATGAACGTACACAAAGGAAGATGGCATGAGACGCCTTCGGAACGTAAAGATCGTGGCCACATTAGGCCCTGCATCCAGCACCTATGAAATGATCCGCGCTTTGTTCGAGGCAGGGGCAGATGTGTTCCGCCTGAATATGTCGCATGGCACCCACGCCGAACAGCGCGCGCGCTTTGACATCATCCGCAAGGTCGAGGCCGACGTTGGCCGCCCGATCTGCGTTTTGGCGGATCTTCAGGGGCCAAAATTGCGCGTTGGCACCTTTGCCAGCCCCACGGGCGAAGACTTGGTCGAAGGCGCAGCCTTCCGCTTGGATTTAAACGCAGAACCCGGCGATGCCACCCGCGTGCAATTGCCCCACCCCGAAATTTTCGCAGCGCTCGAGCCTGGATCGTCGCTCTTGGTAAACGATGGTAAAATCCGCCTGATCGTCACAGATTGCGGCAAAGATTTCGCCAATTGCACCGTGACTGTGGGCGGCGCAATTTCCAACCGCAAGGGCGTGAACGTGCCTGATGTCGTGCTGCCTTTGGCCGCGCTTTCGGCCAAAGATCGCGAAGATTTGGAATTTGCCTGCACTTTGGGCGTGGATTGGCTGGCTCTGTCCTTTGTCCAACGCCCCGAAGACGTGATCGAGGCCAAGCAACTGGCCAAAGGCCGCGCAGCGGTTTTGTCAAAAATCGAAAAACCAGCGGCCGTCAAAGCCTACACCGCCATTTTGGAGGTATCTGATGGCATTATGGTTGCGCGCGGTGATTTGGGTGTAGAATTGCCTGTCACCTCCGTTCCCCCCATCCAAAAGCGCCTGGTGCGCGAGGCACGCGCAGCAGCCAAGCCTGTGATCGTGGCCACGCAAATGCTGGAATCGATGATTGAAAGCCCCGTGCCAACCCGCGCCGAAGTGTCCGACGTGGCAACCGCCATTTATGAGGGTGCAGATGCCGTGATGCTCTCGGCAGAATCGGCCGCTGGAAAATACCCAATCGAAGCCGTCACCACGATGAACAACGTGGCCCTGTCGGTCGAACAAGACCCAACCTACCGCCAAGTGATCGAGGCATCGCGCTCGGTGCATCGCCAGACCATCGCCGATGGTATCGTGGCCGCCGCGCGCGAAATTGCCGAGGCTACGAATATCAAGGCCATAGCCTGCTTTACCCAATCAGGCGACACTGCCAGTCTGGTGGCGCGCGAACGGCCCCGCGTGCCAATCATCGCGCTGACCCCGCTGATGTCCACCGCACGCAAAATGTCGCTGATCTGGGGCACACACAGCGCCATCACCCCGCCGCAAGACCGCTTTAAGGGTGCCGTGATCGCCGCTGTCCGCGCCGCGCGCTCGGATGGGTTTGCCGAACTCGAAGATATGATCGTGCTGACTGCTGGCGTTCCGTTCAACGTCAAAGGCACGACCAATATCTTGCGCGTCGCGCCTTGTGACGAACGGCTCATCAGCCAAGTCGACCCCGAATAGGCCGCGCCAATGACCATCGACACCGATCTTTTCGTTGTGGTTGGTCTTTTGGTCGCGGCGTTGTCACTGCCATCCGCCCTATCGGCTTTTGCCGATGAACGCTTTCCCTATGTTGCGCTTCTTGTCATCGCGCTGGGGTTGGGCACAGTGACTGTAGGGATTTATGGCGCGCAGGGCGGCTATACTCTTGCGCGCGTACCCCATTCTTTCGTGGAAATCCTCGCACGGTTCATCAATTAACCCGCACGCCTGCTTCCTAACTCTCCAAATATCCTGGGGGGGAGCGAAGCGTTGGGGGGCTAGCCCCCCTCCGCCCTCAGTCCCGTTTCGGCGCGTCAATGGGCCGCCCTGCCGCCACAAAATCGGCCACACGTGCGGCGATAGAATCACGATGCCACAGCCCCATGCCGCGGTGCAGTGTCTCGGGGTTGTTTTCCTCGCCCACGGGCAGGGTATCAGCGGTTTCCAGAATAAACTCGCGCGGCGCACCAAAGCAGAACGGGGCCGCCTGCATGTTAAAGCTTTTCTCGCCGCCGTTTTTATAAACCCAGCGATTTTCGGGCTTGATCCATGATGTGATCAGCAGCCATTCAATGTTTGACGCCACAAAGTTTTCAAAAAACGCCCAGCGCATGTCAAAGGTCAAATGCACCAAACAATCGCGCACCATCAGCATATCGACGGCGGGCAGCGTGTCGGAAGTAATGTCCCCCAGCGCAAAATGTCGCGTCTCGCTGGCAAATTGCTGATTAAAGTCGTTCAAAGTATTGGAAATTTCCCAGCCCCAATACTCGATCCCGCTTAAATCGATATGCTGCATCCAAAAGAAATCACCGCAGGGCGCATCGGCAAAGCGTTTGATCTGATAGGTTTCAAACAACCGCGGCAGCGCGGCGCGCAGGCGCTTTGTCGCCCGCAAACTGGCGTTAAACCCCGATTTTGACACGCCCTCCGTGCCGCGCGACCAATCGCGATGCTCAAACACTTTTTGCAATTCTTCGCGCATGACTGCCCCATTTTTTGATTTTGCGGCAGGCTAGCACAACCTATGCGCTTTCGTCTAGGAAGGGTGGCTTTGCCCTTGCATCTTCACTGCACCGCGCCTATAGGGGCTTCTTCTATACCCGCGCGGCTGGCCAAAGTGGCATGCCAAGTCCGCGCCTGAAACCATGGAGATGGAAATGCCCAAGATGAAGACCAAGTCAGCGGCGAAAAAGCGCTTTAGCTTTACCGCCTCGGGCCGTGTCAAAGCTGGCGCAGCCGGCAAGCGGCACGGCATGATCAAGCGCAGCACAAAGTTCATTCGCGATGCATCGGGTACGATGCTGCTGAATGCCTCTGATGCGAAGATCGTCAAAAAATACATGCCCTATAACCGGTAAGGAGATAGCATATGTCCCGCGTTAAATCCGGTAAGGTCACCCACGCCCGTCACCGCAAGGTGATAAAGGCTGCGGCTGGCTATTATGCCGCCCGCTCGACCAACTTCCGCACGGCCACGCAGGCCGTTGACAAAGCGCAGCAGTACGCAACGCGCGATCGTAAGACCCGCAAGCGCAATTTCCGCGCGCTGTGGATCCAACGGATCAACGCCGCTGTTCGTTTGTTCGATATCGAAATGACCTATTCGCGTTTCATCAACGGTTTGGCCAAGGCTGGCATCGAAGTGGATCGTAAGGTCTTGGCCGATCTGGCCGTGCACGAGCCTGACGCGTTCAACGCGATTGCGGCGCAAGCCAAGGCTGCATTGATCTAAGAATACACGATGTTGATTTGCAATGCCCCACCGCAAGGTGGGGCATTTTGCATTTATTATTTCGCTCACCGAAATAGCGCGCTGGTTTCCGCGCGGCAGAAAAACAACCTTTAGATGAAAACCACGCTATAAATACCAAATCTATAAGGAAAAATGCCTGAAGCCAGCGCATTCTTGGAATTTTTATATACAGAAGTATCGCCTTACCCTATCCCTGCGATTGTCTCGCGTGCACGCAAGTCGGTCAGGGTTTGCCACTACATTTAGGTGACCACCGGCCAATCGCTGCATCCGATCGCAACGCATTTTCGCGCAACGTGGCCCGGCCCATGTTTGCAAACCATACAGCAGGCTAAGGCCCCTTCGGAGATACAGCATGACCTTTCTGAACCTCTTTAACTCGTCGCCCTACTTCACCAACCTGAACAATGGGCAAACCATTCACGTCACCGAAAACAGCACCTTCGTAGTCGATGCAAATGCTGCGGATTTGAATTGGGACAGTTTGACCTTTTCCATCTCTGGCGGCGCAGATGCAGGGCGATTTGCAATCAATGCGCATACGGGGGTTCTCAGCTTTACCAGCCCTGTCGATTTTGAAGGTGCCAATAGCGCAATTGGTAATGACCAGATTTATGATGTGAACATCCGCGTATCGGACGGGTGCGGCGGTGTCAGCAATATCTGCCTTTATGTCAACGTGCTGGACATGATCGAACCTGACAGTGTGGTCAATGGCACTGGCGGCAATGACCACATGACGCTGGGTTATACCGACCCGCAGCATGACAGCATCACCGAAGGGTCAGATTCCATCCAAGCCGGCGCTGGCAATGATTCTGTCTCTGCCGCGGGCGGCAATGACAGCATTGACGGCGGGACGGGCGATGACACCCTGCGCGGCGATGGCGGCAATGACAGCATCTTTGGCGGCGAAGGCCACGATTACATGGAAGGCAACGCGGGCAACGACAGCCTGTTTGGCGGCAACGGCACCGACAGCATTGTCGGGGGTATGGGTGGCGACAGCATAATTGCGGGCGATGGCAACGATACTGTTATCGATGAAACCGTCGGCAACCAAGTTGGCGGCGGCGCAGACACCGTTTGGATGGGCAGCGGCAACGATACATTTACAGGCTCGGGTCAAAATACAGGCGACAGTGATCTGGTGTTTGGCGAGGCAGGCGATGATGTGATTACTGTGCGCCAAGCCTTTGACACAGTTTATGGCGGCGATGGCAACGATCTAATTACGACCACGCACGAAGACGCGCACTATGGCGATGCCTTGTATGGCGATGCGGGCAACGACACAATTTTCGGGGCCAATACCAACGACAGCATATTTGGCGGCAATGATGCCGACCTTTTGCTTGGCGATGGCAACACCGATACAATAAACGGCGACGCGGGCAATGACACGATTGCGGGCGGCAATGGCGCGGACGTTCTTAACGGCGGCGATGGTGTGGATTTGCTGGATTACAGCGCCGAAGGCGCGGCCGTGCAGGTTGACTTAATCAATAACTTCGGCTGGACGTCAACGGGTTCTGACACCATCGGAGGCTTTGAAAACGTGCTTGGCAGCGCGTTCAACGACTACATCGCTGGCAACGCATCTACCAATACGATTTTCGGCGGCACTGGCGACGACAATCTTCGCGCACGCGGCGGTGATGACCTTGTCTATGGCGGCGCGGGCGCTGACAGCCTTAACGGCAATGAAGGCAATGATGTGCTGTATGGCGGCGATGGCAATGATGCCTTCCTAACCGATGTCGGCGATGATGTGATGTTTGGCGGCGATGGTGACGACCGCACCATCGCAGGTGACGATCCATTGAACCAAGGCAATGATCTTATCGACGGCGGCAATGGCAACGACAGCCTCGGCGGCGGATCGGGCAATGATACCCTGTCGGGCGGCGATGGCAACGATTATATGCGCGGCGAAAACGGCAATGATACGCTAATCGGCGGCATCGGCGACGACGACACTTACGGTGACGATGGCGACGACAGTTTGGTCGGCGGTGACGGCAATGACTTTATGCTGGGCGGTGTCGGCAATGACACGATGTCTGGCGATGCGGGCAATGACGCGATGTATGGCGGCTACGGCGGCGATTCCGTCTCGGGCGGCGATGGCAACGACTTTATCAGCGGTGAGTTTGGCAACGACACCATCGACGGCGGTGTGGGCAATGACACGATCTATGGTGGGTCTGAAAATGATCTGATCGCGGGCGGTGATAGGGCGGATTCTCTGTTCGGCGATGCTGGCAACGACACGCTGAATGGCGGCGCGGGCAACGACAGCCTTGCAGGCGGGTCGGGCGATGATCTGTTCAGCCACAATCTGGCCGAAAACGCGGGCGCGAACGACCGTTATGACGGCGGCGCTGGCATCGACGAGTTGCACATGTCGGTGACATCCGCCGAATGGGCCAATCCGCTGTTCCAAACCGATGTGGCGGGCCTACTTGCCCATATCGCCAGCGCCAGCCCATTGCCATTCGTCTTCGCCTCTACGGGCCTGACAGTGGTTTCGATTGAAAAGTTCACCGTCAATATCAACGGTGTTCCAACCGATCCTGTGAATGCTTTGGCCATTGCCAATACCGACGCCTTGGCTACGTCTGAAGACGGCCCGGCCGTGGCGGTCAACCTGCTGGCCAATGACATTGTGCCAGACCGCGCCGCTGCGGTCACGCTGCTGACCCCATCGGCGCTGGGCACTGTCACGATTGCTGTCGATCTTCTGGCCACCACGCAATCGGCCGTCGCCACCTTTACCCCAGGCGCGGGGGCGCAGGCCCTAAACGCGGGCGACGTGGTTACCGAAGTGCTAACCTACCAAGTCACGGACGTGGATGGCAGCACCTCAACTGCCACCCTTACCATCACCCTGACGGGCGCAAATGACGCGGCCAGCATCACGGGCCTTGCCGTGGGCGCGGTCAACGAAGATGCATTGCTATCGGTATCTGGCGCGCTGATTGTGGCCGATGTCGATAATGGTCAGGCCGCCTTCCAAGCCCCCACTGGGCTGAATGGCACTTATGGCACCTTTGCCTTTAACCCCGCCACAGGCGCTTGGAACTATGCGCCAAACGCCAGCACGCCTGCGCTGGAAAGCTTGGCAGTCGGCACGCAGGTCAGCGATCAGATCACCGTCACCTCGCTGGATGGCACGGCCACGCAAACCATCACCGTCACCATCACGGGCCAGAACGATATGCCTACGCTCACCGCATCTGTGCTGAACGCGGCCGAAGATGGCCCATCCGTCACGCTGGATCTGGCCACCCTTGGCGATGATATCGACAGCGACAACGATGGCAGCGATCTGACCTACACCATCAGCGGCGCACCATCCGTGGGCACCGCGTTCATCACAGGCACCACGCTGACCTATGCAGGCGGCGCGGGGCTGGATGCTTTGGCGGTGGGCGAGACGCGGGCCACCATCGTCACCGTCACCGCGACAGATCGCAATGGCGCAAGCGTCAGCAATGATGTGACCGTCACCATCACGGGCACCAACGATGCCCCGACCCTAACGGCAAGTGTCTTGGCGGCGGCCGAAGATGGCCCAGCCGTGACCCTCGACCTCAGCACTTTGGGCGATGATATTGACAGCGACAACGATGGTGCCGATCTGACCTACACCATCAGCGGAGCACCATCCGTGGGCACCGCCAGCATCACGGGCACCACGCTGACCTATGCTGGCGGCGCGGGGCTGGATGCTTTGGCGGTGGGCGAGACGCGGGCCACTGTTGTCACCGTCACCGCCACCGACCGTAACGGGGCTTCAACCTCGAACGACGCCACCGTCACCATCACGGGCACGAACGATGCGCCAACCCTGCAAGCAGCGGTTCTCGCGGCGGCCGAAGATGGCCCAGCGGTTACCCTCGACCTCAGCACTTTGGGCGATGATATCGACAGCGATAACGATGGCAGCGATCTGACCTACACCATCAGCGGCGCACCATCCGTGGGCACTGCGTCCATCACGGGCACCGCGCTGACCTATAGCACTGGCGCCGCCCTCCAAGATCTGGCCCAAGGCGAAACCGCAACTCAAGACATCGAAGTGACGGCCACCGATCGCAACGGGGCATCGGTGACTTCGACGCTGACCGTGACGATTTCGGGCACAAACGACGCCCCTGAAATTGTTGTCCAGCCAAGCACAGCGCCCACAGTCACCGATCTGGGCAATGGCCAATTCGACGTGTCGGGCACACTTCAGTTCACTGACGCCGACTTTAGCAACGTGCACTTCGTCACCGCGCTTGATCCTTTGGGGCTTGGTGTCACGATCAACTCGGTGACACCGGCCCTGAACGGGGCAACAGGCGCAGTGACATGGAGTTACATTATCAACGCCAATGATTTCGTGGCGGGCGACGAAGAAACCATTACCCTGTTTGTAAACGACCAGTTTGGCGGGGCGGATCAGGTGGACGTGAAGTTTATCGTGCCAGCATCGGGCAATACCTTGCCTGATGTCTCGATACCCATCACTGTGTTCAACATCGTGGGCGAGGGCGTGACTGGGGTAGACCTAATTAACTTCTACTCCGACACCGATGGCGATCCGCTGACAGCATTGGCCGCTCCTTTACAGCAGTATCCAGGCATTTCTTTCACTGGCACAGGTCTGTTCTTTTTGAACTGTGACGATTCTGCCTACCAGTTCCTGATCGATGGCCAAACGCAGATCTTTACCTACACCTATCTGGTCAGCGACGGCACGGGCAGCGCGGCGGCGACATTGGAATGGACACTCCAAGGCACGCGCGAGGGTATCATCGGAGGCGCTGGCGCTGATGACTTGACAGGCGATGATGGCCAGTCTGAACTGCTGAAGGGTGGGGCGGGCGATGACACCCTGACAGGCGGCTTAGGCGATGACATCTTCGCCTATCTGTCTGCGGGCGACGGGTTCGATCTGATCACAGATTTTGTCCAGTTCGAAGATCGTATCGGGGTGTCTGCCTCGGCCTTTGGTGGCAATTTGCAGGCTGGCGGGCCCCTAACGGTTCTGGTCGATGCAGATTACACGGTGGTCGATTCGGGCGGCACGGACGGCGTGTTCATCTACGAAACCGACGGCACCGATGGCACCCTATACTGGGACGCCAATGGCGGCCTTGGCGATGACGCCGTGGCCATCGCACAACTGACCAACGTGGGCAATCTGACGCAGGACGACTTCTTCTTGTTCATCTAAGGCGGGCAAGACCTAAGCACAGCCTGACTGAGGCCCAAACAAAACCACCCGCGCCAAGGCCTCTTGGCGCGGGTTTTGATTTGGACTGCAATTTCAGAAAAACAAGCGGCCCCAAAACCACGGGGGCCCAAAACCACAGGGCCCCAAAACCACGGGGCCCCAAAACCACGGGGCCCCCAAACCACGGGGCCACTGCGTGCCGATGCCGATTGGCAGCTTTTTCAAAATGAAAGAGAAGTGGTGGCGAGGGGGGGACTCGAACCCCCGACCCCGCGATTATGAGTCGCGTGCTCTAACCAGCTGAGCTACCTAGCCACTGCGGGTGTCGGTAGGGGAAGGGGCGCGGCGCGTCAAGGGGGAAATGCAGCCCGTCCCCTTTCCGTTTTCGCCCACCCCCGTTTTCGCCCACCCCCGTTTTCACCTAATCCCACTTAAGCTGGGTTTGGCGCATGGGCCACGCGCGGGCGGCCCGATGCTGTCACCGATATGCGGGCTTCGACAAACATCGCGCGCCCTTCGACTGATGCTTCGCGAATGTCATGGGTGACGGAAATGCGAACATCGGCAGCCCCTGCGGCCTGCGCGCGGCTGGATGCATCTTGGGTCAAAGCGGCCTCAACCGCAGCAAGAGCCACCTCTTTGCTATTGAAATGCTGCAATCCCTTGGCCAGATGCACAGTATAGCGCCCTTCGGATGGGCTGGTCACTGTAGCGCTGGCGCGCTGCGAAATTTGCCCCACCACCGCGCCAATCGCATTGGCAACCCCTGCGTGCTGCGGCAAAATCATCTCGCAGCCCAGCGCCTGCCCCACTGCGCCGTAATAGCTGGGGGCAGATGCGCCAAGCCCAATCACAGGCACGCCCAGGCGCAGGCCAATCTGTACCACTCCCTTATGCTGGGCAAGCCCCGCACGGGTCAGAACATGTCGCCCAAGGCCAGCACCATCATGCCCTGCAAAGGCAGGGTCTTCGGCAAAGGCAGCCTCTAACAGGCAATCAACAGTTTGCTGGGTCAATTGCTCGATGATGCTTTGGGCCAGCGGCTCGGCTGCGCTGGCAAACCTCTCGCCCGCCCCATTGCGGCGGCGCGCCAGCAGCGTGACAGCCTTTTGCGCGGCCGCGTCGTCCCAGCCCGCTTGCCGCCCCAAAACATGACTGGCGTCCGAAGGCGTGACCCCCGCAATCATCACCAAACCGCGCGCGACCAGCGATGTCAGCGCCGCCACTTCAAGGCGCGAGTTCAGACAGGCGGCCATCGGCATCGGTGCGGTGACGCGCGCAAGCAGCCCTGCTTGCCGCGCGGTCAGGCCTGCAATCGCAGCCGCCTCGCCCCCCCCACCTGCAATTCCCATTGGAATAACAAAGCGGCCGTCAAACTCGCCCGCTGTATCCGTGGAAAGCGCCCTATCCAATGCTTTATGCACCATATCGGCATGGGTGCTGGCCAGCAGCGATACAGGGATCAATCGGCGCGGGCCAAGGCGCAAGCCCCCGCTTAAACCTTCCGTCACAAGATGCACTTCGCTATCGCCGCCCAGCCCCGTGGTGCGCATGGCAACCGCCTCGACCATGGTGCGAAATCCGCCCACCCGCGCGCCCATCGGGTCAATTTCCGGAAGGCCATCTTTCAGCAAGGCCACATCGGTGGTCGTCCCGCCAATATCAGACACCAGCGCGTTTTGCGCCCCCGTCAGCCAGCGCGCGCCCACGATACTGGCGGCTGGGCCAGACAGGATTGTTTCAATAGGTCTCTCGCGCACCATAGCGGCAGAAATAAGCGCTCCGTCGCCGCGCACCACCATAAGCGGGGCAGTGATCCCGATGCTGGCAAGGTGACGCTCGCAGGCGGAAATAAGGCGGTCAATCATACCAATCAGCCGTGCGTTCAGCACGGCAGTTAAGGCGCGCTTTGGCCCGTTCAAATCTGCTGACAACTCGTGGCTGCACGTTACCGGCCGCCCCGTCGCCGCGCGGATCGCAGTGCGCAGGGCAATCTCGTGGGCGGGGTTGCGGGTGGCAAATCGCGCAGCCACGGCAAAGCCCATCACCTGATCGCCCAGCGCGCGTATTTGCGGCATGGCGGCCTCAAGATCCAGCGCAGCCGCCTCGCCCCCCGCATGGTTATGCCCGCCAGCCAGCGTGATGACAGGATCGCCATTCAGCGCCTCGGACAAGCCGCCGCGCCCCAGATCACCCTCATCAAAGCCTACAAAGATCAGCGCCACGCGCCCGCCTTGGCCTTCGACCAAAGCATTGGTGGCCAGCGTGGTTGACAGCGATACCAGCGCCACATCGCCCGCAGAGATGCCCGATTGCGCCAGCGCCGCATCAACCGCCCCGCCCACGCCCAGCGCCAAATCGGCGCGGGTTGTCAGGGATTTGGCCGCGCCAATCACGCGGTCTGCGGCCTCGTCCAAAATCACCGCATCGGTATAGGTGCCGCCCGTATCCACGCCCAGAAAATAGGCCATATCGCCTGCCCTGCCCTTTGATCGCCGCCAATCGCGCAAGCGATAGGGGCAAATCACGCCAGTGTCAGCCCCACGCGCGACCAATTGGGGCAATCTGCGGCATATGCGCCATGGCCCTTGCCCGCAGTTGGGCGTAAATGGGCCAAGAAAGAGGGCGCAATGCAAACCACCTATCCCCAAACCACCTATCCGCAAACCACCTATCCTATTGTCAAAGATATCGTTCTGGTCGGCGGCGGGCACTCACATGCGCTTGTGGCATTGATGTGGGCAATGCAGCCGCTGGCTGGCGTGCGCGTGACCATTATCAATCCCAATCCCGCCGCCCCCTACACGGGCATGCTGCCAGGTTATATCGCAGGCCATTACACCCGCGCTGATATGATGATTGACCTGTTTCGCCTTGCCCGCCATGCAGGCGCGCGGCTGATCTTGGACAGCGCCGCTGGCCTTGATCGCGGCGGGCGCCACATTTTGCTGCAATCAGGCCGCACCATTCCGTATGATCTGTGCAGCATTGATATTGGCATCGCGTCCGACTTGCCCCGCGTGGCGGGTTTTGGCCAATTTAGCCAGGCCGCCAAACCCCTTGGCGATTATGCCCGCGCGTGGGAGGCGTTTTTGCAGCGCGATATTCGCGCGCCCCATCTGGTGCTGTTTGGCGCAGGCGTGGGCGGGGTGGAACTTGCGCTTGCCTCGCAGCACCGCTTGCGCGCCATGGGCCGCGCGCCGCAAATCACGCTGGTGGAGCGCCACGCCAGCGCCCTAAACGGGGTGGGCGATATGGCCCGCGCGATGCTACTGGACGAGTTGCGCACAGCGGGCATCACCCTGCTGACAGGGGTCGAACCTGCGCAGATATTTGAGGGTGGCGTGACCCTTACCGATGGCCGCACCCTGCCTTCAGATTTCACCCTTGCCGTGGCGGGCACACGCGGGCAGGGCTGGCTGGCAGAGACGGGGCTTGATTTGGTGGATGGCCATATCAATGTCGCCGCCGATTTGCGCAGCAGCGACACGTCCATCTTTGCGTCTGGCGATTGCGCGCACCTTGGCTTTGCCCCCCGCGCAAAGGCAGGGGTTTATGCCGTGCGCGCGGCCCCCATTCTGGCCCATAACCTGCGCGCCAGCCTGCTGGGCCAACCCTTGCGCAAATTTGCCCCGCAGAAAGATTATCTGAAACTTATTTCGCTGGGCGGCAAGCGCGCGGTGGCCGATAAATGGGGCCTGCCCCTGCGCGGCGCATGGCTGTGGCGCATCAAAGATAAGATCGACCGCGATTTCATGGCCAAGTTTGCCGATTACCCCGCCATGCCGCGCGCGCGCGCGCCAAAGCCCGCCGTGGCTGGGCTGACCGCTGCCATGGGCGAGGCCCCCCTTTGTGGTGGATGCGGCGCGAAACTGGGGGCAGATGCGCTAACCGATGGCCTGCGCGCCCTGCCCAGCCCCCGCCGCCGCGATGTATTATCCGCACGCGGCGACGATGCGGCCGTGTTGCAGCACAGCGCGGGGGTTCAGGTGATAACCACCGACCATCTGCGCAGCTTTTGCTTTGATGCGGGCCTGATGGCGCGCATTGCCGCAACCCATGCCTTGGGCGATGTTTGGGCAATGGGGGCCGCCCCTCAGGCGGTTTTGGCCCAAATCACCTTGCCCCCTGCATCAGATACCAAATCGGCGCAACTGCTGGCCGAGGTGATGGGGGCGGCGTCCGAAGTCATCACCGCCGCTGGGGCCGACCTTGTGGGCGGGCACAGCGCGACGGGCGCGGAACTGACCATCGGCTTTACCGTGACGGGTCTAGCCAAGACGCCGATCATGACCACAGGCGCACAGGCAGGCGATGCGCTGATCCTGACCAAACCCTTGGGATCTGGCATCATCATGGCCGCCGAAATGGCGCTTGCCCGTCTGGACATCATCATCTTGGGCGAAGCTGTGGCCGCCGCCCTAACCCATATGCAGCGCGGCCAAGGCGCGGCATCCGCCCTGCTTGCCCCCCACGCCCATGCCATGACCGATGTCACAGGCTTTGGCCTTGCGGGGCATGTTTTGGAAATGCTGGAAGGCGGCGGTATTGGGGCCGAACTGATTGCGGCAGCAATCCCCCTGATGATGGGAGCGCAGGAATTGGCGCAGGCTGGCTATGGCAGCAGCTTGCTTCCCACAAACATGTCTGCCCATGCAGGGCGGGTAGATGGGGCCAAGAAGGATAAAGAAACTGGCGCATTGGAAACCCTGCTGCACGATCCGCAAACCGCAGGCGGATTGCTAGCGGCCGTGCCGATGGACCGCGCTGATGATCTGCTGACCAAACTGCGCGCAGGCGGCGATGCGGCTGCCATCATCGGGCGCATCACGGCAGGGGCTGCGCGCATCACGCTGGTCTAAGCGCCGCCACCGCCGCCGCGATTTGCCCCGCCAGCGTGTCCAGCCCCGCCCCATCCAACCGCTCTGCTTGCAAAACTTGCACCACGTTGTCCTGCCGCGCGCGGTGCTTGGCATAGCGCGGATCGTAATGCGCTTGCATCAATCCCGTCGCCAAATCTACAAATTGCCCCGCCGCCGCCTGCCCCTGCCAAAACGCAACCTGATCGGCAGGATGGCAGGCACGCAACATTTCGATAATGCCCGTCAGGCGCGCGGGGTCAGCGATCATATCTGGATAGGCCGCCACTAAATGCGCCGCACGCGCGGGCGCAGGCGATTCAATAAACAGGCGCGGGGCGGCTTGCATTGCCTTCCATATGCTGGCGGGCAGGCGGCAATCGCCAATTTTGGAACTTTCGGCCTCAATCACCACAGGTCGGCGCGGGTCTAGCGCCGCAATGGCATAGGCCAGCGCCGTTTCAAACGCCTTTTGTGATGGCTGCTGCCCCACCGCGCCAAACAGCGATCCGCGATGGCGCGCCAGCGCTTCCAAATCCAACACCTGCACCCCACGCGCAGCCAGCATCGGCAGCAGCGCAGTCTTACCCGCGCCTGTATTGCCATCCAGCACCACGGCGCGCAGGGGGAAGGGCATCGCATACAGCGCGTCCACCACGCGGCCGCGCCACGCTTTATACCCGCCCGCAACCGTGTCCACCCGCCAGCCAATCTGCGCCAGGATCATCGCAAACGAGCCTGACCTTTGCCCGCCGCGCCAACAATACACCAAGGGCTTCCACCCCCCCAACATTCCCGCCAGCGGCCCTTGTAAATGGCGCGCCGCATTGGCCGCCACCAGTGCCGCGCCCAATTTGCGCGCATCAAAGGGGCTGACTTGTTTGTATATCGTGCCCACGCGGGCGCGCTCCTCATCTGACAGAACAGGCAGATTGATGGCGCTAGGAATATGATCTTCAGCATATTCGGCAGGCGCGCGCACATCAATCAGGGTGTCAAACCCAGCATTGGGCAAATCAAAAAATTGGACTGGGACAAAGGCCATACCGCCTGCATAGCAATCCCCATCGCGCACGCAATCACCCACAAGCATTTATCTGCCACCAAAGCACAAAATATTGTAAGATTTCCACCCGCGCCCTTGACCTTTGCTGCGCTAATCCCCTTTGGTAGTGACGAAGTCTCAAATTAAGGTTCAAACCGTGATCCTCTCTGCCCCACGCCTGTTTGGCATTCTTGCCCTAACCGTTTTGGCCGCTTGCGGCGGCGGCACGCCGACAACCGAAGAGGCGCCCACGGGGCCAGTTGCGGGTTATGGCGGCATGGAGGACGGCGGTTTTTACATTGAACCCGTTGACCCAGCCCTCCTGACTATAGCCCAGCGCCGCACCGAAGTTGACTTTGCGGGCGACGAGCCTGTGGGCAGCCTTGTGGTCGATATTTACGCGCGCAAACTTTATCACGTTCAGGAAGGCAACCGTGCGACGCGCTATGCCATCGCAGTTGGGCGTGAAGGGCTTTCTTTTACGGGCACTGGCGTGATTGGCCGCAAGGCGGAATGGCCTTCGTGGCAGCCTACTGCCAATATGCTGCGCACGCGGCCGGATCTTTATGCGCAGTATGCGGGCGGCCGCCCAGGCGGGGCAGATAACCCGCTGGGATCGCGCGCGCTGTATTTATATCGCGGTGGACAGGATACTTATTTCCGCATCCACGGTACGATCCAAAACGAAAGCATTGGGCGTGCCACTTCGGCGGGCTGTATCCGTCTGTTCAACCAAGATGTGATCCATTTGTATGAGCAGATCAAACCTGGCACCCAAGTCAAAGTGCGCAGCTTGGCAGAAAGCATCAAGGCCGAAGGCCCCTATATGGATGATGGCGCAGGCTTTGCTGTGTCCAACACAGCAGAAAATGCCGAAGCCGTGGCCGAGGCCGCAGCAGCCAAGGCCAAGGCCGAGGCGCAAGCCACCGAAGATATGGCCAAGGCAGACGAGAAAGCAGCCAAAGAGCGTGAGCGCGCCGATCGCAAGCGTCTGCGCGAATGCAAGGCCCAGAATATCGACGAAGCCCTCTGCCCGCCCTTGCCCGAACCCGAAGTGGTCGAGCAAGAAGCGGAATTTATCTTTAACGCCGCAATTTCGGAATTGGGCCAGAATTCCGGCGATGAAAGCCGCTGAATTCAGCTTATCTGACAGCGCGGAACTGGCGCTGATATTGTGCTGCAATCCCAACAAAACGCGCGCCCCGCGGGGTGCGCGTTTTGTATTTCAGGCAAAGGTTTGGATAACGTAATCTTTGGTGGTCGTTTCGATCACTTCCCAAACCCCTTCAAACCCCTGCGGAATTATATAACGATCCCCCGCGCGAAGGTCTGTTCGGCTGCCATCTGCCCCGTGCAGCACAGAATGTCCCGACAGTATGTTCACATATTCCCATTCGTCATAGCGCACCCGCCACGCGCCGATGGTTGATTGCCAGATGCCACAATACAGCCCCTCCTGTTCGTGCAGGTTCCAAGTGGTGTGAACAGGATCACCCGACACGACACGGCCCGCATCGGGGCGGCTGATGTCGGGGTTGGCTGCGGAAATATCAAGTTTTTGCAAAGCGGGCATCCGTTTTGTTAAGGGGCGGGAAACGCCCTATCAACCCGCGCGACATGCGCCCCGTCAAGACCCCCGTCAAGACCCCCGTCAAGACCCCCAATCAAACGCCCCCGCATGGCATACGCGTGTAGGGACAGATGCAATACGCATAAAATACGCAAAACATACGCATACAATACGCGATTTTTCCAATGTTTGTTGGCGTTTCCCGCTCCCCCTGTTTCGCAGTGGCGCAGACCCTGCCCATATGTTAGGCACGACGCAAACTAGCCCAATCATAGGCCCGATGATGAGCGCAAATTCCCCCGCAAGGCCCGTCTTGCCCCCCGATATTCGCGCCCGTAAAGGCACCCTGCCTTTGGTTGTGCTCACCGCCTATACCACGCCCATGGCAAGGCTAGTGGACGGCCACTGCGATATCGCATTGGTGGGCGATTCGGTCGGTATGGTGCTGCATGGTATGCCATCCACGCTCGGCGTGACACTGGATATGATGATCTTGCACGGCCGCGCCGTGATGCGCGGCCTTACCCGCGCTATGGCCGTTATCGACATGCCCTTTGGCAGTTACGAGGAAGGCCCAGCGCAGGCCTATCGCAACGCAGCACGGCTGATATGCGAGACAGGCGCGCCAGCGGTCAAGCTAGAGGGCGGAGCGCATATGTCTGAAACTATTACATTTTTAACCGCGCGCGGTGTGCCCGTTATGGCGCATATTGGCTTGACCCCGCAGTCCGTGAACACGCTGGGCGGCTACAAAGTGGTTGGCCGCGACGGCGAGGCTGACCGCGTGATGGCGGATGCTTTGGCTGTGCAGGCCGCTGGGGCCTTTGCGGTGGTGTTGGAAAAAGTGCCCGTTGGTTTGACCTCCCGCATCACCAAGGCGCTTAAGATTCCGACCATTGGCATTGGCGCAGGGGTTGATTGCGACGGGCAGGTTTTGGTGGTCGATGATATGCTGGGCATGTTCACCGACTTTCGTCCAAAGTTCGTCAAACGTTACGCCGATTTGGGCCAATTGGCGGACGAGGCGATTGCCACCTATGCCGCAGAAGTGCGCGCTCGCGCCTTTCCAGCCCCCGAACATGGCTTTGCCGATGCTGCGCCAAGGGCCGTTAAGTGACGGAAATAATAAGAAAAGTTACCGACCTGCGCGCCCTTGTCGCAGGCTGGCACCGCGCAGGCGATACCGTGGGGCTTGTCCCAACGATGGGCGCGCTGCATGCGGGGCATCTGTCCTTGGTGCGCGCAGCGCAGGCCGATTGCGCGCGGGTGATTGCGACGATTTTCGTCAACCCCAAACAGTTTAACAACCCCGCCGATCTGGCCAAATACCCCCGCACCGAAGCGGCGGATTTGGCGTTATTGCAGCAGGCGGGTGTGGATGTGTTATTTGCGCCACCCCCCGAAGAAGTGTATCCGCTTGGCTTTGCCAGCACGGTTTCGGTTGCGGGCGTGGCTGGCCCGCTGGAAGGTGCCTCGCGCCCTGGTCACTTTGATGGGGTGGCAACAGTTGTGGCCAAACTTTTCGGGATGTCGCGCGCTGACCGCGCCTATTTTGGGCAGAAAGATTGGCAGCAATTACAAGTTGTTAGGCGCCTGGTGGCCGACCTGAACCTGCCCACCTTGGTGATCGGCTGCGAGACACTGCGCGAAGCGGATGGCCTTGCCATGTCATCGCGCAACACACGCCTATCGCCCCGCGCCCGCGCCATTGCCCCCGCGCTTTATGTTGCGATAAGCCGCGCCGCCCGCGATCTGCGCGCGGGCAGTCTTGCGGCCTTGGACACCTGCCATGCCGCCCTTTTGGATGCAGGCTTTGACAGCATCGATTATATCGACCTGCGCGATGGCGAAACGCTGCTGCCCCTTTCTGCCCCCACTTCAACCGCGCGCCTTTTGGTCGCCGCTTGGCTGGACGGGGTGCGGTTGATCGACAATATTCCAGTCTAATCCGCCCCTTGTAGGGGCCAGTGCAATGCCCAATATAGGTAGCAGGCAAACCCCAAGGAGAGCGCAATGCTAAACATCATCAAATGGACTGTGCGCGGCCTGATCGCGCTGATCGTGCTGGGGTTTTTGCACTATACCTTGCCGCAGCACGACATTGTGCGCATTGTCGGCACCTATCAAGAACGCCAAGATTTTGAAGGTTGGACGCGGATTTTCTGGAACGATACAGGCGATTCAACCACGGCGACCACGCGCGATGTGCAATTCATCCAAGCGATCCTGCCAAACAGCAATCCGATGGTCTATCGCAACCAAGATACGGGTTGGGGCTGGCCATTTTATTTCAAGTTTGACACCGCCAGCCTGCAAACGCAGTCCGATGATGCCAAATCTGCCGCCACGGCCCCCAAATGGATGGCGGTCAGGCATTACGGTTGGCGCAGCGAACTTTTGTCGATTTTCCCAAATGCCGTTTCGGTGCGCGACGTGGCAGGGCCTGACGTATTTATCATCCCCTATTTCAACATCGGGTTTTTCGTCGTAATCGCGGCGCTTGCCCTTTATCTGCGGATGAAATGGCAACAATTTGTGGCGCGGCGGGTAGAGCCGATGATCGCCGACGTGCACGAAACGTGGGACGGGGTCGAAAACCGCGCCGAGGATGCGGCCACGGGTGCAAAATGGCTTTGGGCCAAAATTAGGGCGAAATTGGGGGGCAAATAGCCCCCGTCATCTTTATGCGCGCAGGCTGCCGCCTGTAGCTTTTGTCACCTTTTCAATGACCTTGGCAGATACGGCTTCGATTTCCGCATCAGTCAATGTCTTGTCTTGCGGCTGCAAACGCACGCCCAGCGCAATCGACTTTTTCCCAGCGCCCATCTGCGCCTCGGCCCGCTCTCCCGTGAATTGGTCGAACACGCGCACAGATTCGATCAGGTCTTTGTCCGCGCCAATAGCCGCGTTGACGGCCACAAGTGCCTCGACACCCGCATCCACGACAAAGGCAAAATCGCGCTCTACCGCTTGCAGGTCTGACAGAGCCAGCGCGGGTTTGGTCGCAGTTTTGACCTTGGGCAATGGCACATTGGCGATCAGAACCGTAAAGGCCACCGCAGGGCCTTTCACGCCTATATCGGCCAATACGCGGGGATGCACCTCGCCAAAGGTAGCGATTTGATTGGGGCCAAGACCGATCACACCGGCGCGGCCAGGGTGCCACCACGGGGCAAGTTTGCGCGATATCTGCACGCGTCCAGGCGCGCCCAAAGCGGCCAGAACCGCCTCGACATCGGCCTTGGCATCGAAGGTGTCCGCGGCGCGGCGGCTGCCATAGGGATCGCGCGGGGCGACACCGCCAATCAAAAGTCCGCTCGCTTGGATATGCTGCTCGCCAGGCTCGCCGCCCGTAAAGACGGGGCCAACCTCGAACAGGGCCAAATCAGCAAAACCGCGCGCTTGGTTGCGGGCGGCCGCGCGCAAAAGCCCCGGCAGCAGATCGGGGCGCAGATGGGTCATTTCCGATGAAATTGGATTGTCCACGCGCGTGGTATCTGCCCCGCCGCCGAACATTTTGGCCGCAGCCTCGTCAATGAAACTATAGGTCACGCATTCGTTATAGCCCAAGGCCGCAACGGTGCGCCGCGCCGTGCGCTCGCGGATTTGCAGCGGGGTTAGGATGGGCTTTGGCACGCCAGTTTGCGCGCGCGGCAGCGCTTTGCCTTGCAGTTTGGTCAGGCTTGCAATGCGCGCCACTTCCTCGACCAAATCCGCCTCGCCCAGCACATCAGGCCGCCACGATGGCGGGCTGGCCATATCGCCGTTCAGGGTAAAGCCCAAATCGATCAGCGTTTTGCGCTGCACCTCGGCGGGAATATCCATACCCACCAGCGAGATGACGCGCGCTGGGTCAAGGCGGTAAGCGCGGGTTGTATCCATCACCGCGCCGTCTTGCGCAATATCGCTGGCCTCACCGCCGCACAGATCAAGAATCATCTGCGTGGCCAAATCCAAACCATCCAGCGTGAAGGCGGGGTCAACTCCCCGTTCAAACCGATACCGCGCGTCAGAGTTGATTTTCAGCGCGCGGCCCGTGGTGGCAATGGTGATCGGGTCCCAATAGGCCGATTCCAGAAACACATCGGTTGTGGTGTCCGAGCAGCCCGAAACCTCGCCGCCCATAATGCCCGCAAGGGATTCCACGCCAGCGTCATCGCTAATCGCCATCATACCCGCGCGCAGGGTATAGGTTTTGCCATCCAGCGCCAAAAACTCCTCGCCGCCGTTGGCGGGCGCAATGCGCAGCGCGCCCTGCACCTTTGCTACGTCAAACACGTGCAAGGGGCGGTTTAGGCCAAAGGTGAAGTAATTGGTTATGTCCACTAACGCGGAAATGGGGCGCAGGCCAATGGCCTTTAGACGCTGCGCCAGCCAATCAGGGGACGCGCCATTTTTCACGCCGCGAATGGTGCGGCCAGCGAAATGCGGGCAGCCCTTATCGCGCAGCGCGGGGTCAATCTGCACCTGCACTGGGCTGGCAAAACCGCCCTTAATCTGCGGGATGGGCAGGGGCTTCAAAACGCCCAATCCCCGCGCCGCCAAATCGCGCGCAATGCCGCGCACGCCCAGTGCATCGGGACGGTTGGGGGTGATTTTGATATGGATCATCGGATCCACCACGGCAGGGCGGTTTAACGCCAGCCATTCAGTAAACTTTTGCCCGACTGTGCCGCTGGCGAGTTCGATAATGCCGTTATGCTCGTCTGATAGTTCCAATTCTCGTTCGGACGCCATCATCCCATGGCTTTCGACCCCGCGAATTTTGCCAATGCCCAGCGTCACATCGATGCCTGGCACATAATCCCCTGGTTTGCACAAAACCACCATGATCCCCGCCCGCGCATTGGGCGCGCCGCAAACGATTTGTTTTTCCCCTTCGTCCGTTTCCACGCGGCACACGCGCAGCTTATCCGCATCAGGGTGCTGGGTGGCTTCGATGATCCGGGCAATGGTAAAGGGGGCAAGCTTGGCGGCGGGGTTCACCACCTCTTCAACCTCTAGGCCAAGGTCGGTCAGGGCATACAGGATCGCGTCCAAATCGGCGGAGGTGTCCAAATGATCTTTCAGCCAAGACAGGGTAAACTTCATCGCATTTGCCTTTGAAATAGGGATGCAACCCTTTACCCCATGCCGCGGGCAAGGGGAAGTCTGCCGTATATTCTTTCAACCAGTGTTTCCGTTTTGGAAACCTATTGTGCGTAAAGGCAAGTATAGTTTGCCACAATGCTGGCCATCTTGGGGGCCATACAGATCATGTGTAACGAGGGCTATGTTGTGTTGATTGATCTGGAAATACCCAAGGGTCGCAAGACCCGAAGTGCGGCCAGGCTTTGTGTGGCTTTGGGGGCAACCCTTTACCTAGTGATGGTTTGGCAGCACATGCCCCCCACCAGTTAACGCTGGTAGGGGCGTGTAAAGAGTACCCCGCGAGGATCGCGCCTTTGGCCCTAGCTGCCGCTGGCCCGTGCCGATCTTCGCGGGTAGTTTTCGACGCGCCTTTGCGCGCAAAAACCCTCCAATGGACCCCTCCTCTGGAAAACGATCTCCCAGATCGTTTTCTGATCCTCGTCGATTAGGAACTTACGACCGCACAAGCCTGCGCAAGCAGGGTTACGATACAGCAGACTATAAATGAAGCAAACCTACGGTTGGGTGCAAAGCTGAAGGCGCGTTGTTCTATGCGCTCAACCCCCCCGCCAAGTCAGGCATATCCAGCGCAGAAAAGCCATAATGGCGCAGCCAGCGCAGATCGCCTTCAAAGAACGCGCGCAAATCGGGGATGCCGTATTTCAGCATGGCAAGGCGGTCGATGCCAAGGCCAAAGGCAAAGCCCTGATACTGGTCGGGATCAATTCCCGCCGCGCGCAGCACTTTGGGGTGCACCATGCCGCAGCCGCCTGCCTCTAACCAACTATCGCCCTCACCCAGCCGCAACTGCCCGCCCACCCACGAGCAGCGAAAGTCGATCTCTGCCGAAGGTTCGGTGAATGGAAAATGGCTGGCGCGGAAACGCACTTCAACGCTGGGCACCTCGAAAAACGCTTTTGCGAATTCCTCAACAACCCATTTCAGATTGGCCATCGAGATATCTTTGTCAATCGCCAGCCCTTCGATCTGATGGAACATCGGGGTGTGGGTTTGGTCCATATCCATGCGGTACACACGGCCGGGCGCAATCACGCGAATGGGCGCGCCTTTTTCTGTCATCGCGCGAATTTGCACGGGGCTGGTGTGGGTGCGCAGAACATGTGGCGGGCGGTCGTCGCCATCCGCGCGGTGCATGAAAAACGTGTCATGTTCCTGCCGCGCGGGGTGTTCGGGCGGGATATTCAGCGCGTCGAAATTATACCAGTCAGTTTCCACCTGCGGCCCTTCGGCCACGGCAAAACCCATATCGGCGAAAATCGCGGTCAACTCTTCCCTAACTTGGGACACGGGATGGATCGTGCCCATGCGGCGCGGGCGGGCGGGCATGGTCACGTCCAACCATTCCGATTTTAACCGCGCATCCAGCGCGGCATCGCCC
>CAMAXX010000025.1 GCA_945862435.1 Pseudorhodobacter antarcticus
AACTATCCAACCGTGGCAAAGGGCACCGAACGCCTGCGCATCACCCCCTCGCCCTATCATACCGATGCCGATATCGACCATCTGGCAACCGCCCTCCACTCCCTTTGGTCACGCTGCGCTATTTCGCATGCGGTGGCGTAAGGCGGGGCTTGACGAGCCAGGAATTTACCACACATGCCTTATTGTATAGCGACAATTCGCCGCATATGGGAGAGTCACATGAAAACCAACCGAATGGCCATCGCAGCCACTGCGCTGCTGTTGGCAGCCCCTGCCTATGCGGCAGGCGACGCCGCCAAGGGCGAAGCGACGTTCAAGCAGTGCCAAGCCTGCCACGCTGTGATTGATGACACGGGCGCAGTTCTGGCAGGCAAAGGCAAAGCTGGCCCGAACCTTTACGGCGTGTTTGGCCGCCAAGCTGGCACCTATCCTGATTTCAAGTATGGCGAGTCCATTATCGCCGGCGGCGCGGCTGGCGTGATCTGGAACGAGGTTGAATTTGTAGCCTATGTTCAAGACCCCGGCAAATACTGGCAAGAAAAGCTGGGTGATAAAAAAGCCAAGTCCAAAATGATGTTCAAGGTCAAGAACGCTGAAGCTGCAGCTGACCTGTATGCCTATCTGTCGCAGTTCAGCCCAGCCTCTGCACAGTAACCGCGCGCTACATACCCAAAAGGCCCCGCATTGCGGGGCCTTTTTCTTTAAGCATGCTGGTCTGTTTATGCGCGCAAGGCTGTTGCTTGCGGCATCAGCGCGCGCACTGTGGCGGCAATATCCGCAGCCGTCAGCCCCGCATCGCGGTACATCGCTTCTGGGGATGCTTGGTCAATAAAACGGTCGGGCAGCGTCATGCAGCGGATTTTCGGCCCATGATCCAGGCCTCCACTGGCGGCAAGTGTTTGCAACACCTGCGCGCCAAAGCCGCCCGCAGCCCCTTGTTCCACGGTAATCAGCGCGGCGTGATTGCGCGCAAGTTGGGCAATCAAATCCATATCCAAAGGCTTGGCAAAGCGGGCATCGGCGATGGTCACGGATATGCCCTGCGCGGCCAAACTTTCGGCGGCCAGCAGGCATTCGTTCAAATGCGCCCCAAAGGACAAGATTGCCACATCATTGCCGCCCCGCACCACGCGGCCACGGCCAATCTCTAGGGGCGCACCGATTTCGGGCATCACCGCGCCCACACCCTCGCCGCGCGGATATCTAAATGCAATTGGCCCCGCGTCATAGTCCGCGGCAGTGGCGACCATATGCACCAGTTCTGCCTCGTCACTGGGGGCCATAACAACCATATTTGGCAGTGCTGACAGATAGCCCACGTCAAATGCGCCTGCATGGGTGGCCCCATCGGCCCCGACCAGCCCTGCCCGATCAACAGCAAAGCGCACGGGCAAGCATTGTAAAGCCACGTCATGGACGATCTGGTCATAGCCGCGTTGCAGGAAAGTGGAATAGATCGCAACAAAGGGTTTCAGACCCCCTGCCGCCATACCAGCCGCAAAGGTCACCGCGTGCTGTTCTGCAATGCCCACATCAAACACGCGGGCAGGAAAGCGGCGGGCCAAAATATCAAGCCCAGTCCCCGATGGCATTGCGGCTGTGATACCAACGATGCGGCCATCGCGGGCGGCCTCATCCGTCAGGGCCTGCCCAAACACCGATGTATAGGCGGGTGCGTTCGATTTTGCCTTTGCCTGAGTGCCAGAGATGACATCGAATTTAGCAACGCCGTGGTATTTGTCGGCAGCAGCCTCGGCTGGGGCATAGCCCTTGCCTTTGACAGTGATTGCGTGGATCAGAACCGGGCCGCGCGCACGCGTTTTTGCGGCGCGTAGGGTGGCCAGCAGTTGGCCCATATCGTGTCCATCAATCGGGCCGATATAATCAAAGCCCAATTCTTCAAACATCGTGCGGCCTTGGGCGCTGCCTGTGACCAACTCCTTGGCGCGGCGGGCACCTTCGCGCAGCGGGGAAGGCAGTGCATCAACCGCCCCTGCCGCCAGATCGCGCAGGCTGGCAAAGGGCGTTTCAGTGGCAAGGCGGTTCAGATAGCTGTTGAGCGCGCCTACGGGCGGGGCGATGGACATATCATTATCGTTCAAAATTACAAACAGGCGCTTGCCCAAATGGCCGGCGGCATTCATCGCTTCGTACGCCATGCCTGCGGTGATCGCACCATCGCCTATAACGGCAACGGTATCGCCCACAGGCCCGCCCATATCGCGCGCCACGGCAAAGCCCAGCGCCGCAGAAATAGAGGTGCTAGAGTGGGCCGCGCCAAAGGGATCATACTGGCTTTCGCTGCGCTTGGTGAACCCTGAAAGCCCTCCTTCCTGACGCAAGCTGCCCATTTCAGCGCGCCGCCCTGTTAGGATTTTATGCGGATAGCATTGGTGGCCCACATCCCAAATCACCTTGTCGCGCGGGGTGTCAAACACCGCGTGCAGGGCCACTGTCAACTCGACCACACCAAGCGAAGACCCCAGATGTCCGCCCGTTTTGGACACCACATCGATCACGTCTCGGCGCAGCTCGCCAGCTAGGGTGGCAAGATCTGCGTTACTGAGACCCCGCAGATCGGCGGGAAGGTGGACTTTGTCCAGCAGCGGAGTTTGGGAAGTTATGGTCATTGCAGGCCTACTTTCGCAAGAGAATGCAGCGAGGGGCTAGTCAGAAAAAAAGCGGGGGCAAAAGGGGTGCCGCAGCGCGTCGCACGCGGCACCAGGTGCCTGTTGCCAACAGGAAAGGGAACCGGGCCGTGGAAAACCCGAGTTGTTCGGGCCGGCATGTGGCCCAAACATCGTGCGGGCTGGGCAGATTTCCCCGCCCAGCCCAAAGCCGTTTAGACCAGTTCGGTCAGCGCATCTGCGCCAAGTTCAAGCTGGGTATAGGGCGAAGGCGCGGTTTTGCTTTCTGCAGGCAAAAGCTGCCCCACCGCCCAAATCGCACCAAGTGTCAGGCCTATGGCAAGAACGAACAAAGCCGCCCATCCCATGCCCCGCAGCATTTGCCACATCACCCAAGAGCGCAGGGCCGAAGTGGTGTTGCCTTCGTGATAGTATTTATCGGACATCTGCTTTCCTTCCAAAGGTCAGTTAAGCGGCGCATAGCCGTGGACTTGCGCCCAGGAATACCAGTCATCCACCACAGTGCCGGTTAGCAAAATACCAATCCCGCCTGTGACGGTGACCAGAACTGCAAACCACCACGCCCAGCGGTGAATACCCTCCATCGTGGCGTTAAAGCCCATCGTCCAGCGCCAGAACAAAGCGGCGCGTTCAGATGCTGTGCCACGATCGACGATCTGTTCCAATTCGCGGTCGCCGCCCAAACGGGTGACGGACAGAATTGTCGCCCCATGCATCGCAAACAGCAGCGCCGATCCGTAGAGGAACGCGATGGAAAGCGCATGGAAGGGGTTGTAGAACAGGTTGCCGTAGGTCAGCGAAAAGTTGTTCGTCCAGTCAAGGTGCGAGAAGATGCCATAAGGTACAGCCTCGCTCCAGCTTCCCATAAGCACGGGGCGAATAAGGCCCAGAACCAAGAACAGCCAGATCGCGCCTGCAAAGGCCCAAGACACGTGCTTGCCCATTCCCAGGGCATCGGCGCGCAGATAGGTGCGAACCCACCATGCCATCACCGAAATCAGCAAGAAAAAGGACGAGATCAGCCACAGCCCGCCTTCGGCGATGGGCGCAAACCCAAGGCCATATTCGGCGGCTGGCGGCTCGAGCGAGAACCAGAACAGATCGCGCAGGAACACGGCTGGGTTATAGTCGGCCAAATGCCAGTACCAAGCGCCCACTAACATGAACCAAATCGCGCCCGTGGCCAGCGAAACCACGCCCATTGTGCCAAGGTAGATCGGGCCAAGCTGCGCGTTTCCGAACCAGCCCGCAAGGGTGGAAAAGCTTGCGCTATTCGTGCGGTTTCCAGTTTCCACCTGCTCGACCATGCCCATCTCTGGGGCGGCGCGCACTTGGACTTGGGTGAAGATGTTTTGATACTCAGCCATTTACGCCTCCTGGAATATTGGCCCAGAATGGAAGTTGCAGCCACCAGTTCCACCAATCAACCCACTGCTCGAACCAGATCGTGCCCGAGATCAGGATGCAAATCGCGCTCCAGAATCCGGCGTTCAGGGCCAGCAGCAGGCCAAGGCGGTGAATACCCAGCGTGCCAACGGAATATCCGATCAAATCGCGGAAAAAGGTATCCTCGTGATCGGGGGTTTTCATAACCTCGCCCTTGGGCGGGTTGGCCGCCGACAGGATCAGTGCGCCATGCAGCGCCAAGGCCAGTGCCGTCGTGAAGAAGAAGCTGACGGCCAGCATATGCACGGGGTTATAGTGGAAGTTGCCATAGGTGTAGCCCGTGTTCGACACCCAATCGAGGTGACTGAAAATGCCATAGGGAAAGGCATAGCCCCAAGACCCCATCAGGATGGGACGGATAACGACCAAGGTGACATAAGCAAAGATCGCCACGCCAAAGGCAAAAGGCACGTGCAGACCAATGCCCAATTTGCGGGCAATCTCTACCTCGCGCAGCGCCCAAGAAACAAAGGCCCCAATCGCGCAGATCGTAATGATTTGCCAAAGCCCGCCTTCCATGAGCGGCGCAAAGGCCAGTCCATTTTCAACGGAAGGCGGATTGATTGAAATCAACCATGGGTTCCAAGTTGGGCCCAGCGCTGCACCGTAGAAAATCAAAATTGTGCCAAGGGCCGCGAAGAAAAAGGTCGTGACCCCAAAGAAACCAACGTAAAACGGGCCGACCCAAAAGTCGAACAAGTTTCCGCCGATCAGCGTGCCACCTGGCACGCGATATTTACGTTCGAAGCTAAGCAGAGCCATGCTTCCCCTCCGCGATTGGACGGCGCACATGCGCACGTCGGGTTATGCCTTGAAAATGTATTTGTTGCGGGCGACGGCGGGGCCGCCCGCAACAATGTTGGCGGTTATTCGGCTGGCGCTGCGGCAGGAGCGTAGCCGTACTTGGCGTTCGCTTTGTCGAACCAGTTGTAACCGGGGTTGGACAGCAAGACGAGGTGAATCATCGCTGCCAGCAGGAAGAGGAAAACCCCTTGCGCTACGAAAACGCGGCGCGGATCGAAAATTAGCCAAATTTTGTGAAAGTTGCTCATGTTTCAATCCCCCTCAGAACCAAGGTTGCCAAATGTACACAGCTACGTGCGCGATAACGGCCATGGTTACGAACAACCAAAGCCCGCTCATGTAGACCGAGTGCAATTCTTGCGCTTGTTGGTCAGTTAGACCTGTGAAAGACAGATCGGATTTATCAGCCATAGTATCCTCCAGGATATTCGTGCCGACGCCGCAAACCCTGCGGCTGGGTCATAAGGGGCGGAATGCCCCCCAATGCTTCGGCCCCTGTAGCCAGGGGTCGAAAGACGTGTCGCGGCTGGTGGTTAGCCGCGGAAAATCATAGGCGTGATGGCGCGCGCGTCTTTGATGGCGCAGGCCAACGGGCCAGTTTTTGGCAAAGACAAATGGCGCAGCGCCATCACGGGCCAGCGCACCAGATGCATGCCCAATGCCAGCGTTAGGATCAGCGTGAAATACAGGCTGAATTCGACGCGGCTAACGCGCTTTACGCCGCTAAGATCGCCGCTTGCTGAAAAGTCGCTCATGCCGTTTCTCCTTGTTGGTGGGTTTTGGCTTGTGGGGCTAGATCGCCATGCAATGCCGTGACAGTTTCTAGAACCACCCGCTCGGCTCCTGAATCCAGCGCAGCCTTTTCGGCGGCGTCGCGCAGAGTGCGGGCGGCAGATATGCGGGTAAGTATCGGGTGGGTGGCAACGATACGATCCAATGCCGCTTGGGCATCAACATCCCAAGGGAAATCGCGGCGCAGGTTGGTGGGTGTTGCCGCTGCGCTGTCCATTTCAGAGCCTAAGGGCAGTATGTGGAACAGGGCATCGAACAGGCTATTGCACACCTCTTGCAGAACATAGACTGCGCCTGCAAAGCCCATCATTGGGGTGCCTGTGGCACGGCGAATGGCAGCGCCAGGGAACGACGCGGGAATGAAACTTGGCGCAGGGCCAAAGCCGCCTTTCATTTCTGCCAAGTACATCTTTTCATTGATCGACCCGAACACGACCAGCGGGCGATGCTGCTTTAGCAATCCGCGCACGGCATCGTTGTTCGTTTTCTGACCTGCCAAACGCGCCACGGCAAAGGCGCAGGGCAGGCCCAAATCGGATTCCAGATAATTGCGTAATCCGCGCGCATAGGTTTCCGATGCGACCACTGCAAAGCTGGCGGTTGCAAAGAAGTCTTGCGTAACAGAGCGCCACAAATCCCAAACGGGTTTGAGGGTGGAATGCTTTTCGCGTTCGATAAACGGTTCAGGATCAAGGCCCAGCATTTCGCCCAGTTTGCGCAGGAATTTGATCGTGCTGTCCATGCCGATGGGCGCCTGAAGATATGGCTTACCCAAAACTTCGGCCAGCCCGCGCCCAAATTCGCGGTACATCACAATATTGGCGTCAGCGTTGACCAGATTGCGCATTTCGGCCAAATGCGCGCCCAGTGGCAGAACCATGTTCACGTCTGCGCCGATACCTTCCACCAGACGGCGGATTTCGTGCAAATCCGATGCCATGTTGAACACACCATACATTGGCCCAAGGATATTTACGCGCGGGCGCGCGCCCTCAACCTTGTCTGCCTCGGGGGGCATACGGCCTTTGGTCATGCCAAATTCAGTGAAAATCCACGTCATCGCGCGGTCGGCGCATTGCCATTGATCTTCATCAATCGTGCGGGGAAGGAACCGCTGGATATTCGTACCCATTGGTGTGACGCCGCCGCCGATCATCTCGGCAATCGACCCTGTGACCACCACAGCAGGCAAGGCTGGATCAAGCGTTTTCCAAGCGCGGCGCATCGCGCCCTCGGTTCCGTCGCGGCCAAGCTCTTCTTCGCCCAAACCCGTAACGACGATAGGCAACTCGTGCGGTGGCAGTGCATCAGTATAATGCAGCACCGAAGTGACTGGCAGGTTTTCGCAGCCCACTGGCCCGTCGATCACCACTTGCAACCCTTTGACCGCGCAAAAGGCGTAAATTGCCCCCCAATACCCGCCCGCACGATCATGATCTTGAATAAGCATCAGATCATCTCCTCGGCCTTGGCGGCCTTGGCGGCGCGGTCGAGCTTTTTCTGATGCTGCGCGCGGAAATCGGGGCGCAGGTTGGGCGCGCCTTCCCATATGCCAGCGGTATCGCCGGTGCCGACACCTTCAAACAGCGCCTTCATATCTGCCATGCGGCCCTTACCAGCCATAGCGGCATTGACAACTTGCCCAAGGCTACCTGCACCTGCTGGCCCCATAAGCGGGCGCGCAGAAATCAGGTTGGTGAAGTACAGCGAAGGGATGCCTGCCTCTTTCGCGGCCTGCACAAGCGGGGTTGTGCCAATCGCCAGATCGGGGCCAAAGGCGTGCATCGCGGCAAGATCATCTTCAAGGCTGGCGCGGAATTTCACAGCCACACCGCGCGCGGTCAGCCAATCCAAATCAGCGGCACTCCACGGCGTTTTGGCACAGGCCGTGCCGACATAAGGCACATCTGCGCCGCTTTCGATCAGCAGACGCGCGACAAGCAACTCGCTGCCTTCATATCCCGAAACGGTGATGCGGCCAGAGATAGGCGCTGCAGAAAGCGCGCCCTTAATCGCGGGGCCAAAGGCATTTTGGGCGGCTGCAACCTGTGCGGGGGCGATGTTATACGCAGCCCCGATCGCCGCCAACCATTCCATCGTGCCATCATGGCCAACGGGGGCCGATCCCACAACTTTGCGGCCTGCGGCCACAAATTCGCGCACAGCGGCGGTATAGAACGGGTGAATTGCCGCCACAACGCCGCAATCAAGCGCGCCATACAGCTCGCGCCATTCGCGGGCAGGAACCACAGGGCCAGCAGCAAGGCCCAAGGGGGCTAGCATTGCGCCAATCATCATCGGATCAGCAGGGAACATCTCGCCCAAAAGGGCCACTTGCGGGCGGTCGCTGCGGCCAGCGGCAGGGGCAGGCACAGGGCCTGCCATAATTTCGGCGCGGGCATATTTTAGCATCGCACCCGCCAAAACATCTTTTGCCTCGGCATGGGTGGGAATGCCAAAGCCAGGCACATCAATGCCGACAATCCGCACGCCGTTAATTTCACTGGGAAGCAGCTTTAGCGGCACGCCGCTGGCGGTTGGCACGCAAAGGTTGGTGACGACAATGGCGTCGTAGCGTTCGGGATCAGCCAACTCATGTACCGCATCGCGGATATCTTCGAACAGTTTGCCCGTCACCAAACTTTCGGAATTGAACGGCACGTAACCAACAGACCGACGCGCGCCGTAGAAATGCGACACAAAAGTCAGGCCATAAACGCAGCAAGCAGAACCTGACAGAACTGTGGCCACACGGCGCATCCGCAGGCCAACGCGCAGACTGCCAAAGGCGGGGCACATGGATTGCGGTTTATCGTGCGGGCCTTGCGGATAGTCGGCGGCGTATTGATCAAGAAGTTCGGAATTACCCGCCGCGCGGGCGGCAGCATCCATAGTTGCAGCCCCAGCATGACATCCCATGCCATCTGTTGGCGCGGTGGTTGACTGATCGGGTGCTGTTGACAGATCGGTGGGGGCAACCGCCGTTAGCGGCGTATCACCCGCGACATCATAATGGGATTCGCCCGCAGGTGTGCGATCAAACTGCGTCATAAACCACCTCGAGCGAGACTTTGACGCCTGCAAACTTGCCGCGCATATCGGTATCGGTGGCAGGCACCAGAACAAAATCCTTGCCCGTGGTTTCGGCAGAAAACAGGTTTAGAAGCCCATCCTGCGATAGCGGCGCAGGGCGAACGGGTGGGGCAATGCCCACGGCGTCGGCCAGTGCACCAAACATCGGCCCCCACTGCGATTCCATCGAGCCGACAATTTGATAATTGGCCGATTTGCGGCGCAAATCATCGTCTTGCGGAATGGCCGCCAGCACAGGAATGCCCACGGCATTTGCAAAGGCTGCCGCCTCGCCCGTGCCGTCGTCTTTGTTGATAACAAGGCCCGCAATGCCAACATTACCACCCAAACGGCGGAAATATTCCACTGCCGAGCAGACGTTATTGGCCACATACAGCGATTGCAGATCGTTCGATGCAACAAGAATGACTTTCTGCGCCATATCGCGGGCGATAGGCAGACCAAAGCCGCCGCAGACCACATCGCCTAGAAAATCAAGCAAAACATAGTCGAAATCCCAGTCATGGAACCCCAGCTTTTCCAGCAGTTCAAAGCCGTGGATAATCCCGCGCCCACCGCAGCCCCGGCCCACTTCAGGCCCGCCCAGTTCCATTGCAAAAACGCCGCCGCGTTTGAAGCACACGTCGCCAATCTGCACCTCTTCCCCCGCCAGTTTCTTGCGGGTTGAGGTTTCGATAATGGTGGGGCAAGCCTTGCCACCAAACAAAAGGCTGGTCGTATCGGATTTAGGATCGCAGCCAATCAGCAGCACGCGCTTGCCCATTTCGGCCATCATATGCGACAGATTCGCCAAAGTGAAAGATTTACCAATCCCGCCTTTGCCGTAAATGGCAATGATCTGGGTTTTGGATTTTGGCTCGCCCTGCGGAACCTCTAGGCTGGGCTCCTCGGCCGCTTCGGCCCGAAGGCGGGCGTCAAAATCTTTAAGGTTTGGGATGTCGAGGGTCATGCGTGGCCACTCCAATTGAGAATCATTTTTAGGCAGTCCGCATCAGAAAATGCGGTCTCATAGGCGGCAGGTGCGGCGCTGGCGGGGCGCTGATGCGTGATCAGCCCGTCCAACGACAGCGCCCCCGATGCGATTAATTCGCGGGCGGCGACCAGATCATCTGCCGCCCACTCGGCGGCAATTCTGATGCGCGCCTCTTTCATAAAGGCGGGGGGAAAGGCAAAGGACAAAGGCGCAGTATAAAACCCCGCCAGAACCAGCTCGCCGCCTTTGGCAATGCGGCCAATCAACGTGTTCAAAAGATCTGGCGCGCCAGACGCGTCATAGATGGCGCGATAATCGCGGCGGGTATCGGATTCGGGATCGATCACTTCGTATCCCATAGCCCCCGTGCGGCGCGCAGGGTTGGTCTCCCAAACTGTGGGCGGCTTGGCCCCAGCGGCCACGGTCAGGCGCGCAAGCAGGCGGCCCAGAACACCGTGACCCACAATTAAATCGGGCAGATCGCTTTGAAAGCCTGCAATCGCATGGCGCGCGGTGGCGGCCAGCGCAAGCAGCGCGCCTTGCGCACCCCAACCTGAATCCAGCCTTGCGGTGCGCGCGCCAGCGGTCACCAAATACTGCGAAGCCGCGCCGAACAGCCCACGAACGGGGCCAGTATCATCTGGCTGATAGCAATTTGCGCCAGGTACAAAAACTGTATCGCCAACGCGCAGCCCCGAATCAGACCCCGCCTCAACCACTTCGCCAGCCGCTTCGTAACCTGGAACCAGCGGATAACCCATGCCAGGAAAGGGCGGCATCGTGCCCGACCAGAACAGCTTTTCTGTGCCCGTCGATATGCCGGAAAACTCAACTTTCACGACAACATCCGCCGCCTGCGGGGCGATAAGCCCGACATCACGCAGGGCGATGTCTTTGGGGCCCGACAGTATGACCGCTGTGCTTTGCACGTCTTATTCTCCCTTTAGAGACAATCACGATGTTTGACTGCCTCCCCTATGTGTCATTCTAGACTTACATATGTGACTGTCAACCAATATTGACAGCGCGACAAAAAATAGCGGCGGCCGCTATGAAACCTACACGAATTTTACAGTGAATTAGCCGCGTATCGCGGTGATGGCCGAGGCGATATATGGCCGAAAACAAGGGATTTTTTGAATATTAGCAAAGCCTGCGCTGCCCAGTAGGGTGGCGATTTCATCCATGCTTCGGGTGCGGCCTGTTTGCATCGCGAATGTGTAAAGAGAAAAGTACACATCGGTGATCGCATCGGGATTTGCCCCGCCCGACATCGGCTCGGCCACAATTAAGCGGCCCCCTTGCGGCAGGGCGGTGTGAACGGCGCGCAGCACGGCGGCGACCGTTTCGTCGCTGTGATCATACAATACGCGAATCAGACTGATCGTATCTGCCCCTTTCGGCAGGGGATCATCGCGAAAGCTGCCCGCGTGCAACTGCACCCTAGCGCCAAAGGGGCCAAGCCGCGCGGCGGCACCCTGCAGCACAGCGGGCAGATCAAACAGATGCAAATCCAGCGCGGGATACTTTGCCCCCACAGCAGCCAAAAATGCCCCTGTCCCGCCGCCAACATCTAGCAGTCGCTTGGCGCTTGCCAGCGGCACATGGGCCAAAACTTCGGCGGCAACAAGTGCCTGGCTATCGGCCATCAGTGCCGAATAGCGCGCAGCACGGGCGGGGTCTTTGGCGGCCCCTGCCCCAAAAACATAGGGCCAAACCTGCGAAAGCTGGGTTTGTGTGCCGCCGCGCAGCAGCGCAACAGGATCGGCCAAATCATCATAAAAGGCGCGGTGATGCCGGATCATGCCAACCAACCCCGGAACCGCTAGCACAGCCGCCCCGCGCAACCGCAGCGCAAAGCGGCCATCGCGCCCCTTGCGCAAAAGGCCAATCCCCGCCCCCGCCTGAAGCAAAATCGCCATGCGATCAACATTTATCCCCGCGCCGCCTGCCAAGTCAGCGGGCAGCATTGGGCCAGATTTTAACTGCGCAAGAATGTCCAATTCCACCAGCGCAGCCAGCACTTGTGCGCGGACAAATCCCTGAACCAAATCGAAAATCGCCGCCCCTTCGGCGCGGCTAATGCGGCGCAGCAGCGGGACACGTGCCGCCCATGCTTGAAAGCGGGGCGAGCCCGCAAGCCGCAGCAACAAGGCGGGCATCTACCGCGCCGCTGCGTTCAGTTGTGGCAGGGCAGGTGTCATCTTTTCGGCATAGCGGCGCACCATTTGTGCCAGCGTTGCCTCGCCTTGGCAGCGCGGGATAGATGAAATCGCCCCACCCAGAATGTCTTGCAGGCGGCTGACTGCGCCCTGAACGCCCAATTCGGCAACAGCATTGGGGCGGGCATGGATCGCATCCTGCCCCGCAGGCTTGCCCAAAGCATCGGCGTCATACAGCGCATCGCGCAGATCATCGGCGACTTGAAACGCCTCGCCAATGCGCGCGCCAAGCTCTTCCCATTGGTCAGGCTCTTGGCCTGCCGCTATCGCGCCCATCTGCGTGGCCGCGATAAACAGCGCCCCCGTTTTTGCGCGGTGATAGGCGGAAAGATTAATTGATGATTCGCTTTCCCAGCCTTGACCCGCGCAAATGCCCATCGGCATACCTGTACGAGCGGCCAGCACCCGCACCATCGACAGCGCGCGCTGCACATCGGAATGCGATCCGTCTTGCGCCGCGGCGGCCAGAATATCAAAGGCCAGCACGATCAGGCTATCGCCCGTCAGCACCGCAAGTGGCTGAGAAAACGCTTTATGCACTGTGGCCTTGCCGCGCCGCGTATCGGCATCGTCAAAGCACGGCAGATCATCATGTACCAGACTTGCGCAGTGGATCAGTTCCAGCGCGACGGCAGCGGCATCTGACAGGTGCGGGCGATCATCGCCGCAGGCCGAGGCGACCGAAAGCAGGATTGTCGGCCTAATCCGCGCGCCCCCTGGAGTGACGGCATAATGCAGAGCGCGGGCGAGCTGGCTTGGCCCACCTTCCATAGCACGTGCTAAAACGGCAGCGGTTGCAGCATCTAACCTTGCAGAAAACGACATTTTTGGCCCCTTTACGCGGGTTTGGCATCGGACTGTCAATATTTTCTGACAGCATGTGTAAATCATACTGGACATATTGCGCGCTCAAGTCAACAATCGCCTGATGGGTGATGCAGAAAAACTGAACATGCCGCGCGATGTGGTGATTGGGGCAGGCGTAGGCGGGCTTTGTGCGGCCATCGCACTGGCCTTGGCTGGGCGCGATGTGACGGTGATCGAAGCGCAGACGCATTTGGGCGGGAAAATTCGCAGCCTACCGTCGGATGCAGGGCCAGTGGACACAGGCCCAACTGTGCTGACCATGCCCGATGTCTTTGAAACCCTGTTCGCCCGCGCGGGGGCAAAGCTGGCTGATTATGCCACACTGATTCCCCAGCCCATTTTGGCGCGGCATTTCTGGCAGGGCGGCGCGCAGCTCGATCTTTTCACCGACACCGCCGCCAACGCAGATGCGATTGGCCGTTTTGCTGGAGCGTTGGCGGCGCGCGATTATTTGCGCTTCGATCGGTTGACGCGCGCGATGTATGATGCCTTTAATGTCCCCATGATGCGCGCGGGCAAGCCTAAGTTGGGCGCAATCGCCCTTGCCGCCGCCAAGCGCCCCGCCATATGGCCCGCGCTTTTGCCGCATATGACGCTGACACGTTGGCTGGCGGGGCAGTTTTCCGACCCGCGCCTTATCCAGTTGTTTGGCCGCTATGCCACCTATGTTGGCGGCGCGCCGCAAAAATCCCCGGCCGTTCTGGCGCTTATCTGGCAGGCCGAGGCAGCAGGCGTTTGGGCAGTGCAGGGCGGCATGGCGGCACTGGCGGCAGCGCTGGTGCGGCTGGCGCGCGAAAGGGGCGTGCAGTTTCGCTGCGGAATTGCTGCGCAGCATATCAACGTGCAAAATGGGCGGGTGGCCGCAGTTCAGCTTGCAGATGGCAGCGAAATCATGGCCCGCAGCGTGATTTTTAACGGCGATCCTGCCGCCCTAACCACAGGGCTTTTTGGGCAAATGGCGCAAGGTGCGGTTCGCCAAAGTGCCACACAGCCACGCAGCCTGTCGGCCAATGTCTGGGCATTTGCGGCGCAGATCAACCCTGATGCGCCCGATCTGATCCATCACAATGTATTCTTTGGCGGTAATCCCGCACAGGATTTCGGGGCAATTGCACGCGGACGAATAGCGCGCGATCCAACCTTGTATATCTGCGCCCAAGATCGCAGCAGTGGCGATACCCCCATGACTATAGAACGTTTTGAAATCATTATGAATGCCGCGTCTTTGCAGGTGGGCATCCCCCTTAACCCACATGAGACAGACCAATGCCAGACCGAAATGCTAACCCAACTGTCCCGCTTCAATCTGCACTTCCAAACCCCGCCGCCGCGCGCGGCGCTGACAACACCGCAGGGATGGGAGACATTATTTCCAGCCTCGATGGGGGCGATTTACGGGCGATCTCCACAATCACTGCTGGCCCCAATGCTGCGCCCCACGGCGCAGACTCGGATCAAGGGCCTATATCTGGCGGGGGGCGGCGTGCATCCGGGGGCGGGGGTGCCGATGGCGGCATTGTCGGGCCAGCACGCGGCCGCGGCGATACTGACCGCCCCGATTTCACTGTAAAGCCGCCTGCGGGCGGTTATGCGTGGTGGTATGTTGATGGCGTGTCGGATGATGGGGCCAGCGCGGTTTCAGTCATTGGCTTTATCGGCACGGTGTTTTCGCCGTGGTATGCGTGGTCGGGGCGCGGCAACCCTGCCAATCACGCCTGCATTAATGTCGCCACGTTTGGCCCTCGCCCGCGCTTTACCATGACCGATCGGGGTGAGGCTTCCCTAAAACAGTCGCGTGATGCCTTGCAAGTTGGCCCCAGCCGTATGGCATGGGAAGGCGGCACTTTGGTCATTGATATCAACGAAATATCGGCGCTGCCCCGCGTGGGCCGTGTGCAGGGCCAAATTCGCCTGACGCCCAGCGCCATTACAGCGGTCGAAGCAAAGCTAACACCAGATGGCCGCCACATCTGGCGCCCCTTTGCCCCGATTGCCCGGATCGAGGTTGATATATCGCCCGCGCATAAATGGCATGGGCATGGGTATTTCGATGCAAATTTTGGAACCAACCCGCTGGAGGCCGATTTCACCCATTGGACATGGGGGCGGTATCCGCGCGCATCTGGCGCATCGGTCTATTATGATGCGCTGCGGCGCGATGGATCAACGCTGGAACTGGGCCTAGATTTTGCGCCGGGTGGCAGCGCTACGCAAGTGGAGCCGCCCCCATTTGCCCCGCTGCCTCGCACCGCATGGGGCATTTCCCGTGCCACGCGCGGAGATGCGGGCAGCACGGCGCGCCAACGCATGGCCCTTTTGGAAGCGCCGTTTTACGCCCGCACCATGATGGACACAACATTGGATGGCGAAAGGGTGACGGGGATGCACGAAACCCTAGACCTGCGCCGCTACGACAATAAGCTGATCCAAGCGATGGTGGCTTGCCGGGTGCCAAGGCGCGCGCGGTGGCCTTAGGGCGAAACCAAAGGATTAAGCCGCACCAAGGATACATTCAACGCAAAGGCAATCGACACCCACAGCACATAGGGCGCAATCATGAGCCCCGCGATATGATCGATAGCATAAAACGCAATCCCAGTGCCCAAAACGGACGTCCATAGCCCCGCCATAATTAGCACGGCAGCACGCATACGGTGCAGGCCAAAGAAAACGGGCGTCCAAATTGCATTCAGCGCGATTTGCAGCGCCCACAGGCCCAGCGCTTGGGCCATTACTGCGCCTTCGGCCCCAGACATCCCCACCCGCATCGCGGCCCACGACATGAGGATGTAAAGCGTTGTCCACACCAAAGGAAAGGCCCAATTGGGCGGCACCCACATGGGCTTGCGCAGGGATTTGTACCAATCGCCAGTGGGAAAAAACGCCCCCGAAGAGGCTGCGGCAAACGCCGATGCGAAAAAGGTAAGAAATAGCGCAATGCTCATTGGCAAGCCTTTGTGTGACCAATCACAGCTAGGCCGCGCGCCCCCTGTTGCCAAGGGGCAGTCCGCGATCTTGCGCCTCAAGCTGGGCTAAAACCGCGAAAAGCGCTTCAGAACGGCGGTTTTGGACGGCGGCCTGGGCTGCGGCATCGACCAAAAACGCACATTCAGGGTGCGGTCGGGCATGCAAGTGTGCGGGGCACGGCAGCACGATACTGGCGGCAGCGCGCAGGCCGGACAGGGCCAGCCAGCCCAGTTTCTGCCCTTTGGTCGTATGCGCACGCGTATGCAGCGCATGATGCCCCGACCGCCCAATTGCCCCCCCAATGCCTGCATATATGTGGCGCGCCGCAAATATAGCGGGGCGAGACGGCAGTGGCAGCGCGGGAATTCCCGCCTCGGCCCGCAGATACAGCAGATCGGCTTGATCCAGCAGGCGCTTGGTGATTGCCGTCAGGCGGGGATCGGGCGGCGCGCTGGGGGTTTGGGCAGCGTTCAGGATTGCCTCCTCATCCAGCCCCAACTCATCCGCCCAAGCCTGTGGCACATAAAACCGCCCCTCGCGCGCGTCTGTGCCGATGTCGCGGGCAATGTTCGTCAACTGCATGGCAAGACCCAAATCGCAGGCCCGTGCCAGCGCATCGGCCCCGCGCACACCCATCAGCACACACATCATTGCGCCCACGGCGCTGGCCACCCGTGCGCCATATCCGCAAAGCTGATCCAATGTATCATAGCGGCGGTTTGCGGCATCCCAAGCAAAGCCTTCCAGCAGCGCGTCGGGCAAGGCGCGCGGCATGTCATATGCTGCGACAACGGCCGCAAAGGCACGGTCGGCGGCGGCGTTTTTCGGCCGTTCTGCATAAACCAAATCCAAACGGTCGCGCAGTGACAGCACCGCACCCACTTTGTCGCGCCCTTCATCGACTGCATCATCAGCAAGGCGGCAAAAGGCATAAAGCGCCAGCGCAGGATCGCGCACTTTTGCGGGCAAAAGACGCGATGCGGCGTGGAAGGAATAGCTGCCTGTGCGAATAGCCTCGCGGCAGGCGGCCAAATCGGCTGGATTTATTGCAGCGCGGGTCATGTGGCGGCCCTCTTCATTCTGCCGCTAAGGCTTTAGCGCGCAGCGGGCGCGGCGCGGGAGCAATCAAGCTATCGGTGACTTCCGCACTGGAAATCACACCTGGCAAGCCCGCACCGGGATGAGTGCCCGCGCCAACAAGGAATAGGTTTTCCACCTCTTCAGATATGTTATGCGGGCGGAAATAGGCAGATTGCAAAATGCGAGGCTCAATCGAAAAGCCCGCGCCATAGGGGCTGCGATAGCGTGATTTAAAATCTTCGGGGGTCAGCACAACCTCTGGCCCAAGATGCTGTGACAGACCCGGCAATAGGCGTTCCTCCAGCACTTTTAGCATCTTAGCTTTGTAAGTCTCGGCCTCGGTTGCCCAATCGGTTGTGCCAATGCCCAAATGCGGAACGGGGGACAAGACATAGAAAGTATCATCCCCCACAGGGGCGACTGTTGGGTCGGTCACGGACGGGCGGTGGACATAAAGGCTCATATCCTCGGCAAGTATGCCGCGCTGAAAAATGTCTTTGATATGATCGCGGTAGCGGGGGCCGACAACGATGGTATGATGCCCTACATCGCGCCACTTCAAAGCCGTGCCTTTGGTTCCGAAATACCAGACAAACAGGCTCATCGACCAACGGCGGGACGCAGTTTTTGCGGGTGTCCAGCGCTTGCGCGGTGTATTTCGCAGCAAATGGTCATAGGTGTGTCCTGCATCGGCATTCGAGACGACAATGTCAGCCGCTAGCCTTTGCCCATCGGCCAATTGCACGCCGACCGCGCGGCCATTTTGCACCAAAATCTGGTCAATATCGGCGTTGAATTGCAGGGTTCCGCCCTGCGAAAGGATCACCTTTGCCATCCCCGCGGCAATGGCTGCAACCCCGCCCATGGCATAATGTACGCCAAATTCTTTTTCCAAATGGCTGACCAGAATATACATCGACGTGACGTGAAACGGGTCACCGCCGATGAAAAGGGGGTGGAAAGATAAGGCAAAGCGCAGCCGCTCGTCTTTTACACGCGCGGCAGCATGGGCATAGACCGACCGATCTGCACGCAGGCGCGCAAAGGTGGGCAGGACTTTGATGATGTCCATAAGCCGACCCATGCTGCGCCGACCCAAATTTTCATACCCAAACCAATAGCGCGCTTCGGCATCTTTTAGGAATTTGGCATAGCCCTTTACATCGCGCGGCGATAGACGCGCGACTTCGGCCTGCATCGCCGACGTCTCGCTGCGGGCGGTGAAATGGCTGCCGTCTTGCCAACGTATTTGGTAGAAATCTGACAATGCGCGCAGGTCAACATCGGCGTCAAAATCGCGCCCACAAATGGCCCATAAAGCGCGCAGGCCTTGCGGCACGGTCACGATTGTGGGGCCAAGGTCAAAACGGTGGCCGTCCTTGGAAATCGAACTGCCACGCCCGCCCGGCATATCCAAACGGTCAATCACCGTCACCTTATATCCCTTTGCCCCCAGCCGCATAGCGGCGGCAAGCCCCCCCATTCCTGCGCCAATCACGATGGCGGTTGAGGGAGATTCGGGCGGTTGGGGGGCAAGATATGTCATGCCCCCACCCTAAACTGTCTAGTTTAATTGACAATAGAAAAGTTTCGCAGGTTTACACTTCCCTCTTTTGCAGCTTTGTGTAAACCTTGGCTTACAGCCCGCTTTTCCGCTGTAGGAGAATTTTGTGACCATCACCACCCTGTCGCTGTTTCGATTTGACAGCCTGCCTGCCCGCATTTGGGTGCTGGGGCAGATGGGCCTTGCGCGCATTGCCCTTATGCGGATGCCCGATGTTGGGTTTTGGAAACTGTGCGGGTCGGGCCGAGGCGAGGGGTTTGATCTGCGCCCGAATTTGGATGTTTGGGCGATACTTGCCACTTGGCCCAATGTAGAAACCGCCTTTCACGCCACGCAAAATGCCCCCGTTTTCATACGCTGGCAGGCCCGCGCCGCCGAAAGCTGGACGGTCGTTCTACAGCCAATTTCCGCTCGGGGGAAATGGTCGGGCAAATCGCCCTTTACCCCGCATGGCGAATTCCCCGAAGGCGCGCCGATTGCAGCGCTGACCCGCGCCAGCCTGCGTCCCTCGACTATGCTGCGATTTTGGTCGCGTGTTCCATCTATTTCCCAAGTGATTGGCAATGATCCAAACGTGCTGTTTAAAATCGGCGTGGGCGAAGTGCCGCTTTTGCATCAAGTGACCTTTTCAATCTGGCCTGATACGCAAACCATGGCCAATTTTGCGCGCGGCAATGGTGCGCATGGCCGCGCCATTGCCGCTGTGCGCAGCGAGGGTTGGTTTACCGAAGAGCTCTACGCCCGCTTTGCCGTGCTGGGCGCTTTTGGCACTTGGGGCGGCGAGCAGCCCCTTGCCGCCTACCCCCAATTTACACCCAAACACAGGACAGCCGCATGACAGCCCCCTTCCCCTTTTCCGCGATTGTAGGGCAAGAGGCGATGAAACGCGCCATGGTGCTGACCGCCATCGACCCCGCCATCGGCGGCGTTCTGGTGTTTGGCGACCGTGGCACGGGAAAATCCACCGCTGTGCGGGCACTTGCGGCGCTGCTTCCGCCCATCGACGTGGTGGAAGGATGCCCTGTCAATTCGGCCCGCGTTGAAGATGTGCCTGATTGGGCGCCTGCCGTATCTGGCCGCATCGTCACACGCCCAACGCCCGTGATCGATTTGCCGCTGGGTGCCACGGAAGACCGCGTTGTGGGCGCGCTGGATATTGAACGGGCACTAACGCGCGGTGAAAAGGCATTCGAGGCTGGGCTGCTGGCCCGCGCCAATCGCGGCTATCTTTACATTGACGAGGTCAACCTTCTTGAAGATCACCTTGTCGATCTATTGCTAGACGTGGCCCAGTCAGGCGAGAATGTGGTCGAGCGCGAGGGGCTGTCTATTCGCCACCCTGCGCGCTTTGTTCTGGTCGGGTCAGGCAACCCCGAAGAGGGCGATTTGCGACCGCAGCTTTTGGATCGCTTTGGCCTTTCGGTGCAGGTCACCAGCCCGCACGATGTGCAAACGCGGGTAGAAGTGATGCTGCGCCGCGATGGGTATGAACGCGATAACGCAGCCTTTATGGCCGAATATGGCGCGCAAGATGCGCTGCTGCGTGCAGAAATTCTGACAGCGCGCGCGGCTTTGCCTAAATTGAAAACCCCGCCCGCAGTTCTGCACGATTGCGCGGCGCTGTGCATCGCGCTGGGATCAGACGGCCTGCGCGGCGAGTTGACGATGCTCCGCGCCGCGCGGGCCGAGGCGGCTTTTGCGGGGGCAGCAACGGTAACACGCGCGCATTTGAAATCGGTCGCCGAAATGGCGCTTTCGCACCGCCTGCGCCGCGACCCGCTGGACGAGGCAGGATCAGGCGCGCGCGTGGCGCGCATTTTGGCCGAAACGCTGCCATAATGGCCGATGCGCCCCCACCCCCGCGCGCGCCATCTGCGCTAGAGCGCGCCCGCCTTGCGCTGGATGTTTTGGCGCTCGACGGGGCTGGTTTGGGCGGGCTGTGGCTGCGCGGGCGCATTGGGCCAGCGCGCTCCGCAGCGATGGGGCGGCTTGCTGCCATACCCCTGCCCACCCGCCGCATTCATCCGACCATCGATGATGGCGCGCTGTTTGGCGGCACAGATTTGGCCGCAAGTCTGTCGGCTGGCGCAAATCGAAAAACCGCTGGGATTTTGGCGCAACCCTCTGCGCTGATTTTGACCATGGCCGAGCGCGCGAGTGCTGGCCTTGCCGCACGGCTGGCGTTGCATCTGGACGCTGGCACGTCTTGCCTGATTGCGCTGGACGAGGGGGCAGAGGCGGAAGAGACCCTTCCCCCTACTTTGGCAGAAAGATTAGCGCTGTTTCTGGATTTGTCCGATTTTGGGCTAGAGGATGCCGAGGCGTTGGAAGCAGCAACCGATCTGACCCTTGCGCGCGCGCGCCTGATCCATTTGCGCGGCGCTGGACTGCCGCCGCAGGCTGTAACCGCCCTAGTAGGCGCTGCAGCGAGCCTTGGCATAGACAGCCTGCGCGCGCCGATGATGGCCGCGCGCGCAGCGCTTGCCATTGCCGCCCTGCGCGGGCTGGATGCGCCTGATGACACCTGCTTGCAGGCTGCAGCCGGCCTTGTCTATGCGCACCGCGCAACCATTTTTCCCGATGAGCCGCAGGAAGATGCGCCGCCGCCTGATGCGCCGCCGCCTGATGACGCGCCAAATGATGCACCGCAAGACGCACCCAATGATGCGCCGCAAGACCTTGCGGATATTCCGCAGGACATTGTGCTTGAGGCGGTGCGCGCCGCCCTGCCCGCTGATGTTTTGGCGCGCCTTGCCGCTGGCCGCGCGGCGCGCAGCATGAAGGACGGGGCTGGCACGGGGGCCAAGGTGAAGGGCAATCACCGTGGCCGTCCCCTGCCCGCCCGCGCGGGGCGCATGGGGCAGGGCAAACGCATTGATATTTTGGCGACCTTGCGCGCAGCGGCCCCGATGCAAACCCTGCGCGGGGCGGGGTTGGTTACGGGCGATACGCCGACGAGGCTGGCCATCCGCCCCACCGATTTTCGGATCAAACGCTATCAACATTCGTCCGACCGCGTACTGATTTTCACTGTCGATGCCTCGGGCTCATCCGCCTTTGCGCGCCTTGCCGAGGCGAAGGGCGCGGTCGAGTTGCTGCTGGCGCAATCTTATGCGCGGCGCGATCACGTGGCGCTTTTGGCCTTTCGCGGGCAGAGATGCGAAGTGGTTTTGCCGCCCACGCGGTCACTTACTGCCACCAAACGCCGCCTTGCTGGGCTTGCGGGTGGGGGCGGCACGCCGCTGGCGGCGGGTCTGCGCATGGGGCTGGATGTGGCGCTGCAGGCCCGCGCGCGCGGCATGACGCCGACACTTGCCCTGCTGACCGATGGGCGCGGCAATATTGCACTGGATGGCAGCGCAAATCGCGCTGTGGCGGACTCAGACGCCCAGCGCCTTGCCCGTGTTTTTGCGGCCTCGGGCATTCCCGCGTTGGTGATCGACATTGCAACGCGCCCGCAGCCCAGCCTTGCGGGTTTGGCGCGGGGCATGGGGGCGACGTACCTGCCCCTGCCCCGCGCAGATAGCCGCCTTTTGACCAAGGTACTGCAGGCAGGGATGGGGACATGACTGCGCGCCCCGATCTGGCCCCCGACCGGCCCGCCGATTTGCCGCAAGATTGGCCGCACCGCGCCGCATCGCGCAGGGTCATAGCAGCACATCAGTACTGGCATGTGCAGGATATGGGCCCCAAAAGCGGCTCTGCGCCAACCCTGTTGCTGATACACGGCGCAGGCGGATCGCTACATTCTTGGGCCGATTTGGCACCTATGCTGGCCGTGCATTATCACGTGATCGCTGTGGATGTCGCGGGCCATGGGTTCAGCCAAAAGGGACGGATGGCGCGGGCGGGGCTAGAAGATATCGCTGCCGATATCGCAGCCCTTGCCGCAAATCAGGGGTGGCAGGTGCAGGCGGTCATTGGACATTCCGCAGGGGCGGCCATTGCGCTGCAGCTTGCCGAAATGCTGCCTCTGCGTGCGGTAGTAGGGCTGAACGCGGCGCTGTCGCAGTTTGAAGGCATGGCGGGCTGGCTTTTTCCCGCTATGGCCAAAACTCTTAGCCTGCTTCCGTTTGCGCCACATTTTGGGGCAAAGATGCTGGGCACGCCTGCACAGATTGACCGTCTTTTGATACAAACAGGGGCGCAAATTAGTGCGGATGGGCGCGATCAATACTTAACCCTTGCGCGCCGCCCCGCCCATATTGGGGCAACGCTGGATATGATGGCCGCATGGGATTTGCGGCCGCTGCTGGGGCGTCTTTCGCAAATCTCGGTGCCCGTTTTGCTGCTGACAGGCGCGCGCGATGGTGCGGTGCCGCCGCGTGTCAGCGTTGAAGCCGCGCGCGCCCTGCCCCATGCAACAGCCCATATCATACAAAGCTACGGCCATTTGCTGCCAGAAGAAGCTGCCGGCACTATTGCGCCGCTGATCTTAGACTTTCTAAAAACGGCACTGGCCAAAGCGCCCTAATGCGCGCCCTTTTCGGGCAAGGTTTCGGCCTTGAACAAATGGGCTTTGTCGCCATCAAAACCAACGGCAATATCGCTGCCCACGGAATAGACTGTATCTTGCGGCAGGGCGGCGATCAGCGATGTGCCATCGCCTAAACCAATATCAACCACGGTTTCTGCGCCCAAGCGTTCCGTCAGCGCGACTTTACCCGTCATCAGGGCCTGACCGCTTTCAAGGGTGATGTACTGCGGGCGCAGGCCCAAAATGGCTGCCTCGCCCACGGCAAATGGCCCGCGTTTGGCCGACACGCGGACCTTGCCCAAAACGGGGCTGGACACTTCAGCCACATCGCCCTTTACGCCGACAACTTCGACATTCATGAAGTTCATTGAAGGCGCGCCCAAAAATCCCGCGACAAAAAGATTGGCGGGATTGTGATACAAATCCATCGGCGCGCCAGTTTGCATGACTTTACCATCCTTCAGCACAACGATTTTGTCCGCCAGCGTCATCGCCTCGACTTGGTCGTGTGTCACATAAACCATCGTGGCCCCAAGCTGTTGGTGCAGCTTGCCAATTTCCATGCGCATATCCATCCGCAAGGCGGCATCCAAATTTGACAAAGGCTCGTCAAACAAGAACACTTGGGGTTTGCGCACAATTGCGCGGCCAATGGCTACGCGTTGACGCTGCCCACCCGACAACTGACTGGGGCGGCGGTCTAGCAGATGTTCCATCTGCAAAATGCGCGCGGCCTCGGCCACTTTGGCGTCTTTTTCTGTTTTGCTGGCCCCCGCAATCGTCAATCCAAAGGCCACGTTTTCGCGCACTGTCATATGCGGAAAAATGGCATAAGATTGAAACACCATCGCCACCCCGCGCTGCGAGGGCGGCAGATCATTGACCTGCGTCTTGCCAATCACCAAATCGCCTGCGCTGATATCCTCTAGCCCCGCGATCATGCGCAAAAGCGTGGACTTGCCGCAGCCCGAAGGGCCGACAAAAACGCAGAACTCGCCGTCTTCAATCTCGATATCAACGCCTTTGATGACATCGACATTGCCATAGCTTTTCTTGATGTTCTTCAGCGAGATTTTGGCCATCGGCAGTCTCCTTTTGATTATTCGGCGGCGCGCGCCATGGGCGCCACGGAAAGCAGACCATCAGGCCCAACGAGGATGCGTTCGGGGTTCATCACATAGCCGCCGAACTTGTCTTTACCGCCATCCGCAAACCCCAAAATCACCAACCCATCAGGCCCATCAACAATGCGCGCGGCATAGCGTGTGCAGGGCTCGGCCCCGTCCAGAAACGGGCCGGGGGCAATGCGCCAAGGCCCGCGCGGATGATCGGCGATCAGATAATGGTTGCCTGTGACGGGTTTTTCGGGGTTGGTTTTGCGGTATTGTGCAGACCAATGAATTGATGACGTGCAGAACAAGCAATACCATTTGCCTGCCACGTCGAACACCTGCGGCACCTCTAGCTGGCCAAAGCCGCCTTGGAACACGGGGGGCTGCAGCACCCAAGTGTTCAGATCATCCGACGTCGCAAAACCAATCGCGCCGCCCGAATTCGGCTCGCTGCTGTCTGGCACGCGGGCGGTGAAATACATCAGCCAACCCTTGCCGTAGGGGTCTTTCATCACCCACGGATCGCGCATGGCGCGGTCGTGCCAGCGGCCTGTATGATCGGCCTCATAACATTCGGCGTTGGGGCCAGTCAGGTCAAGACATTGCCCATCACCCCCGCGCACCCAATTGTGCAAATCGGTGGATGTGGCATGGCCAACGCGCTGGCGCATCATCTTTTCGGCCTTGGTCGTGCCCGTATAGAACAGGTGCCACAGCCCTGCGTCATCTTGCACGACGGAGCCTGTCCAAGTGGTACCATCATCCCAAGCCGCCCCACCCCGCTGTGGGGTGAAAGTTGTGCCAAGATGCGTCCAGTTCACCAAATCTTTCGACATGGCATGGCCCTGAGTCACGTTGAAATGGCGCAGATCTGGATCGCGTAGCGATGTATCGGCCTGCAGGAAAAACCCGTGGTAGGTGTCGCCGTCTTTGGCATACCAGCTGTCCCAAATCCATTTGCCGTCGATTGCGATAACCATGTCAGTCTCCTTAGCCCTTCACGCCCGTCGATGCGATCGACGCGATAAAGGCTTTCTGCAAATAAAGGTAAAAGCCAAGCACGGGCAGGGTAATCAGCGACAAATACGCCATCACCTCGCCCCATGCGATGTTCAGTTGGAAGAAGTATTGTAGGCCCACCATGACGGGGCGGTACCCCTCTTCTTGGGTGACCATCAGCGGCCAGAGGTATTGGTTATACATGGCCAAGAATTTCAAAATTGCCGCCGTGGCCAGTATTGGGCCAGATAGGGGCATCACGATACGGCGGTAAATCTGGAACCAGCTTGCGCCTTCGACGCGGGCCGCTTCGATCAATTCGCCCGGAAGGTCTTTGAAATACTGCACGAATAGAAAGATGGTCAGGCCATCGGCAATGAACGGTATGATCTGCACATGGTAGCTGTTCAGCCAGCCCCATGTTAGCCCTTCCATGCCCAGCCACGGCAGTTTTGACACCATCAGCAGCATCGGAATGGCGATGGTCTCGAACGGCACGATCAGGGTCGCCAGCAGCACCGAAAGGATTACGCCGCGCCCCTTCCAATTTATAAATACAAAGGCAAAGCCCGCTGCCGAGCAGATCAGCAGCGATAGCGCCACCGTTACCCCTGTGACCAATACGGAATTGAATACGAACAGACCCACAGGCGCGCGTTCAAAAGCTGCCGAATAGTTGTTCAGACTGATATCGCCCACGGGCAAAAACGCCCGCAGCGAACTGGCATCGACCAGCAATTGCTGATCGGGCTTAAAGCTGGACATGACCATAAACACCAGCGGGAAGATAAAGATCAGCGCGATCAGCGCCAGCACAGTATAGCGCACTGCCAGCCGCAACCCGTGATTGTCACCAGAAATCATTGCCATTTAGGTTTTCTCCCGCGTCAGCCAGCGTTGGAACAACGAAATTGTCAGGACGATCACAAACAAGATAACCGAAATTGCGGACGCGCCCGAAATGTCCTGTTTGCCATAGCCGCGATCAATCGCTTGGAAGACGATGGTTTGGGTACTGTCCAAGGGGCCGCCGTTGGTCATCACGTCGATCTGCGCGAACAGGCCAAAGGCTTGCATCGTGATCACGATCAGGATCAACACGGCGGTATTGCGCAGGCCCGGCCATGTGATGAAACGAAACACCTGCCATTTCGAGGCCCCTTCAATCGCCGCTGCCTCATAAAGGGTGGGCGAGATGGTTTGCAGACCTGATAGCCAAATCACCATGTGAAAGCCGACAGCTTGCCAAATGGACATAGCGATAATTGCGCCCAGCGCCGTCGACGGGTCGCCAAGCCATTCGACAGGTGGGATCAGCCCGAAACTTATGGAGGATAGCAAGCTGTTCAGCAGCCCCGATGATCCATCATAAATCAGCTTCCAAAGCAGCGACACAACGACAATCGACACAACAACGGGCATGAAATAAATCGCGCGAAAGACGTTGATGCCACGCAGACGTTGATTAATCAGCAAAGCAAGGCCCAGCGCAAGCCCCGCCTGCACAGGGGCCACGACCAACACAAACAAAACCGTGTTCATAATCGCAATCATAAACACCACATCGCGCGCCAGAATGAAGGTGCGCGCATCACCGCCAAAGGGCGTATCAAAGGCGAACCATTCGCGCATCCCGTCCAACTGGGGGTATTTGGGGTTTTTGCGGGTAAAGCTGCGCAGGGCAGGATATTGGGCCGCGCCGTCCTTCATCACCACCGCGCCCGCATCATCGCGCACGGGGTCAAGGGTCAGCATCGAAAGGCCAAGCAGTTGGCGATAGTTGGCAAGCCCCGTAAATTCCGTCGGATTAGGCGAAATCAGGCGTTGATTTGTAAACGAAAGGGCAATCGCAAAGAAAAAGGGGAAAATCACAAAGGCCGCAATCAGCGTTACCGCGGGCCCCGCCATCAGCCAGCCCGTGCCGTTTGATCTGGTGAATTTCGATGCCATGCGCGCGCCCCTTTTCAGTTGGTTCCGCACGCACAGCAGGCAATAGGGCCCACTGTGCGCTGGGAGGATGGGCGCGCAGTTTCCCGCGCGCCCGTTAGAACCTTAATGACCGTAGCCGCTGTTCTTTTCGATGTCGGCGTTGATTTCATCAACAGCGGCATCCAGCGTTGCAGCAACATCAGCGCCTTGGGCGATGTCAGCCAGTGCTTTTTCAAACACTTTGGCCTGAACCACGTAACCAGGGGTTACTGGGCGCACCATGCCGAACTTGGACGAATAAGTTACAAAGTCAGCCAATGGGCCGCCAGCTTTGTAGTTATCAACCATTTCAGCAGCGGTTGGCGTTGCTGGGATCAGGCCAATGCCGTTCGAGAAGGCTGCCAGATACTTGTCATCCAAAGCGAACTCGATAAAGGCTGCTGCGCCTTCTGGGAACTTAGAGGTGGCCGAAACGCCGAACTGCCAGCTTGCTGCACCGATTTTTGGCCCATTGCCCAAATCTGGTGGGGGCAGGAACACGGTGTCAGGATGCGCCGACAGCGCGCCAAGTGCGGCCCAGTTGCCGTTCCACGAGAAGGCATATTTGCCCGAGGCAAAGCCCGAATCGCGGTCAGCGCCGTCTTGGGTTGATTGGGCATAACCGCCTGTGAACAGACCTTGCCACCATGCACCAAATGCTTGCGCAGCTTCGCCGTTCAGCGCGCCTTCAGCGGTTTTGTAGGTGCTGCGATCCACGATGTCGCCACCGAAGGATTGCATCAGGGGCGAGAAGGCATAGGGGTACCATTCACCCGTCCAAGCGGTGCCCAGATCCAGCGCGAATTCATACTTGCCCGATGCTTTTGCTGCATCCAGTGCCGCCATGAATTCGTCTTTGGTCCAAGGCGCGTCAACCGTTGGCTTGCGCAGGCCAAGCTCGTCCAAGATCGATTGACGGGTGGTCAGCGCGATAGCTGCGTCCCACAGACCGATCGAATACAGCTGACCGTTCCAGATACCCTTGGTGCCGGGCAAGAAATTGGCGATTTTGCTTTCGTCAATTTTCAGCGGCTGCATATAGCCAGCCCATGCCCAGTTTGGCATGACGGGGCCGTCAACGTCCAAGATATCTGGCAGATTACCTGCCAGCGCGCCTGCCACGACCGAATCGTTATAGGCCGCTTGAGGGAACGTTTGCAGTTCGACCTTCCAGTCGGCCTGTGCTGCGTTAAAGTCCGCAATCACTTCGTTAATCAGTTTCAGTTCCACCTCGTTACCCGCGCCGTGATACCACATCGACAGCGTTTCGGTGGCATTTGCGGCCGAGGCCCATGCCAGAATGGCGGCGCTGGCCACCAGTTTGTTAAACTTCATCGGTCTTCCTCCCGTTGGGTTTCATGTGTAAAATGTTTGTGGGGCGCATTTCGGCAACCGAGGCGCGCCACAGCACAGGCCCTGCTACACAGACAGGGCTTTGGGTTGGGGATCGACCGCTAAGAAGCGGATCCTCTCCCGCAATCAGAGACAACAAACGCTCGCCCGCGCGAACGCCCATTGCGTTATAAGGCAAATCAACCGTGGTCAGCGGCGGATACAGGGTTTCGGCAATGACGCGGTAATTGTCAAAGCCAGCCACGCCAATTTCATCAGGAACGCGGCGCCCCATAGTGCGCAAAATACCATACACCATCAGCGCCATTTGATCGTTGCCACAGCAAATCACTGTGGGCGGATTGGCAAGGCGCAGCATGTGGTCAATTGAATCCCATAAAAGTTGCGGCCCCGCTTCTGGCAGATCAAAATTGGTGTGTGCAAACAAGGCGGGGTCATAAGCAATGCGCCCTTCGGCCAGCGCCTCTCGGTAACCTTGCGGGCGCAGTTGGCCTGCCACCATATCGGCCCGCAACGCCAGATAGCCAATGCGGCGATGGCCAGCAGCGATCAAGCGGCGGACAAGTTCGTATTGCCCGCGCCGATCATCGGGCAAAATGGCCGGCGTGCCTTTGCTGTCAAAACAATTGACCAGCACCAAGGGCGTATCTTCGGGAAGCTGTGGCAGCGACACTTCTTGGTGATATTCGGCAACATAGATCAGACCTTCGACGCGGTGCGACAAAAAGGTGTCGATCAGCGGTGCCACGCGGTCTTGCCGCCCTGCGGTATCGGCGATCATCACTGTCATGCCGCTGGTTTCCAGCGCGCGCTGAATGCCCTGCACGATGAACAAATCAGGCAAGCCCTGCTGTTTTTGGTTTAATCCCGTGGTTGAAATCGCGCCTGTAATCAGCCCGATAATTCCCGATTTTTGGGCCCGCATCATGCGCGCCGCGTTCGAGCGCACAAAGCCAAGGGCGCGCATAGCCTCTTCCACGGCCGCGCGGGTTTTATCCCCCACAGGCCCATCACCGTTCATCACACGGCTGACAGTTTTAGGCGATACGCCAGCATGTTTGGCGACATCGTAGATGGTAGCCATTGATCCCCCCTTTGGCCAGCCGATCAGGCTGTGCCGACACCACCGCCCCTTGTCTGGCCCCTCTCCCAAGGGATTGCCGACTCAGTGACACCGATATCATGACATCGATGTCATAAATCGAAGCTGGTTGTCAAATTGTTTTTCGGCAGCAGTAAATTTGCGGGTCAAAATCGCTGCAAATGGGGCCGCGCCCAAGAAGAATAAGTCACCGCGCAGATACTTTGTGCTGGCTTTTGCCTTGGCGAAATCACCATGCATTAGGCGCGGCGGCGCAAAGAAAGGGCAACCAAGACTATTGGGCCCGCACAGGCGATCAGTCCGTGGCAAAGGCCATTGATGCAGCGCTTTTGCCGCTATAACGCGTCAGCGCTTGCGCCAACGTCGGTGGTATCGACACCATAGCCTTTTCGGTTGCGCGGGGTGATGCCCTGTGACCTTGCCCTCAACTTTTATCCAGTGTGAGCGAGGCTCCGTGTTTGAGTTTTACCCATTTGGGCGGGTTGAGCAACGGGGGTTGGCGCGAAGCTTTGCGGATTGCGCAGCGTCAGGCCCCGCCACAGGGCGAAGGTTTGGGCGAAGGTTTGGGCGAAGGTTTGGGCGAACTCGGCGGGCGTCTGCCATCCAAGGCAGGAGTGCGGCCGTTCGGTGCTGTGGTCCTTGCGCTAGGCTGCCAGCGTGGCGCAGGCGTGGTTTAGGGACGGTAATAGCGTTTCATTCAGTAACTGGTCCCTTAGGCGGCCGTTAAAGCTCTCGATATCGGATACAAAATCCAAAGACCAACGCTGGTTTGGCATCAATGGCAGCACCATCGGGGCGCGCGTGCCCATGGCCCGTCTGCGCCCACCCCAACGGCGCAGATGCAACTGCTCCTCACGATAGATGCAGATCAGACGCTTATGGTTCACCGTATGGCTCTTGCTGCGCAGGAATACATGTAGCCGACGATAACCAAACCGGCGTCGGGCTTTTACCAGTTCTTTCAGTCGTTCCCGCAGCACAGGGGCATCCTAGCGGACACCTCTTTTCGCATGGTCATCCGGCAACAGCCAATCACCCGACACGTCCGCCGTTCACTCATCGCGCGATGTGCCACCAGATGCGCGATCGCTTGCGGCTTCGCGGCGGGTGTCACCACTTTTTTCCTAGGAGGTCTTTCAGCGCGGCCCTCGTCATTGATCTGATCTTCAGTAAATCTGCTGCGCGTCATAGCTGGGATTTCGTGGCCACGCAAATGAACAGAATTGTCAGATTTCCTGCACTTTATGGAAGAATTATCAGCCGAGAAGCATCTAGATTTGTATACATACAGCACAATGCGCCTTGCACTTTCAAAACCTAAGCGTTGGGGCCGTTTGCAGGGCAAGACGGCTTAACCCGTTAAAATTTTGGAAGATTTTTACCATTAAGTCATTATTCGGGCGCAATTGCGGCCAAAATTAGGCAGCCCTGATTTTGCCAATGCCGACACAGACGCACTCTGTGCGCACTATTCGGAATTATGGGGGCGAGGTGGTGAATGAATACATCATTCGGGCAAACTTGGCGGTTCTACAGGGCGAAAGGCTGCGCATCGGCGGATGGTGCGCCAGTGCCTGCACGGCTTATCTGGGCAATCCCAATACCTGTGTCACGCCAAGTGCACAGTTTGGCTTTCACGGGCCATCGGGCGGAACGGCTGCGGAAAATCGGCGTGCGGCATTGATCCTTGCCCGCCACCAGCTTGCTGTTTTGCGCGATTGGTATTTGACCAAGGCCGCCACCCTACAAGGCAACACCCACATCGACATTTCGGAGAAAGAAGTGGAAAGGATCGGCGCTGCGCACTGGTGCTGACAACGGCTGGCATATCTTTGGCCCAAATATGCCCAAGGAACACCCTGCTTGCCAAAAAACACCCGTTTAATCTAACATTGGCTGGCGGCTTTCCCCATCTGGTTGAAAATGACTTTGCAAGCGTACATCTTTGTGGTTGGTGTAAATTTGGCAGCGTGATCGTTTACGTGGTGGTTCTGGCACGATGTATGTATCTTTTTGCACCTCAGGGTTGCGCGGCTTGGTCACTGCGCTGACCAAAGATGTGGTCAGCGGGTATATCCGTGCTTTTGTGGCAGTTTGCCCCATCGGTTCGGGCCTGTATCTGGGCCGAGATCTGCGCGCGTCCTCTCCACATATTGCTGATATGGTTATCGCCGCTGCCCGTGGCGCTGGCGTAAACGTTATTGATTGCGGCGCTGTGTCTACCCCTGCACTGGCCTTGGCGGCGATGAATGCGGGCGCGGCGGCAGTTATGGTGACAGGCAGCCATATTCCTGATGAACGCAACGGGCTGAAGTTTTATCTGCCGACGGGTGAAATCGCGAAAGCAGACGAGGCGGCTATAAGCCAAGGTCTTGTTTCAGAACCGCAGGCAGCGGCGGCCCCACATATCGGCGCGATGGTGCAGGCGCCTGATGTTATGGCGCAATATGTCGCCCGCTATGCCAATTGCTTTGGCCCGCAGGCGTTGCAGGGCCTTAAGCTTGGCATTTATCAGCATTCCAGCGTGGCGCGCGATGGGCTGCTGCATATGGTGCAAGGCATGGGCGCGCAGGCAGTTGCCCTTGGCCGCGCGCGCGCGTTCATTCCCGTTGATACGGAATCAGTGGATGCGGGCACGCGGGCGCAATTGGCCGCATGGGCAGCGGACATGGGTCTGGATGGCATCCTGTCTACCGATGGAGACGGCGACCGCCCTTTGCTGACCGATGCAGATGGAACAGTGATCGCGGGCGACGTGTTGGGCATTTTAACTGCCAGAAGTTTGGGTGCGCAGCACATCTGCACGCCTATTTCGTCCAATTCCATGATCGAAGAAATGACCGAATTTTCACACACCACGCGCAGCAAAATCGGCTCACCCTTTGTCATCGCAGCCATGCTTGCAGCGCAAGCGAGGCAGGCAGATGTCAAAGTCGTTGGGTTCGAGGCGAACGGCGGCTTTCTGCTGGGCTTTGACGCAGCGGGGCCGCAGGGGCGGCTGCCCGCGCTGATGACACGGGATGCTTTCTTGCCCCTGATCGCCCCTTTGGCAGCGGCGCGCGCCAAAGGGAAAAGCTTGCGGCAGATGATCGCCCATTTGCCCGCGCGCGTCACGGCGGCTGACCGCATATCTCCCGTCAGCAAAGAAGCGGCGGCGATGCTCTTGGACGAATTGACGCGTAGCGAAACTGCCCGTAGCGCCATGCTTGCACAGTTGCGCCTGCCCACGCCCACAAGTCTAGATGTGACCGATGGTTTGCGCCTGACATTTGCGGGCGGGCGCGTGGTGCACCTGCGCCCCTCGGGCAACGCGCCCGAATTTCGCATTTATACGGAAGCAGACAGCAACGCTGCAGCGCAGGCGCTGTTGCAAGCGGCCATGTCAGCCGTGGGAGCCGCGCTAACCGTTGCAGGGGGCAAGGCGGCTTGATTTACCCTGTCATCCTGTGCGGCGGCTCTGGGACGCGGCTTTGGCCCCTATCGCGCAAAAGCTATCCCAAGCAATTTGCGCCCCTTCTGGGGACAGAAACCCTGTTTCAATCTTCAGCGCGCCGCCTTTCGGGGCCTGATTTTGCCGCCCCAATCGTGGTGACGGGCAGCGATTTTCGCTTTATTGTCACACAACAATTGGCCGAAATTGGTATCTCGCCAAGTGCCGTGCTGATTGAACCTGAGGCGCGCAATACGGCACCTGCCGTGCTGGCCGCAACCTTGTGGGCGCTGGCAAAAGACCCTGAAGCGGTGCTTTTGGTCGCCCCGTCAGACCATGCCATTCCCGATGCAGCCAGCTTTTGCGCAGCCGTCTTGCGCGGATTGCCCGCCGCTTCATCAGGCCAGATCGTCACCTTTGGCATTGCGCCAACGCGGCCCGAAGCGGGTTATGGATATTTGGAATTGGCACAGCCTTTGGGCGCAGACGACGGGGCCATGCCCCTGCGCCGCTTTGTTGAAAAGCCCGATTTGGACAAGGCCCAATCGATGCTGGCAGCGGGTAACTTTCTGTGGAACGCGGGGATTTTCCTGTTTCGCGCAGCCGATATGCGCGCAGCTTTTGCCGCCCATGCGCCTGATGTGCTACCCCCCGTCACCGCAGCGCTGGCGGGCGCGACAAGCGATTTCGGATTTTTGCGCCTTGCCCCCGAAGCGTGGAACACCGCCCCCGATATTTCCATTGACTACGCGGTGATGGAACATTCCAGCACCCTTGCTGCTGTGCCTTATCGCGGGGAATGGTCAGACCTTGGTGGCTGGGATTCGATTTGGCAGAAAACCGCACTTGACGGGCGCGGCGTGGCCACGCATGGCGCAGCAACGGCGATTGACTGCGACAATAGCCTGCTGCGTTCGGACAGTGAAGGCACCGAATTGGTGGGTATTGGCCTGAAAAACATCATCGCAGTGGCAATGAATGACGCCGTTTTGATCGCCGATATGTCGCGCGCGCAAGACGTCAAACTGGCTGTATCGGCACTGCGGGCAAAAGGCGCGGCGCAGGCCGAACATTTCCCCAAAGACCACCGCCCTTGGGGCTGGTTTGAAAGCCTGTCTTTGGGCGATCGGTTTCAAGTCAAACGCATCTTCGTGCACCCAAAGGCGTCCCTTTCGCTGCAATCTCACCACCACCGCGCCGAACATTGGATTGTGGTGCAAGGCGTCGCTGAAGTCACCATTGGCGAGCGCGTGCAATTCATCAGCGAAAACCAATCCGTTTACATCCCTTTGGGCGAAAAGCACCGCCTTTCCAACCCAGGTAAGGTAGGGCTGGTTCTGATCGAAGTGCAAACTGGCAGCTATTTGGGCGACGACGACATCATTCGCTACGACGATGTTTATGCACGCGGCCAAGGGGCTAAGGGATGAAGAATGTGGTCGTCGGCATCAACTATGATCCCGAAATGGCTCTGTTGCACAAATCGGCTGGCCGGCTGATTTTCCCTTTCCACAGACAGACTTATCCCGCGGTTTGCGCGACGGGTATGCCGAGCGCGGTGAAGCCGTTCACGATGGCAATTTGGACCTGGAACTGGCCCGCCTACAACAGGGCGCCCAATTAGGGCCTAGCGGAACATCGGCGGTCGGGCATCCACCCACGCGCCGCCCGCTTTGGCCGAAGCCACGGCGCTATGCACCGCTGCCATTGACCGCGCCCCATCTGCGGCGGTTGGCAGACCATCGCGCGCTGTACCGCGAATGGCATCGGCCAAATCGCAATAGATATTGGCCACAGCCAGCGGAAACCCTTCGGGGTGGGCAATGGCCACGCGCGACAAGCGCTTTGCCTCGTCATAAAGCCCCGCTTCGCCCTTTTCCATAATCTGCGTGCGACCGCCCACGGGGGTATAGATCAGCTGGTTGGGCTGTTCGGACGCCCAGCGAAAGCCGCCCGTCTCGCCAAAGACCTGAATGTCAAACCCGTGCTGGCGGCCAATGGCCACGGACGATGTCCAAAGCCGTCCAACCGTGCCTTTAGACATGCGGAAATTGACCATCGCATCATCTTCCAGCACGCGGCTGGCAATGGTGGATGCGAAATCGGCAGACAGTTTTTCCACCTGATCGTCGCAGATAAAGCTGGCCATATGCATCGCATGAATGCCGCAATCTGCAAATTGACCCGACACGCCCGCCATGGCAGGGTCATAGCGCCAGCGCACGCGCGGATTGTCAGCATCGGCGGCATCGCCATGATGGCCATGGCTGAAATTGGTCACCACCAATCGCACGTGGCCAATTTCGCCCGCCCGCACCATCGCGCGCGCTTGGCGGATCATCGGATAGGCCGAATAGCAGTAGTTCACCGCGCAAACCTTGCCTGTTTTGGCGGCAATGCGCACAATTTCTTCACCCTCTTCCACTGTCACCGTCATCGGCTTTTCGCACAGCACGTGAAAGCCTGCCTCAAGAAAAGCTTTGGTAATTTCAAAATGGGTGGCGTTCGGGGTAGCAACCGTCACCAGATCAACGCGGTCTTCGCGATTGCGCTCACCCTCTAGCATCTCGCGCCAATCGCCGTAGGCGCGGTCAGCCGCAATCCCCAAACGCTGTGCATATTCCCGCCCCACATCAGCGCGGTGATCCAGCGCGCCCGCGGCCATTTTAAAATGACCATCAGCCAGCGCGCCAAGGCGGTGGGCTGGCCCAATTTGGCTGCCCTCGCCGCCGCCAATCATACCCCAATTCAGTTGTGCCATATCGCCTGCCCCCTAAAAGCCTATCGATGAAAGATATTCGCGGTTTTTGCGCGCATCTGCAATCGGGCTGACATCCAGCGATGGATCACAGTCCTGTTCCACGGTGCACCAGCCCGAAAAACCTGCATCCAACAAAATATGCCGCACAGCCGAAAAATCGACATCGCCGCGGCCAAGATTGCAGAAAATCCCCTGCCCACAGGCATCGTAAAAGCCCGTGGATTTGGCGATTGCGTCGGCTTTGACGTTTGGGTCAATGTCTTTGAAATGCATATAGGAAATCCGCCCTATATGGCGGTGCATAAAGGCCACGGGGTCAAACCCCGCATAGGAATGGTGCCCCGTATCAAAGCAAATTTTCAAGATGCTGTCGTCCACCTCGTCCAGCAGGCGCTCTAACTCTGGCTCAAAGTCAATAAATCCTGCCGCATGGGCGTGAATGCCCACAGTCAGGCCATACTCCTGTGCCCCCATTTTGGCTACGGTTTCGATGCGGCCCCGAAAGGCAGCCCATTCGGCGCTGTCCATCTGCTCGGCATCATGGGCGCGGCCTGCGGTGGGGGCACGGCGCGGCGAGATGCTGTCAATCAGCACCAAATGCTGTGCGCCGTGGGCCGTCAGCGCGCGGCAGGTGCGACGGGCGGCATCCATCACTTCGTCCCATGCGGCGGGGTCATGAAACGGGCGAAACACCACGCCGCCAATCAGGGTTAGGTCATGCTGCGCCAACGCTGCGCCCAAAATCGCGGGGTCTTCAGGCATAAAACCAATGGGGCCAAGTTCGATCCCTTTGTATCCCGCACCTGCGCAGTCGGCCAGCACTTGTTGCCAAGCAGGGTTGCGCGGATCACTCGCAAATTCCACACCCCAAGAGCAGGGCGCATTGCCAATTTGAATGGTCATAATATCCTCATGTATTTGGCACAGCGTGCCATTGTCCATCTGCCGCAGCCGAAAAGGCAGTTTCTATAATTTGGCTTACCGCCAACCCATCGCGAAAGGTGGGCCACATTGGCTGGCCTGCGGCGATGGCAGTCAAAAAGTCTTTTGCTTCGATGATGATCTGGTCGAGGTATCCTGTGCCATGGCCTGGCCCTTGGCAAAACGCCAGATAATCGGGATGCGCTGGCCCCGTTAAAATACGGGTAAAGCCGCGCGTGGCCTCGCCCCCTTCGGCGCGGTAAAGATAGACGGCATTTTGATCTTCTTGATCAAAGCGGATTGCGCCCTTTGTGCCATGTATTTCATAGGCATAGCCCATTTTGCGCCCCGTCGCCGTGCGGCTAATATATAAATGCCCCATTGCGCCTGAGGCAAAGCGCAGCATCAGTTGGCCGTGATCGTCATTGCTAACGGCTGCGGGGCCGTTTGGGCTGGGGCGCGTGGCGTGAACGGTTTCGATTTGCGCCGAAAGCTGGGCCACTGGCCCCATCAGTGCCAGCATGCAGTTAACGGGATGCGGGGCAAGATCGCCCATGCACCCATTGGCCCGCCCCGTGGTGCGCCAGTTCGCGGGCGCGTTTGGGTCGGATAGAAAATCTTCGGTATGCTCGCCGCGAAACCATGTGACAGTGCCAATCGCGCCATCCGCCAACAATTGGCGCACAAACTGCGTGGCAGGCGTGCGCACATAGTTAAAGCCAATCATATTCACAAGGCCCGATGCCTCGGCCGCTGCGGTCATGGCCTGCGCGTCTTGCAGCGATGCGCCCAGCGGTTTTTCGCAAAACACAGGCTTGCCTGCGGCAAACGCTGCGGTGGCAATGGCACGGTGGTTGTCTTGCGGCGATGCAATCACCACGGCTTGCACCAATGGATCGGCAACCAAATCGCGCCAATCTGCCGTGGCGCGGGCAAATCCATAGGCCTGCGCATAGCGCTCGGCCGATGTCTGGCTGGTCGCGGCAATCACTTGCAGTTTGGGGCGCAGGGCGGTGTTAAACAGCGCCCCCACCGCCGACAAAGCCACTGCATGGGCCTTGCCCATATAGCCGCCGCCGACCAAACCTATTCCAATGTCTGCCATGGCGTGCCCTTTCCAAAAGCTGATATTGCAAGCGGTTGCAAAAGTCGTATCCTTGGCCGCGAAACTGCGCAAGTCCCAAGGAAAGGTCTAACCATGCCGCAAGAAACATTGCGCCTGACTGCAGCCCCATGTTGGCGACGCGGGCAGGCACACCTGCCACTTGAGCAGGGCCGCTGATGGCCTCGCTTTTGCAACTGGGGCAAAAACCCTTTTTGGTAATCGGCCGAGCGGGAATGGATATTTACGCAGACCCGCCTGGCACATCGATTGAACAGGCCGCGCGGTTTACGGCGGCTTTGGGCGGATCATCGGCCAATATCGCAGCCGCGCTGATCCGCGCGGGCCAGCAGGCCGCCCTGCTGACGCGCGTATCGGACGATGCTGTGGGGCGGTTTTGTTTGGCGCAGCTAGATGCTTATGGCATTGACCGCGCCCATGTTTCCCTTGCGGACGGCGAGGCGCGCAATTCGCTGGCCGTAGTCGAGACACGGCTGGAAAACTGCCAATCGGTTATCTACCGCAACCACGCTGCCGATTTTGAAATGACTGTGGAAGATGTCGAAGTGGTGGATTTTTCCCGCTTTGGCGCCGTGATTACCACGGGTACTGTCCTGGCGGTGGAACCTTCACGCAGCGCCAGCTTTCGCGCCTTTGATCTGGTGCGCGCGGTGGGCGTGCCGCTGATTTTTGATGTGGATTATCGGCCCTATTCTTGGGCATCTGCGGCGGATGCATCGCAGGCCTATTCGCGCGCGGCTGACATGTGCGATGTAATTGTGGGCAATGATGTGGAGTTTGGCTTTATGGCGGGACGCATGGAAGATGGCCTAGAGGCGGCGCGCAGCCTAGTTGGCGCAGGCGCGCAGATTGTTGTTTATAAAATGGGCGAAAAGGGCGCGATCACCTTTACCGCCCAAGGCGCGCTGCAAACGGGCATTTACCCCACCGCCGCGCTGAAACCGACAGGGGCGGGAGATGCGTTTTTGGGCAATTTCATCGCCAGCCTTGCGCGCGGCGATGATGTGCAAGCGGCTGTGCTGCGCGGATCAGCCGCGGCCGCAATGGTCGTCGCCCGTGTGGCCTGCGCCCCTGCCATGCCGACCACTGCCGAACTGGATGCCTTTCTGGCGCAGCATCCCGCCCCCATCTGTGCCTGAAAGGAACTTCAATGCATATCGCCCCCCACGATAACCAGAACCGCCCGATCGTGGATGTCGATCATCCGATGGTGCCTTATGTCTATTTTAACATCATATGCCTGAAGGCGGGGCAAACGTTTGATTACCGCACGCGCGGATATGAAACCTGCGTTGTGCCCGCGACAGGAACAGTCACCGTCGAGGCGGCGGGCGAAACCTTTACCACCATCGGTCAGCGCGGGGTGGATGTCTGGGATGGCGAGCCTGAGGGCGTTTATATTCCCCAAGACACAGGCGCGCGTATTACCGCACTGACCGATACCGAAACCTTTATCGCAGGCGCGCAATATGGCGAAACCCTGCGCCCCTTTGCCGTGCGCGCCGCCGATATTGACCGCGTCCAATACGGGTCGGACGATACGAAAACCCACCGCAAGATAAAGCATATCCTAGGCGCGGCCTATCACGACCGCGTGGGCCGCCTGCTGGTGTCAGAGCTCTTCACCGTGGGCGCGGGGGGCTGGTCTGGCTTTCCCAGCCACAAACACGACACCGACCGCCTGCCAGACGAATCGCGCCACGATGAATGCTATAACTTTCGCTTTCGCCCCGATTATGGATCAGGCCTGCAAATGATGCAGCGCGTCGATAATCAGGTGGGCGAGGCCTATCACATCATGAACCGCTCGACCGTGCTGATTGACAAGGGATATCATCCCTGCTGCGTGCTGCCGGGGTATGAGATGTATTATTTCACCATTCTGGGCGGGCAAAGCCAGCGCAGCCTAAAGCAGTATTTCCAGCCCACCCATGCGGCCCAGCTGCATACTATTCCGGGCATTATGGACATGGTGGCCAAGTTCAAATGACGTTTGTAACCCTTGCACAAGTTTTGGGGCCAGCACGGCTGCATGGCTATGCCGTGCCGGGGCTGGTCTGTTTGGGCTGGGAAGATATGCGCGCCTATGTCGCCGCCGCCGAGGCGGAGCGCGCGCCCGTGATCTTGCAAGCAGGGCCAGGGTGCCGCGCCCATACGCCCTTGCCCATTCTTGCGCGCATGCTGCGCCATCTGGCCGAAGCGGCCAGCGTGCCCGTGGTCGTGCATTTAGACCACGGCTATACGCTGGAAGATTGCCGCGCAGCACTGGGCGAAGGTTTCACGTCCGTGATGGTGGACGGGTCAAAGCTGGCCTTGCAGGCGACCATTGATCTGACGGCGGCGGCGGCGGAACTGGCCCATGCGGCGGGCGCATCTTGCGAAGGCGAAATTGG
>CAMAXX010000026.1 GCA_945862435.1 Pseudorhodobacter antarcticus
ACACGGGCCCAGCAACACGGGCCCAGCAACACGGGCCCAGCAACACGGGCCCAGCAACACGGGCCCAGCAACACGGGCCCAGCAACACGGGCCCAGCAACACGGGCCCAGCAACACGGGCCCAGCCTGAATAGGTTTTAATTGTTACAAGCATTGTTTATGGAGGGCTGGTAAGGTTGGATTTGACATCTAAATATTCACTAACGTACTGGCAATTTTCGGGAAATTGCGTAACAATTGTTCTTAAATTTTAATTGGATTTATCATGCGTCTTATTACTTATTTTCTTGCGTTATATTTTGTTTTTTCAAAGGTCGTCTTTGGGCATGAAATAGACACCGATTATTGCGATCCAAGCCGCTATACAAAAGAAGTATATGATGTAATTTGCACTGATAAGGATATTCAATTCAAGGCCAAAGGGCTGCCTGCATCAGATCAAACTCTTATGGTTGGAATCACGGCAACGAACCAACAGCTACCAAGACCACATGACTATTCGTTTCAAATCACACGTCGCCCCAAAGTTTCAACTCAGAAAGTTGTTCCTGACTCTGGACCGATAGGGGTTGCTGTAAATGGGGTTCCTATTTTTGATCCATCAACTCAGGGAAAGGTCGATCCCGCCACGGGAAAAAGGCCAAATACTTTGGCCGCTGGAGAACTCGATCAATGTGGTGGCCATGCTGGGAGAGGCGACGACTATCATTATCACATTGCACCCATATGTTTGATTAACGAACTTGGACAGCACAAGATTGAGCGACTTAAACAGCCTGTGGGTTTTGCGATGGATGGGTTTCCAATCTTGGCGCTTGGTTGGTTTGACAAGGCGAACGATGTTGAAAATAAATTAGATGCGTGCCGTGGTTTGTTAGATGAGAACGGAAACTACTTTTATAACGTTAAAAGCTCGAACGAGTGGGACATTTTAACCTGCTTCAATGGTATCCCAAAAGGCTTTGCGAAAGACAACTGGATTCCACGGCTGGATACTTATGGTAATGAAATTGTAGGTTATCCTGTGTCTTTTAACATTGAAGATTTTTCTCAAATTTTGCTCAAACCTGACCAGTGCGCGATAATGTCTGGTACTCTTAACAACGAGCAACTCTTACAAACTGATGGCTCGGTAAAGAAAATATCAGCGCAACAAGGTGACATTTTTTATTGTAATCAAAATTGCTATGGCATGTTTTTTGAAGCTGACAAATCTCCCCTAATTAAAGGTAGGGCTATGTATTATGAAAGAATCATAAGCCAATGCCCGCAGGGATTTATAGAAAAATCGGTGAACCCTTTTCAAGCTTACCAGGGGCCAAAGCAACAATATAAAGCGCCACAATCTACAAAAAAATATTGATCTAGAAAACCAGTGCATTTCGATATTCTGCTTACCAAGCGTGCAAAAGTAAAATGATTACGCGACGTTAATTACCTGAAATTAATTTAACTATCTGATTTCAATCCATAAATTATAGGACTTCACATGCATTTTCTTCGCCATTTTTTGATTGTGATTGCCAGCCTTTTGCCAACCCAAATAGGGCTGGCCCCTTCTGCACTGGCCCAAGACGCGGCCCCCGCAGCGGTGCAGACCGCAGCCAGTGGCCCCGTTACTGTGCAGGTAGGGGCCTATATCTTGCGCATCAACGATGTGGTGCAAAAAGACGGCACCTTTACTGTTGATATGTGGACGTGGTTCCGCTGGAAAGACGGCGATGTCAAACCCTATGAAACGTTTGAAATCTCGAACGGACGGATCGAAAATAGGTCGGAAGTTTCGGTGCAGCGTGATGGCAATATGAACTATGCCAGCCTGCGCATTGAGGCGACAGTGTTTCATGATTATGACGTCAAGAAATATCCGATGGACGATCATTTCCTGACGATCAGCATCGAAGACCAAGCGGCCGCTATCGACCAAATCGTTTATGCAACCGATGATAATACTGCGATGGATCCGGGCGTGAATGTGCCAGGTTGGGCGGTGAAACTGGCCGCGCCAACTGCGGCAGATCACGTTTACCCAACGAATTACGGCCTTCTAAGCAGCGCCGCCGCATCGACCTATTCTCAGTTGAATTTCAATGTGGAACTGCACCGCGAAGGTTTTGGCCCCCTGTTCAAGCAGTTCTGGATTGCGGGCCTTTCAGTTCTGCTGGGTCTTTTGGCGTTTAAGGTCAAGGCCACCGATTTGGATGCGCGTTTTGGTTTGGGCGTGGGTTCGATCTTTGCGGCCAGCGCCAATGCTTTTGTGATTTCCGACAGCCTGCCGCAAAGCACTGTAATCACTATGGCGGAACAAATCAACTTTTTGGCGATTGGCACGATATTCCTTTGCGTCGCGATGAGCATTTTCTCCCTTCGCTTGTGCTATCTGGGTAAGGATGCCCAATCCGAACAGCTAGACACGCGCGCCATGGCTGTAATTGGTATCGGCTATGTGGCGATAAACGTGGCAATTGTGGCGCTAAGCCTGTAATTTACCACAGTTAGGCAAGGGCGGGCGGGCCGCAGACCGCGCGCGCCCTTGCATATTTTGATGCGCGCGGCCTGACCTAATTAAGGGCGGATTCCGTCATAGAATAAAATCACTCGCCGACAGCTCATAAAGCCCAACCAGTTTGATCATGAACTCGGACGATGTATCCCCGTCGCTGTCTGTATAGACCAGCGTGTAATCGTTGTCTGTGCCGTCATTGTCAAACTGCTGAAACCGCAATTCGCCAGATGTGCTGCTGGTGATTGCGGCTGTGCCCATCCAGACAAAGGCATTGTTGCCCGTAATTAGTGAGCTGGCATCTATCGCGCTTAGATCAATAAGATCCTGCCCCTGAACGAAATCTGAAATGCTGTCAGCCGAAGCAAATTCATTTCCGCTTTCGTTTTCTGCCTTAAACACAAAATTATCCGCGCCGCTGCCTCCCCACATTTGATCTGTTCCCACAGATCCCAAAAGGCGGTCTGCGCCGTCGCCCGCTATCAACGTGTCATTGCCCGCGCCGCCGTCCAAAATATTCGCGCCATTGTTGCCCGTAAGCCGGTTGTTTAAACCGTTTCCAGTGCCGCTGATCGCTGCCGTGCCAGTCAGAACCAAGTTTTCGATATTGGCCGCCAAGGTGTGTTTACCAAGGCTAAAAACGGTGTCTAGCCCACCATTTGCGGCCTCGATAATCGTATCGCCGCCGTCGATGACATAGATATCATCGCCAAGTTCGCCAATCAGCGTGTCGTTTCCTGCGCCGCCACTCAGCCTATCGCCTCCGCCGCCGCCTACCAGCTTGTCCGCGCCAGCCCCGCCTGTAAGAGTATCGGCAAGGGCCGAGCCCGTAAGCGTTGTTGCAGCCCCCGTATTGGTCACAGAAAAGCCTGCGGTGCCTGTTGCAGCGCCAAGGTGCACTGCGAATCCTGCTGTGGTCAGGCTCGCGGTGCCTGCATTGGTGGTCGTATTGCTTGCCGTCCATGCGCCCCGAAGTGTGACGATGGCTGTGGCCGATGCACTGATTACCAGAATGTCGGCCCCGCCAAAATCTGTGATCGTGTCATTGCCGCTATCGACCACAAAGCGGTCATTGCCAGCGCCGCCGGTTAACGTGTCGTCGTCGCCCCCGCCTGTTAGGGTATCATCCCCAGCGCCGCCATCGAACTTGTCGGCAAAGGCGGAACCGATGATGGAATTTATGCCAGCATTGCCGATCATATTCAGTCCGTTTGCGGCGCGGCTGGCATCAATGTTTAGCGCGGTTGTGCCCGTCAGCACCGCTGCGCTTGCCGTTCCTGTGCCGATGACAATGCGTTCCAGCCCTGCATCATCCTCATAAACCACCAGCGTGCCCGCCACGATCGCGGCAAAGCGCAATTCGTCAGCGCCGCTGGTGCCAGTGTCACCAAGCTCGCCCGTTGCGCGGTCAGCCGCTGCGGCGATCATGTAAATATCCGCGCCTTCGCCGCCGTCCAATTCGTCATTGCCGCCCGCGCCGTTGATCACATCTGCGCCCGCGCCGCCGTCAATGCGGTTCGCGCCCGAATTGCCTGTCAATGTGTCCGCAAACGCCGATCCAATCAGGTTTTCGATGTCGATCAGCCTATCGATCCCCGCCCCGCCCGTTGTTTGCGCTGTGGTTAGGCTAAGGTTTAATACCACGCTTGCGGCAGCACTTTCATAGGATGCGGTGTCAGTGCCATTGCCGCCAGACAAGATGTTATTGCCCATCCCGCCGATCAGCACGTCGCTTCCGCCACGGCCATTTAACCTGTCATTGCCAGCACCGCCTTCGATGCGGTTGGCCAGATCGTTGCCGCTAAGCGTGTCATTAAACGCAGAGCCAATAAGGTTTTCAAACTCGCTGATCGTGTCCACGCCCGCGCCGCCCGTGTTTTGCGCAGGCACCAACGCTAAGCTGACGTTCACAGCCGCAGTTGCACTGGCGTAAGACAAGCTGTCGATACCATCACCGCCTATTAGGCTGTCATTGCCCGCACCGCCGTCGATTGTGTCTTCATCGTCGGTGCCTGTCAGTGCATCGTTTCCGATGCCACCGAATATCAAGGCACTTTCATGACCCGACAGGCTGATGGTGTCGTCGCCGTCGCCGCCATACAGCGCCTTGTTCCCATCGTTGCCGCCATTGATCTCGTCATTGCCCGCACCGCCATAAACGGTGTCATCGCCGACACTGGCCGAAATCGTATCGTTACCAATGCCGCCATAGATCACGTCGGTGCTGGTGCTGCCTAAAACAGAGTCATCGCCTTCGTCGCCAAAGATAACTGTGCCGCTTGAATCCAAAGCGTAAATCGTGTCGTTGCCTTCGCCGCCATATATTGTTTTGACACCCGCGCGGTCAGCGTCAATCGAGTCATCCCCGATGCCGCCATAGACGGTGTCATTTCCAAACCAGCCCATCAATGTGTCGTTGCCTTCTGCCCCATACAAAAGGTCATCGCCCAGATCGCCAAAAACGAAATCGCCGCCGCCGCCGCCATTTAGGGTGTCGTTGCCAAAACCGCCTCCGACATTGTCAGAGCCATTGCCTCCGTTAATATTATCGCGGCCATCCCCGCCATTAAGATTATCGTTACCGTCACCGCCAAGAATAGTGTCATTACCAGCCTCGCCGTAAAAAGTGTCCTCGCCCAAAGACCCCCGCAAAACATCATGGCCTGCATTGCCGTAAACACGGCTGCCGCCGTCATCAGCGGTGATTGTATCTGCAAAGGTAGACCCCGTTACAGTTTCGATATTGGACATCGTCAGGTAGGTGCCTCTCGCAATTGTTTGCTGAGTTGTCAGCCCAAGGTTCAGGGTGATCCCTGTTGCAGAGGTTTCAAAAGAGACAAAGTCGCTGCCTTCACCGCCGTCCAAGGTGTTGTTGCCCGACCCGCCATCCAGCGTGTCATCGCCAATGCCGCCGCGCAGGTAATCACTGCCCGCCCCGCCCATTATCAGATTGTTTTGGTCATCGCCTGTCAGATCATCGTTAAAGGCTGATCCCAAAACATTGATGAAATCGCTCATCATCAGGGTTGTGCCTGTAAAAATGGTCTGGGCGTCAGCCCTTTGCAGATCGAACACGACAGCGTTTGCAGAATCTTCAAAACTGAGCAGATTAACGCCATTGCCCCCGATAAGCGTGTCATTTCCACCAACACCTTGAATGGTGTCATTGCCATCGCCGCCATAGATCAGGTTTGCGGCGCTATCTCCGATTAACTCGTCGCCAAAAGACGAACCGATCAGGTTTTCAAACCCCCTTAGTGTGTCAACACCTGCGCCTTCGTTGTCTTGCGCAGTTGCACCTGCCAAACTGATCGAAACACCCGACGTGGCCGAACTATAGTCTAGCCAATCAGTCCCAGCGCCGCCCACAAGCGAATCGTCGCCTTCGTTTCCATAGATCGTGTCACTACCGGCCCCACCCACCAGGGTGTCGTCGCCAAGACCGCCGAAAATCTGGTTGTTATTGCCATCGCCGACCAAACTGTCGTTAAAATTCGAACCGATCAGATTTTCAAACCCAATCACAATGTCCGTGCCCGCGCCGCCCGTGTTTTGGGCTGTGGTCACTGAAAGATCGATCGACACCGCAGAATCAGCAGTGGAAAAGTTTAGCGTGTCATCGCCGCTGCCCCCATCCAGATAGTCGTTGCCCACATCGCCATAAACCAAATCATCGCCCGCGCCGCCCCACAGCGTATCATTGCCTGCGCCGCCATAAAGCGTATCATCCCCTGCACCGCCCCAAAGCGTATCATTGCCTGCGCCGCCCGAAATGATGTCGTCGCCTGTCCTGCCCAGAATATTGTTTGCCAGATCGTCGCCCGCCAAGGTGTCGTCAAAATCCGACCCTGTCAGGTTTTCAAAGCCCGTTGCAGTATCCGTGCCCGCGCCACCTGTGTTCTGAGCGGTGGTAATTGCCAAGCTGACAGAAACACCCGAAGTGGCAGTCGTGTAAGACAAAGTATCAGAGCCGAGGCCGCCATACAGCGCGTTTTGGCCAGCACCTCCAATGATCACGTCGTCGCCCGAATCGCCGTACAGCGTATCATTGCCCGCATTGCCCAGTAGGGAATCGCCGCCCGCACCGCCATAAAGCGTGTCATCGCCCGCCCTGCCTATCAGGGTATCGTCGTCGCCCATCCCCTCTAACTGGCTGCCACCAGCGATACCTGTCAGATTGTCTGCAAATTCAGTCCCAACAATATTTTCAATGTTTGAGAGCCATAGGGCCGCATAATCTCCCCACGAGTTGAAATAGAGTGTCTGTTCTGCGGCCCCATACTCGTCGGGCGGCAGCCCAAGGTCAATTGTCACGCCAGTGGTTAAACTCGCAACCGTTACGGTGTCGATGCCATCGCCACCATCCAGCGCGTTAGCGCGGAGGCCGCCATCCAGCGTATCGTCACCGCCGCCGCCATACAGTGCATCGTTATAAGACCCGCCCTGCAGCAGGTTCGCGGCGCTGTTTCCGGTCAGCGAGTTTCGCCCATTATTTCCGATTACGTTATTGAAACCCGTGATCGTTATATAATCTTCCGAGGTGAACCAGCCGTACGCATTATATTCGGAGTGGTAGCCATAATTCTGCGCGGTCGTTAAGCTGAGGTCGACGCTGACATCACCATAGCCGTCACCATAGCCCGCGAAATTAAGCGTATTGGTGCCAGTACCGCCGAAAACGGTGTCATTTCCGTAACCAACCTGCACCGTATCATTGCCGCCGCCGCCGTAGATAAGGTTGTTCTCGCTGCTCCCGATCAGGCTGTCGCCATAATCTGAACCAATCAGTCCATCCATTCCCAACAAGATGTCAACGCCGCCGCCGCCCGTGTTTTGCGCGGCCGTTATGGAAAGATCGACCGAAACCGCCGCGTCGGCCGTGGCATAAGACGCCACATCAACGCCGCCATCTAAGTTGTTAGAGGGATAATACCCTGACAAAGCGTCATTTCCAGCCCCGCCATCCAGCGTATCAGAGCCTTCTTCGCCAATAAGACTGTCGTTGCCAGCCCCGCCATAATGCACATCATTGCCAACACCCAAACTGATGTAGTCATCGCCAGCACCGCCATATGCGGTATCGTTGCCGGAAAGATACTCGTCGAGTGTATCGTTACCAGCTCCGCCATAATTCAAGTCATCGCCGGTGCCCAAAGCTAACCAGTCGTCGCCAGCGCCGCCATATGCTGTGTCATTGCCACTTATGCCGCTGATTAAATCGTTACCGTCCGTGCCATTGATCAGATCGTCGCCGGTGGTTCCCTCAATGATGTCTTCTTCGGATTGGCTATTCTGCGTCATGGCATGTCTTCTTTTAATTGGCGCAAAGGCGTGGCCGCCTACTGCGCAAGGATCAAGTTTAAAAAACTTCTAGAAGGTACGTGCATTTAAGCAATTACGCTTTCGGCCATAGATTTTGCGCGAATGGTCGATTTTGGTTTCATCAGGATCGGAAAAAACCCTGCGACACCCGGAAAGCGGTTTTAAATAGCGGCGCAATTGACAGCGGTTCGCCAATGAAATTGGCAAGCCAATTGCGCGGCCGCCGCGCGGGGTTTTCGGTTTATCCAAAGATATATCGGAAAATGGTGGACCCAGAGCGATTCGAACGCCCGACCCTCAGATTCGTAGTCTGATGCTCTATCCAGCTGAGCTATGGGTCCACTGCCGGGCCGTTTAACCTTGCGCGCGCAGGGATGCAAGGGTGAAAATGGGAGCGGCCCAAAATGGCAAGGTTATGGCAGGCTGGGGGACTTTGGCACATGCAGGATAAACGCCGTGCCTTGGGCGGTGCTGCGCAGCAGTTCCAGCCGCCCGCCATGCCCGCGCACCAATTCGGCGGCAATGGCAAGGCCAAGCCCCGTGCCGCCCTTTCGGGCTGCCCCTGAAAACGCCTCGAACAAATGGGCGCGGGCGCGGTCGGGCAGGCCTGGCCCCGTATCGGCCACCATCACCCAATATTCCACAGGGGTTTGACCTGCCGAAACAGTGATCTGCCCCCCTTTGCCCTGCGCTTCAATCGCCTGCCTTGCATTGCGGATCAGGTTCGACAACACGCGGTACAACTGTTCAGGATCGGCCAAGATCTGCAGGCCATTTGGCGCATCGATACGCAAGGTGACGGGGGTATCCACGTCAATCCCATCGGCTTCGGCCACGTCGCGCGCCAAAAGGGCAATGTCCACAGGGCGCGGTTGAGGGGCGGCCTCTTCTGCGCGGCCAAAAGTCAGGGTGGATTCGCACAGCGCCACAGCGCGCGAAATACTGCCCACCAGTTTTGGCGCGGCGCGCGCAACGGCAGGGTCTTGGCTGGACTCAATCCTATCTACAAACAACTGCGCCGTTGTCAGAATATTGCGCAAATCATGCGAGATTTTTGCAACTGCCCCGCCCAATTGCGCCAAGCGTTCCTTTTGCCGCAGGGCAGATGTCAACTGCGTTTGCATTAAGGCCATCGCCTCTTCGGCGCGGAGCAATTCGTCCACCCGCGAAGTGGGGGCAATAACGCGGCGGGCATCTTCGGGCGCTGCGGCATAAGATTGCATATGCAGCACCACACGCCGAATCGGGGCCACCATCAGGCGCTGCACAGCCCAGAATAGCGCCAGCGCCGTGATCGCCGAAATCACTGCCGACAGAACCAAAATCCGCGTGCCATAATCAATCAGCGCGGCGCGAAGGGGGGCTGCATCCATCGTGATTTCAATCAGCAAACCCGCATCTTGCACGGGCTGGCCGATAACACGAATAATGCCGCCCGTGCGGCCCATAAGGGCTGCAAATGCATCGCCAATCAGCACCAAAGGCCCAGCACTGCGCAAATCAAATGTTTGCGAAATCGGCTGCGGCAACTCTGATGACAGCACTAACTCGCGCACCTCATTGCGGCGCAGCACCACGTTAAACACCTCTGCATTGGCCAGCAGTTCGCGTTCCAATTCTGGCGTGACCATATCGGGCGCGGCCAATTGCGCCAGCGCGGCAATCTGCGCCTTTTCCAGGCGCATGGTTAGAAAATCGGCGCGAAACCGCGCGATGGAGGGCACAAAGATCAGCACTTCAGCCACCATGACAAAGACCACAGTCAAAATCAGGAAACGGCCCGACAGGGTGCGCCAAAAGCCCCCTGTCCACGCCCCGCGCGAAGGCGCCGCGCTGATCTGTTCTGCCTGATCTATCCCGCTGCCGTCTTGCACGATTTGGGCGTTCCTTTGGTTGCGCGGGTTGCGTTGCGCTTGAAAACCTTAGCAGTTTGTGGGACGGCCTGCGAGTGGTATGGCGATTTCCCGCCAAAACTGAACCAATTCCGCCCAAGATTAGCACAAAATCTTGGGCAAAAGACGCACTGCGCCGTTGACTTGAGGCCAAACCCCGCCTAATGGACGATCTTCAAGTTTACCGCTGGCGAATCTAACAGGTTCGCAGCATACGTCTGATGGAGACCGCGATGAAGCGCACTTTTCAACCTTCGAACCTTGTTCGCGCCCGCCGCCACGGGTTCCGTGCGCGCATGGCTACCAAAGGCGGCCGTCTTGTGCTGGCGGCACGCCGCGCAAAGGGCCGCAAGAAACTGTCTGCCTAAGTTTATCTACGAACACTTTGACTGCCCTGTTTTCGGGTGGATAAAGGGGCAAGATATGGAACCGCCGAAGGCATCGGATCAGGGCGAAACCAGCGCCTCCGACATCGCCTCGGCGGTTGTAGTTTGTGTTCTGACAGGCATTTCCACCCTAACCCAGCGCGCGGATTTTGTGCGCGCCGCATCCGCGCGGCGGATGGGAACGGGCAGTTTCTTGCTGCAAGCGCGCCTGCGCAGTGATGATACCTGCGTTCAGGCGGGGGCCATACGCATCGGATTTACCGCCAGCAAGAAAATCGGCAATGCCGTGGCGCGCAACCGTGCCAAACGCCGCATGCGCGCAGTAGTGCGCGCCGTTTTGCCAGAACTTGGTCAGGCGGGCTGGGATTATGTTCTGGTCGCCAAACCGCAGGCGACGATCGCGCGCGGCTATGCAGATTTGATGGCCGATCTGCGCCGCGCCTTGACCCAAATCCATTTGGAAAAGGCCAAGCCATGAGCCCCCTTGCCCATATCGTTGCCCTGCCCGTGCGCGCGTATCGGCTATTTCTGTCGCCTTGGGTTGGGCATGGTTGCCGTTATCAGCCCACCTGCAGCGCCTATTCCCTAGAGGCGCTGGAAAAGCACGGCGCATTTAAGGGCAGCTATCTAACCATTCGCCGCCTGCTGCGCTGCCATCCTTGGGGCGGCAGTGGTTATGACCCCGTCCCCCCCCATTCCCACGACTAGGCCCGCCATGCTGGATACTGGCATTCCGCTGATCTTGCAAAACGCCCCCAAACGGACGACTTTCGCGGCCTGCACAAACAAATCTTGCAATAAGTGCGCGGTGCACGCTGGCTGGTCTGCCATTCGGGCGGCAAGACAGTTACGCATTGATGGCGGTGCTGCATGTTTTGAAATGACGCGCCCTGCTGCCTGTGGATTTGCTGGCCTGCAACCTTGACCAAGGCCAAGACCAAGGCCGGCCGAATTTCCCCGCCACTGTGCTGCCAGAATTCTTATCGCGCATGGGCATACCGCACTGCATCGAATATCAAGACACCTATTCGATTGTCGTCGAAAAGGTGCCGCAAGGGCGCACTTATCGCGCGCTATGCTCGCGCTTACGGCGCAGCAATTTGTTCCGCGTCGCACGCAAAGAAGGCTGCAGCGCCGTGGTGCTGGGCCATCGCTAGGGTAACATGCTGGAAACCTTTTTCCTGAACCTGTTTCACGGCAGCCGCTGTGCCACGATGGCGCCGAAACTGGTGAACGAAGATGGCGATTTGTTTCTCGATCGACCGCCAGCTTTAGTTTCCGAGGCCGACGGCGAGGCCTTTTCCCGCGCGATGGAATTTTCCATCATCCCCTGCGATCTATGCGGCAGCCAAGAGGCGCTGCGCGTGCAGGTCAAAACGATTCTGGATGAATGGGAGGCGAGCAGCCCGCGGCAGCGCGGCATTATGGCCCGCGCGCTGAAGCATGTGCGCACGCCGCATCTAACCGACCCCGCCCTGTTTAATTCTTTGGGCTTGGCACTGGGCGGCGCAAATGGAGAAAAGTTTAAGGAAAATCAGCAGCATCGAAGGCAGGCAGATTAACCACTCTGTTAGACCCTTTGCTTAGCTTGTCCCTAACGGGGCGGTATCGCCCCCTAGTGCGGGAGAGTTTGGCGATGTTCAGCAGGTTGCGCAGCAAGATTTCGGGCATTGGATATGGAGCCATGACGCTGATTGGCAGGCCTGAATGGATGGTGTTTATCCCTGCGATCAGCCTTGCCGCCTTTTGGCTCGGCGGCGAGATTAGTCTTATGGCCACAGCGCTGGGCCTGCCCCTTGTGTTGGGAATTCTGGGCGCTTTGCGCGTGGGCCAAGATGCTGGCGACCGCCACCGCACTGCCCCGCGCGAAGATCAGCTTGCCCTGCGCAACCATGTCGTTGAACGGCTAGATGCCATTTTGTCTGACCGCCCCTTTCATGGCAAAACCACTGCCTGCCTTGTGCTGCAATTTGATGGGTCAGATCAGTTGCTGCAACGCCATGGCCGCGCGACTGAAAACAAAGTTCTGACGCGGTCTGCGGAACGTATTTGCGCCGCGCTGCGCGAGGGCGATGTGGTGGCACGACTGGAAGGCGGCGGTTTTGCCGTGGCACTGGCCCCCGCACGGCGGCTGGATCTGGAAACAGTTGTGCAGTTGGTGGCGCGTTTGCAAGCCGCCATTGCCGCGCCCGTGGAAATTGATGCGGTTCGCCTTTATGTCACCTGCTCGGTCGGGATCTGCTTGGCAGATCGCGCGCCCCATGAAACAGGCACCGCCCTGCTGGATGCGGCGCAAGTTGCCGCTGACGAGGCGCGCCGCAATGGGCCAGGGGCGCTGCGGGTGTTTGCAGCCGAAATGGCCCGCACCCGCGCCGACCATGATGCGCTGCGTTACGAGTTAGAGGCGGCGCTGGACGAAGGGCAGGTCCGCGCCCATTTCCAGCCGCAAATTTCAACCGATACAGGTGCTATCACGGGGTTCGAGGCGCTTGCGCGCTGGTATCACCCCAACAAAGGCCTGCTTGGCCCCGCCGTGTTTTTGCCCATGATCGAGGCGGCTGGCCTGTCTGAACGCTTGGGCGAGGTGATGCTGCAAAACGCCCTTGCTGCTCTTGTCCGCTGGGACAAATTGCATCTGGGTATCCCAACTGTGTCGGTCAACCTGTCGGCAGACGAACTGCGCAACCCGCGCCTTGCCGACAAAATTAAATGGGAGCTTGACCGCTTTGATTTAAACCCAAATCGGCTGTGCGTCGAGGTGCTGGAAAATGTCGTGGCTACAACCGATAATGACGTGATTGTTGCCAATATCGCAGCCCTAGCCCGCCTTGGCTGCGGCATTGATCTGGACGATTTTGGCACGGGCCATGCGTCGATTACGTCGATACGGCGGTTTGCTATCCGCCGTCTGAAGATTGACCGCAGCTTTGTGACCCGCGTTGACGAAGATCGCGGCCAGCAGCGCATGATTGCTGCCATACTGTCTATGGCCGAACGGCTGGAACTGGCAACCATCGCCGAAGGGGTGGAAACCGCTGCCGAACACACGATGCTGGCACAGCTGGGCTGCAATGATGTGCAGGGCTTTGGCATCGCCCGCCCCATGCCAATTGAAGATACCAGCGGCTGGATCGCGGCCCAGCGGCGTAAAATCGGCAAACTACCGCGAATCCGCCAAGAAATGCGCTGACTGGGCGGCTTCTAAAGGGAAAACCGCTTGACCTTTGCCGCCCCCTATCGTTGAACCACCGCAAAGTTTTAATCAACAAGGCGGCGTTCAAATGGACGATCAGAATAAGAACCTCATCCTTGCTACAGCGCTTAGCCTTGGGGTGATCCTTGTATGGTTTGTGGGCGGCCCGATGCTGTTTCCGCAATGGTTCCCCGACCAAACGGCACAGCAATCGACCTTGGCTACGCCCGATGCCGCAGCCTTGGGTAATACCGCGCCTGCCGCACCCGCAACTGCACCCGCCACGACCGCCGATACCACCAGCGTGGCTGCATCGGATGCCCCGCGCATCCAAATCGATACGCCCAAGCTTTCAGGCTCGATTTCCACCTATGGCGGGCGGATCGACGATCTGTCGCTGAAAACCTACCGCAAAACCTTGGACATCGATTCGCCGCAGGTGAAACTTCTGTCCCCCGTGGGCGAAGGCACGCCCTATTACGCCGTATTCGGCTGGGCCAATGGCGCAGGTTTGGATGCCGCCGATGTGCCCAGCGCCACCACCGTTTGGAACATCACGTCGGGCGGCACGCTGACACCCGAGACCCCCGTTACCTTGGAATGGAAAAACACCAAGGGCCTGACCTTTACCCGCACCATCGCGGTGGACGCTGATTTTATGTTCACCGTCACCGACGAGGTGAAAAACGCGGGCACCGCTGATGCCAACCTTTCGAAATATGGCATTGTCGCCCGTCATGGCCTGCCAACCGATATGGTCAATATCTATGTGGTGCACGAAGGTCTGATCCGCCGCACTGATGGCATTTACCACGAGGCAAACTACGATGATTTCGCCGATTTGCCGGTGAATGAGGCCGAGCAAGCCTTGCTCGAAACCTCGACAGCGGCCAAAGACGGGTGGATCGGCTTTACCGACCATTATTGGATGACGACTTTGATCCCGCAGCCAGGCGATGCCTTTACCGCCGCGAGCAAATTCCTGCCAAATTCCAATATCTATCAGGCCGAAGTGCGCATGCCATTGGTCACCATTCCTGCAGGCCAAAGCACAAAATCGACCACGCAGCTTTTCGCAGGCGCCAAAGAATGGGCAACTATTCAGAAATACGAAAACACCCCTGATATGCTGTCGCGCCTGTTTGGAGCAAAAGTGAACCCCGACCAACCCGTTATAGCTGGGTTCATCGATTCGATCGATTGGGGCTGGTTCTATTTCTTCACCAAACCCATTTTTGCCGTGCTGCACTGGCTGAATGCGCAAATCGGCAACATGGGCCTTGCCATCATTGGCCTGACATTTGTTCTGAAAACGCTGGTTTTGCCGCTGGCCTATAAATCTTATGTCTCGATGGCGCGGATGAAGGAATTGCAGCCCGAGATGGAGGCGTTGAAAGAGCGTTTCGGCGAAGACCGCGCTGGCATGCAAAAAGAAATGATGAACCTGTACAAAACCAAAAAGGTAAACCCCGCTGCGGGTTGCCTGCCGATTTTGATCCAGATCCCCATTTTCTTTGCGCTGTATAAGGTGATTTTTGTCACGATCGAACTGCGCCACGAGCCTTTCTTTGGCTGGCTGAAAGACCTGTCTGCGCCTGATACATCCAGCCTGTTCAACCTGTTCGGCCTGCTACCGTGGAGCGCGCCCGAACCAGGATCAATCCTTGCGCTGATCTTTATCGGCGTGCTGCCCATCTTACTGGGCGTGACGATGTGGATGCAGCAAAAGCTGAATCCAGCCCCAACAGACGCCGTTCAACAGCAGGTCTTTGCATGGATGCCGTGGATTTTCATGTTCATGCTGGGCAATTTTGCAAGTGGCCTGGTCGTTTACTGGATCACCAACAATACCATCACGTTTGTGCAGCAATACCTGATCATGCGCAGCCACGGGCACACGCCAGATATATTTGGTAATATTCGGTCAAGCTTTGCTAAAAAGCCCGTCGAACCACCGCCTGCGGTGACCAAAAAGAAATGACAGGGGCGCTGGCGCATATTTGCCGCCACCCGATCAAGGGGCACGGACGCGAGTATCTCGCGTCCGTTCTGCTTTTGCCAGATGAATGCCTGCCTTGGGATCGCCACTGGGCTGTTGCCCACGAGGCCGCGAAACTGACCGCGGGGTGGAACCCCTGCGCCAATTTCACGCGCGGGGCAAAATCACCGCAGCTTATGGCGATTACCTGCACCTTGAACGAGGCCACGCGCCAAGTGACGCTGCATCATCCAGATCGCGGCAGCATTTCGTTTTGCCCTGATTCGTCCGCAGATTTGCAACGCTTTCTAGAATGGGTGCGCCCGCTGAATGCCGAAGGGCGCGCACAGCCCGCCCAAATCATCAGCGCGGGGCGCGGGATGACCGACACGCCCCTGCCAGCCCTATCCATCCTGTCGCGCGCATCCTTGCAGGATTTGTCAGCGCGGATGGGGCAGGATTTATCCATGGACCGCTGGCGCGGTAATCTGTGGTTGGATGGCAGCGCGCCTTGGGATGAATGGAATTGGATTGGCCGCCGCATTTCAATTGGCGGTGCGATTTTGCGCGTTGAGAAACGCATCACGCGGTGTAGCGCGACAACCGTGGATCCATTGACGGGCCGCAGCAATGCCCCGACCTTGGACGCATTAGAGCAGCATTTCGGCCATAGCGACTTTGGCCTTTATGCCGTGGTAGAACAGGGCGGCGGCATCGCTGTTGGCCAAGGTTGGAGCCTGATATGACGATGATCTTCACTCTGGCCGAACCGCCAGATTTGCCCGACCGCGAGGTAGGCCGTTTGCTATTTGCGGGGCCTGTCGATTTTGTAAAAGGCGTGGTCGCGATGTCGGGCCTGCCCCCGCCTGATCGGCTGGAAGTGTGCTTTGCGGGCCGGTCAAACGTTGGAAAATCTAGCCTCATCAATGCATTGACAGGCCGCAAAAACCTTGCCCGCGCGTCCAACACTCCCGGCCGCACCCAAGAGATCAATTTTTTCGCGCTGGGCGAGATGAACCGCTTTCTGGTTGACCTTCCGGGCTATGGCTATGCCGAGGCGCCGCGCCCTGTGGTGGCCAAATGGCAGGCACTGCTGAAGTCTTACCTTGCGGGCCGGCAAACCTTGCGCCGCGCCTTTGTGCTGATCGATACCCGCCACGGGGTTAAAGACGTGGACGAAGAGATTATGAAATTGCTAGATCGCAGCGCCGTGACCTTTCAGGTGGTGATGACCAAGGCTGACAAAGTGTCAAAGGCCGAGGCGGATGCGAATATTGCCCAAACTATGGCGGCGCTGGCGGCGCACCCTGCTGCCTATTCCGAAATAGTTGTCACCTCATCTGAAAAAGGCGACGGGATTGAAACACTGCGCGCGATTATTGCCACCTTGGTCTAACTTGCATATGAGGCCGCTATGAAAGAACAAAACCTCAATATGGCTGACGCGATCAGCACCGCCAAAATGCTGTCCGAAGCGCTGCCCTATCTACAACGCTTTACGGGTGCGGTGGTGGTGGTAAAATTTGGCGGCAATGCGATGGGCGACGATGCCGCAATGGCCGAGTTTGCCCGCGATATCGTGCTGATGCGCCAAGTGGGGGTGAACCCCGTTGTGGTGCATGGCGGCGGACCAATGATTAACGAGATGCTGGATAAACTGGGCATCAAATCGGAATTCGTGCGCGGCAAGCGGGTGACGGATAAGGCCACGGTGCAGGTGGTGGAAATGATCCTCTCGGGCCTTGTGAACAAACGGATCGTGCAGGCCATTATGGATGCTGGCGGGCGCGCCGTGGGCATTTCGGGCAAGGATGATGATCTGATGGTCTGCGTCGCCGATGACCCCGAACTGGGCTATGTAGGCCGCCCTGTGGAAATGAACGTGCAGGTGCTGCGCGATTTGTATCAGGCAGGCATCATCCCCGTGGTCGCCCCCGTGGCGACAGGCATGGCCGATAATGAAACCTTCAACGTGAACGGCGATACGGCGGCAGGGGCCATCGCGGGCGCATTGCAGGCCGATCGTTTGCTGCTGCTGACCGATGTATCGGGCGTAAAAAACGCCAAGGGCGAGGTGATGACGCAAATCACCCCCGACGAAGTGCGCCAAATGATCCGCGATGGCGTAATCGCTGGCGGGATGATTCCCAAAACCGAAACTGCCGTTGCAGCGGTCGAGGCGGGAACGCGCGCCGTGACGATCCTTGACGGGCGCATTCCAAATGCCTGCCTTTTGGAACTGTTCACCGACCACGGCGCAGGCAGCCAAATTCGCGCCACCGCCCCGCGCGTGACCCCGCGCAAACGCTAGGGCGAAATGCCATAGACTTTCTGTGCAACTCTATATATCGTAAAACACGAATGTATGAGGGGTAGCACAAATGTCGGAAACACTGCTACGCTTGGTCATTTTTCTGGGTCTGTTCGCTTTATTCGCTGGGCTTGAATCCGTCGCTCCGCGCAGGCCCCGTGTGCGGGCCCGTGCTGGGCGCTGGTTTACCAACCTTTCCATGGTGCTGATCGATTCGCTGGCGGTGCGGGCGCTGGCAATAGGCTTGCCGCTGCTGGCCCTTGGCGCTGCATTGGATGCGCAGGCGCAGGGCATTGGCCTGTTGAATGTGGTTGATTTGCCCGATTGGGTCAAGATTCTGGCCGCAATTCTGGCGCTCGATTTCGCGATCTGGGCGCAGCACCTGATCACCCATAAAGTACCTTTGTTTTGGCGCTTTCACCAAATGCATCACGCTGACCTCGATTTTGACGTGACCACTGCATTACGCTTTCACCCGTTTGAAATTCTGGCTTCGATGCTGCTTAAAATTGGTTTGGTTTATGCCATTGGCGCGCCGCCGGTGGCTGTGCTGGCCTTTGAAATTATTCTGAACGGCACGGCTATGTTCAACCACGCCAATTGGCGCCTGCCTTTGGGCCTTGACCGCGTGGTTCGGCTGGTTTTGGTTACACCTGACATGCACCGCGTGCATCATTCTGACCTTCGCGAAGAACATGACAGCAATTATGGCTTTGCTTTATCAATTTGGGATCGCATCTTTGGCACATACATCGCTCAGCCAAAGCTGGGGCATGATGGCATGACAGTGGGGCTAAAGTGGCAAGACGACAAACCATCGAAACTGGGCTGGAGCCTGCTGCTGCCGTTTCGGCGCAATCCCTAGACGCGATAACCGCGCTTGCGGGACTGCATCATCTGGCAATTTTGGGCGGATTTCATGGCGCAAATGACCCTACCCTGCCCAAGGGCACGCAAACCCTGTTGATGCTGGGGCCTGACACTGGTTTTTGGGCGCATTTTCAAACCTCTGCCGAATGGCAGGATGGCGCGCCAGATCCGATGGATCGCTGGTCGCGCCGTGTTATCGGCGGCATGGCCTGTGATCTCGGCGCAAAAGCCATCTTCCCCTTTGGCGGGCCGCCCTATCACCCGTTCTATTCTTGGGCGCTGCGCACGGGCCGCATATGGGAAAGCCCGATCAAGTTGCTGGTGCATGACACCCAAGGCTTGATGGTTAGCTTTCGCGGGGCCTTGGCGCTGAAACAGAAAATTGACCTGCCCCCGCCCAGCCAGCGGCCTTGCAATACCTGCCCCGCCCCGTGCACCACCACCTGCCCTGCCCTGTCCACGGCGGGCTATGATCTGCCCGCCTGCCACGCCATGCTGGATGCTGGGAAAGACTGCATGGGTTTGGGATGCGCCTCTCGTCGTGCTTGCCCCGCAGGGGCTGCTTATGCAAGACTACCCGAACATTCCGCATATCATATGAGGCAGTTCCACCGATGAAACGCTTGATCCTAACACGGCACGCGAAATCTGCCTGGGACGACCCAACCATGGCCGACCATGACCGCCCCCTGAATGATCGCGGCAAGGCCGCGGCGGCGGATTTGGGCCAATGGCTGGCCTCGCGCGATTATATCCCCGCCGAGGTGTTTTGTTCCGATGCGCTGCGAACCCGCAAAACATGGAGCGGGATTGCCCCCGCCCTGCCAGGCACCCCTGTGTTAGAGCTAAAGCCCGCGCTATATCACGCAGGGCCAGATGTGATGCTGGCCGTTCTGAAGCATGGCAAAGCCGATACGGTGATGATGATTGGCCATAACCCCGGCATTGCAGAATTTGCTGCGCGCCTGATCACCGCGCCGCCCCTGAACCCTGAATTTCACCGCTATCCCACAGGGGCCACGTTGGTGGTGGATTTCGTTACCGATGATTGGGCGGATGTTGGTTTTGGCATGGGCGCGGTGGTGGATTTTGTCATCCCGCGCGAGATTGACCCATAACCGCAAAGGTAATCCCCTGCGGCCAGTGCGGAGGGGACTTTTCCCGGCCCTCAGATTGGCAATAAAAATATTCGGTTCGATGAAAATCAGCAGCGCTGATAAAACGCATTTCAAATAATGGGGACGGTGCAAATCCGCAGCCAGCGCGCAATACAATGCCCGCGACCCCAGAATAACAAAGATATTCGAGGTTTAGACGATATAGGGGACGTGATAATTGCAAACACCGCAGGCATGGAATCTAACGCAAATATCAAATCGGCAAATTTCAACAGCAGCAGCGCCAAAAAAAAGCGTCATGAATTGCACCATCTTGCCCATTTTCGGATTTGGCTGTTTCACAAAAAACGCATTGCCATGCAAATTAGTGGTAATATTAAAGCACCGCTTCATGCAACGCTGAATTGGGTTGCTGTCCAAATCTATCTCTTTGTCTTTGATCACCCGCATCTTCACGCCTGTAGCAATCAGGAAAACGGAAAAGATATGCAGAACCTAACTGTAGTACGACACCCGCGCAACCCCAACTCCAATCATGATGCCGCGCGGCACGATCACACCCAAAATGCTCCAAATCACCACGCGGTGCAAATAGATACGCGGCACAGTAAAATTAAAAAATCAGCGTGATAGCAAATACGTTGTCCAGCGCCAAGATTTCTTCCATGACAAAGGCGCTCATATACTCTGCCGCCGACTGCTGCACAAAATAATACCAAACAAAGCCGCCAAAGGCGACGCCCAGTTTAATATACAGCGCCGAAAAATTTAGGCTTTCGGCCGTGCCAATTTCACGATCAGTCTTGTTCAAAACTCCAAAATCACGGACCAACAACGCGATCAAAATGCCAATTACAGGAAGTCACAGCCACAGCGGTTGCCCAAAAAAGGTCAAAAAGAAAGTCCAATTTCGTCCCTCCTGTTTCAAATGCGCTGCTTGACAAAGCATTTCGTTGGCCCCCAACAAAACGCTTAGTTCAATCCGACACCACGTCGCCAGAGGGGATCGGATTAATAACGGGGATATGGAGATTAACAGGATAGCTTCAATGTTTTCTAATCAAAGAAACGCCACACGAGGGGGCGTTTTCTTGTAGATTCGCGATCAGGCTTAGTGCCCCAAAATCTGGCTTAGGAACAGCTTGGTGCGGTCTGATTTTGGGTTGGCGAAGAACTCTTTGGGTTCGTTCTGTTCCACAATCTGGCCCTGATCCATAAACACCACGCGGTTGGCAACCGCTTGGGCAAAGCCCATCTCATGCGTGACGCAGATCATCGTCATGCCATCTTCGGCAAGGCTAATCATCGTGTCCAGCACTTCCTTGATCATTTCAGGATCAAGCGCCGAAGTCGGCTCGTCAAACAACATGATGCGCGGTTTCATGCACAGGCTGCGGGCAATTGCCACGCGCTGCTGCTGCCCACCCGAAAGCTGGCCAGGATATTTCAGCGCCTGTTCAGGGATTTTCACCTTTTCCAGAAAATACATCGCGGTTTCTTCGGCCTCGCGCTTGGGTGTTTTGCGCACCCAAATCGGAGCCAGGGTAAGGTTTTCTAAAATCGTCAAATGCGGGAACAGATTAAAGTGTTGAAACACCATTCCCACTTCTGACCGAACCTTATCGATGTTTTTCAAATCCGATGACAGCTCGGTTCCATCCACAATGATCTGGCCCACCTGATGTTCTTCAAGGCGGTTAATGCAGCGGATTAAGGTAGACTTGCCGCTGCCCGAAGGCCCGCAAACAACTATCCGCTCGCCCCTGTTCACGGTCATGTCGATATCGCGCAGCACATGGAACTGCCCGTACCATTTGTTCATGGCAGTGATCTGAATTGCCACCTCGTCCGTGACCTGCATTTTCGCGGCGTGTGCCATGGCTTGCTCCTAATGATGATCGGTTTTCAGCTTTTGCTCTAGATACATCGAATATCTGGACATGCTAAAGCAGAAGATGAAGAAAATAGCCCCTACAAAAATGAACGGCTCCCAATAAGCGGCCTTCCATGCGATGTCGGCTTTGACAACTTTGGTAATGCCTTGCAGTGGGTCGGCAAGGCCTACCAATGCGACAAGGGTGGTATCTTTGAACAGGCCAATAAAGGACGAAACAATGCCTGGGATTGCCACCTTTAATGCCTGCGGCATAATAATCAGCCGCTGCGCCTGCCAATAATCAAGGCCCAAACTATCAGCCGCCTCTTGCTGCCCGCGCGGCAATGCAGCCAGTCCGCCACGGATCACTTCGGCAATATAGGCGGATGCGAAAAGGGACACGAGGATTATAACCCGCAAGATCAAATCAAAGTTGGTCTGCGGCGGCAGGAAATATTGCAGCAAAAGGCTGGCAGTGAACAGCATGGTAATCAGCGGCACACCGCGCACAAACTCGATAAAACCCACCGACAGGGTTTTAATCAAAAACATATCCGACCGCCGCCCAAGCGCCAGTAAAATACCAATGGGGAGCGAGGCAGATATTGCAGAAACGCCAATGACAAAGGATAAAAGGAAACCGCCAAAACGGTCGCTATCTTCGGCAGGCAGGCTGAAATAGGGGAGCGCTTGTGACATCGCTTCGGTCACGAAACTCTGCACAAGTCCCCACCAAATAAAAGCCACCAGCGCAGCAATAAGTGCTGCAGGGGCCACGCCAATAAATCCATTCAACGCGCGCCAGACCAGCACTGCAATTCCAAAGCCCGCCATCACGCCAATCGGTGCCCAAACAGACCCGCCCCACAGCAGAAAGAACGCAGTTGCCGGAAAGGCCAGTGTGACCCAAAGCAGATGCTTGGGCGCAAACCATGCCAGCGCAGCCAGCGCGGCCATAACTGCTGCGGCAAGGGACAAATGCCAGCCATCGGTTCCAACGGCCCATAACAGCAGCACCAGCACCGCGCCCGCGCCACCGACCATAATCATCGTGGGGCGGCGCAGATTGAAATATAAAACAGGGGATAGGGCCACGAACAGCAGCGCAAAGGCTAGCAGCGGGCGCCAATACTCTTCGCGGTCAAAAAAACCAAACATGAATTGATGCCAGCGTTCATTAATCATCGCCCAGCAAGCGCCTGATGCCCCCTCACCTGCCGAGGCGGCGATGATTGCGCGGCATTCGTCAACGGAACTTGCCGTCCAAACCCCGTTCAAAAACCACGGGGCTGAAGACGATACCAGCGAGTAGACCGCCCACATTCCGATGAAGGTAAGGATTGCGTTAAACCAACTGGAAAACAGGTTTTCCCGCATCCATTTGATCACGCCAGTCTCGCCCACAGGGGGTTTTTGCGCGGGCAGCATTTGGGTGCGGACAAAATGCGAATTGCTCATCTTACCGTTCCTTCAACTTGACTGAGTTGTTGAAAATATTCATCCCGACGGAAATGGTCAGCGACAAGAACAGGTAGATCAACATCATCAGCAGCATACATTCCAGCTCGCGCCCCGTCTGGTTTAGGGTGATGCCACCCAAAGTGCCCTTCAAATCCAGATAGCTGATCGCCATACCGAGGGTCGAGTTTTTGGTGATGTTCAGATATTGGCTGATCAGCGGCGGCACGATCACGCGCAGCGCTTGGGGCAGGATGATGAGGTTCATCGTGCGGTTGGGGCGCATGCCCAGCGCATAGGCGGCTTCGGTTTGGCCACGCGAAATGGCCAGAATTCCTGCGCGCACCGCCTCGGCAATATAGGTGCCGTGATAGATCGACAGGGCCAAAAACAGCGCGGTAAAGCTGTGGGCAAGGCTGATGCCACCCACAAAGTTAAACCCTTTGGACACGCCATTTTCACCCACCGCAAAGGCGGGAATTTCCCAATGAAAACCCAGTGCCAAAAGCAGCGCGGTGATAGGCACAATCAGAACAAGCAGCGATTTCCACCACGTCACAGGGCGAAAACCCGTATCTTCTTGGATCGCTTTGGCGCTGGCACGGATACGGCTATTTACCCAAAAGCTGCCCAAAATTACGGCAATCGCGGCCAGAACCGACAGGTTGATCGGCACATCCAGCACCAAAAAGCTGCCCAAGGGCCGATCTAGAACGGGGGCAGGCACGTTCGTGCCGCGATTGGTAATGGCGATACTGTCAAAGAAAATCTTTTGCACGGGCGGCTCTAGCCCCTGATCGACCATTTCTTGCGTAACCTTGAAATCCTTAGGCTCTGGCATCACTTGGGCGAAGATGGAAAAGGCCAGCAAAATCCACAGCAGCAGCGGCACATTGCGGAACACTTCGACATAAACCGTCATCAGACGGCCGACAATCCAGTTTTTTGACAGACGCAGCACCCCCGCCGTCACGCCAATCAACGTGGCTGCGAAACAGGCCGCGATAGACACGGCCAAGGTGTTGAACAGGCCCACAAACAAAGCGCGCCCATGCGTGCTGTCGTTGGTATAAGGGATTAATTGCTGGTCAATGTCATAACCCGCACGGTTAAATAAAAAGTTATAGCTGATGTCTTTATCTTTAGCGGCCAAATTGGCCTGCAAATTCATAAGCAGCCACGCCACAAAGGCGATGAACAGGCCCAGAACAATCACCTGAATGGTTATCGACCGATAGCGCGTGTCATAAATCAGCATTGACAGCCGAAAGTTGCCTTTCGGAGCATCGCTTACCATAGCCATATCTTACCCCCTGCCGCTGCCGCATGCTGGCCTTTGGCCAATCTTATCGGGGTCTGGCCCCATCACGGAGTGCTTGTTTTAGTGGAAAAAGGGCGCGGGTTGCCCCGCGCCCGATTGCTTTAGCGCACTGGTGGCGCGTACTGCAGGCCGCCTTGGGTCCACAGCGCGTTCAGGCCGCGTGCCAGACCGATGGGGGTCGATGTGCCAAGGTTAGCTTCGAAAATCTCACCATAGTTGCCCGAAACGGCGATGGCGTTCTTGGCCCAGTTGTTGTCCAGACCCATCATCACGCCCATTTCTCCTTCAAGGCCCAGCAAGCGGCGGGTTTCAGGATCGGTGGTCGATGCGGCCACTTCTTCTAGGTTCGCTTTGGTGATGCCTTTTTCTTCAGCGATCAGAAGCGAGTAGTAGGTCCAGCGCACGATGTCGCCCCAGTTATTATCGCCATGGCGCACGACTGGGCCCAAAGGCTCTTTCGAGATGATTTCAGGCAGAATGATGTGGTTTTCAGCGTCGGCCAGCGTCGCGCGGGTGGCAGCAAGGCCCGACGCGTCAGTGGTATAGGCATCGCAAGCGCCCGCGATATACTGATTGGCCGCTTCGGTATCGTCGACCACGGTCACAGGGGTATAGGTGATGTTGTTCGATTTGAAGAAGTCAGCCAAGTTCAATTCGGTCGTCGTGCCTGTTTGAATGCAAACAGTTGCGCCGTCCAGTTCTTTGGCCGAAGCCACGCCCAGTTCTTTCTTTACCATAAAGCCCTGACCATCATAATAGTTCACGGCCACGAAATCGAACTTCAGGTCGCTGTCGCGCGAATAGGTCCAAGTTGAGTTGCGCACCAACAGATCCACTTCGCCCGAAGACAGCGCGGTAAAGCGCGTCTCGCCCGTCAGGGGCACGAATTTCACTTTTGTAGGGTCGCCCAAAACAGCCGCTGCAACAGCCTTGCACAGTGCCGCGTCAAAGCCTTGGTATTCGCCATTGGCATCTGGGGCAGCAAAGCCCGTAAGGCCGGTATTCGCGCCGCAAAGCAATTCGCCGCGCGCTTTCACATCATCCAACGTTGCGGCAAAAACCGCGCCCGACAAGACTGTGGTGGCAACCAGCGTGCCAAGGAATACTGATTTTTTCATAGGAACCTCTTCCTGTTGCGCCCATTTCAGGGCTGTTTGTCGTACAAAAATTTTTAAACCATTTCGTACTTGTCCTCCGCATCGCTCACGGAAAGCGCGAGTCACGCGGTGTCAGCCACTCTTGGCTATTGGTTAAACTTAGGTCAAGAAAAAATATCGTCCAGCGATTTTGTTAGCGCTATCGGCTAACTTTGGACTTTGCCCAGGCAACATGCGCAATTTTTGGGCATTTGCCTTGAAATAATCTTACGCGCAGGCTGCCAGAAAGCGATGCGCATCGTGCAGGGCGGTCGCTTTGCCTGATTCGAGCGCTGCCGCCGCCTCGTCAACGCCCCAATGCTCGGCCTGCCAATGTTCGTCTATGCGTGACAGCGCAAAGCCCTGATGGGGGAGCAAGTGGCCTTTTGCCATGGCCAGCGCAAGCACCAAAGATCCGGTAATTGCGACCAAGTCATGCAGACCCGCCAGCGCAAAAGCATCGAATGCGGAGACGTGATCTTGCAGGTTGGTCAGACTTTCGGCGGGTTGAGCCAAATGCACAATGCCCGTTGTCACATGCAACGGCGCGGCCAAATCACGCGCGGCCCAGTCCAGCCAAGGCTGCCAGCCTGCGGCCTGCCGCGCCACCAGTTCGGCAGGAGATTGCGCGCGATAGCACAGCAAATCACTGGCCCCATAGCCTGCCAGTTCCGCGATAACCCCTTTACGATTCGGGGCGACCTTTTCCAGTGCCGAATTGGCGCGCCGTGTTATCGGCATGGTTTCTGGGTTTACAGTGCCTGTTTGCGCATCCCATTCGGCAGCAATCAATTGGGCCAGCGTATCATTCGGCAAGATCAGGGGGTTTTTGGCGGGCGTTTTCACCGCCCGCCCGTCCAGATGCACCGTAAAGCCTGCCTCTAGTTGCACGACGCTGGCCGATTTCCAGAACCGTTTTGCGGCCCACCCGCTCATACTAAATGCCCTCTCATGCCTCGCCCCTAAACGGGTCTAGCGGCACATCATTTACGCCCCAATCCAGCGTTTTCCAAGTGCGCGCCATGTGGTCGGGCAAAGGCGCGGTGAAGGTCATCATTTCTTTGGTGATGGGATGTTCGAATTTCAGCATTCGGGCGTGCAGATGTAGCTTGCGCGAGATGTCGCCGCCAACGCCCGCACCCCAGCCATCGCCCATATTATCGGTATCAGAGCCGCCATATTTGCCATCGCCCAAAATTGGGTGGCCCATTTCGGCCATATGGGCGCGCAATTGATGCGTGCGCCCTGTAATGGGTTCCAGCGCCATCCAAGACAAGCGCGTGCCAAGGAACCAAAGCGTAAAGAAATCGGTCTGCGCGCGTTTGGCATCGGGGTAATCGCCCATCTTGGCGGGATGGATGCAGACCATCTTTTCCCCCTCGCCGCGCCCACCGCCTGGGGCCTTCATCAGCCCGTATTTCACGCTGCCCTTGCGCGGGTTGGGCACGCCTGCAACAGCCGCCCAATAAATTTTGCGCGTCAGGTGATGGCGCAGGCTTTCGGACAGCCCTCGCGCCACGCGGTCGGTGCGGGCCAGCATAAGCAGGCCAGAGGTGTCTTTATCGAGGCGATGCACAAGCTTGGGTTTATCTTTGAAACCGAACTTCAATGCCTCGGTCAGACCATCAACATGCCGCTCGCCCAAACCAGAGCCGCCTTGGCTGGGCAGGCCTGCGGGTTTGTTTAGGATGATGATATGCTCATCCTTCCACAGCACCGCGTCTTGGATGATCTTTTCATCAGCTTGGCTGATTTTGGATTGGCGCGGGGCTGGGGCGGCCCCATCGGGCAGCGGCGGCACACGCACGATTTGGCCTGCCACAACACGATCCGCGCCTTTGCAGCGTGCGCCGTCAACGCGCACTTGACCTGTGCGGCACATCTTTTCAACCGCGCCTTGGGTCAGTTGGGGGAACCGCTTTTTGAACCAGCGATCCAGCCGCTGCTCGCCCTCGTCCGCGCCGATGGTTAGGGTTTGCACGCCACTCATGCCAGCACTCCTTTGGCCAATGCGGCCCCAATTGCCACTGCGCCCAGCGACAAAACAACCGACGCGCCGACATAAGCCACCGCGGTAATGACTTGCCCCGCCTGCCACAATTTCAGCGCATCCAGCGAAAAGGCCGAAAAGGTGGTGAAGCCGCCCAAGATACCCGTCATGAACAGCGGCGATAGCCCCGCCCGCGCGGTTAGGGCGATAAACAAAACTCCCATGGCAAAGCTGCCCAGCACATTCACCGCCAGCGTGCCAAGCGGCGCGCCAACTGCGGCGACGGTGAGATACCGCAGCACCGAGCCGATTGCACCGCCAAGGGCCACTTGAAAAAGGGTCATCATGCCTTTCCCTTGCGGGGCAAGAGGCGGTTTGTCAAGCGGCAGCGCAAAAGGGGGCGCTTCGCCCCCCTCGGCGCAAGCGCCTCACCCCCAGAGGATATTTACAGAGTTAGGAAGCATGCAGAGGACCTTAGGTTTTACGTCGTTCGCGCAGTTTGGCAAAATAGTCGATGCGTTTTTTCAATTCGCGTTCAAAGCCGCGTTCAGGTGGGGCATAATAAACAGGGCGCTTCAACCCATCGGGGAAGTAATTCTGCCCCGAAAAACCATCAGGGGCATCATGGTCATAGGCGTAATCAGCGCCGTAGCCGATATCTTTCATCAGTTTGGTGGGCGCATTGCGGATGTGCAGCGGTGGTGGCAGGCTGCCAGTATCGCGCGCAGCAGTTCGGGCGGCTTTATAGGCGGTGTAGACCGCGTTCGATTTGGGGGCGAGAGCAAGGTAGATCACTGCCTGCGCCAATGCGAGTTCGCCTTCGGGCGAGCCCAAACGCTCGTATGTGTTCCACGCATCTAGGCAAAGGGTTTGCGCCTGTGGGTCGGCAAGGCCGATATCTTCCACCGCCATGCGGGTGATGCGGCGGGCCAAAAATCGCGGGTCTTCGCCGCCTTCGAGCATGCGCGCAAACCAGTAAAGCGCCGCATCGGGGTCAGAGCCGCGCACCGACTTGTGCAGCGCGGAGATCAGGTTGTAATGTTCTTCGCCAGATTTGTCGTATTTACTAGCGCGGCGCATGAGGCGGGTAGAAAGGTCTTCGCGGCCCAGTGGTTTGTCTAACTTCCATGCGGCGACTTGTTCGATCAAATTTAGCAGCGCGCGGCCATCGCCATCGGCCATATCAATCAGGGCTTCGCGCGCCTCGCCATTCAGCGGTAGGGCGCGGGCGAGTTCGCGTTCGGCGCGCTGGGTGAGCAATTCCAAATCTGTCAGCGACAGGCGTTCCAACACAATCACCTGCGCGCGCGACAGGAGAGCGGCGTTCAATTCAAAGCTGGGGTTTTCGGTGGTGGCCCCGACCAACAGGATGGTTCCATCCTCCATATAGGGCAGAAAGCCGTCTTGCTGAGCTTTGTTAAAGCGGTGGATTTCATCGACGAATAATAGCGTGCCTCGCGCTTTTTCGCCGTTACCGTTTTGGCGGCGCAGCCTTGCGGATTCGAACACTTTTCGCAGATCGGGCACGCCTGTGAAGATAGCCGAGATTTGCACTAAGGCCGTATCTGTTGCATCAGCCAGCAGCCGCGCAATCGTGGTTTTACCCACGCCCGGCGGGCCCCACAGGATGATGGACGAGAGGCTGCGTGCGGCAATCATCGCACCCAGCGGGCCATTGGGGCCGAGGACATGGCCCTGCCCGATCACTTCGCCCAGAGTTTTGGGGCGAAGGCGGTCGGCAAGCGGCCGACCTTCCGCCAGGTTTGGGCCTGCGGCGGTGGCAGAAGCAACGTTATCGAACAGGTCGGCCATGGGGAAAGACTACGCGCGATTGCGCAAAAGAAAAAGGCCCACCGCATGGGCGGGCCTTTTTGCATATCTGTGAGACGATCTTATTCGTCGCCAGCAGCGGTGCGGGCATGGTCTGCCGCGCCTTTTGCATTCGGGTCGCGGTCAACGAATTCGATAATCGCCATTGGGGCCATATCGCCAAAGCGGAAGCCCGCCTTTAGCACACGCACATAGCCGCCTTGACGGTCTTTGTAGCGGGGGCCCAAAATTTCGAACAGACGCGCGGTGTGCATGTCTTGCTTCAATTGCGCGTGCGCCTGACGGCGGGCGTGCAGATCGCCGCGCTTAGCCAGCGTGATGAGCTTTTCGATGATCGGGCGCAGTTCTTTGGCTTTTGGCAGCGTGGTTTTGATTTGTTCGTGTTCAATCAGCGAGCCTGCCATGTTGGCAAACAGCGCCTTACGGTGTTCGTGAGTGCGGTTGAGGCGGCGATAGCCGCGAGCGTGACGCATGATAGTCTCCTAAGCTTCTGTTTCTACTTTGTCCGGCAGTGCCTCGAATGGCCTGCTCACCTTGGGGCTGCTAACCCTATTATTCCCCAGCATTCTGGGCATTTTTGCAAAGGCTGCGGGCTAACCCGCAGCCAGTTTGTTAGAATTGATCTTCGAAGCGCTTTGCCAGATCTTCGATGTTTTCTGGTGGCCACTCTTCCACTTCCATGCCCAAATGCAGGCCCATCCCCGACAGCACTTCTTTGATTTCGTTCAAAGATTTGCGGCCAAAGTTTGGAGTGCGCAGCATTTCTGCTTCGGTCTTTTGGATCAGATCGCCAATGTAGACGATATTGTCGTTCTTTAGGCAGTTTGCCGAACGCACCGACAATTCCAACTCGTCAACTTTCTTCAGCAGCAGCGGATTGAATTCAAGCCCAGCGTCTTCCATGCCCTTGCCAGCCGATTCAGGCTCGTCAAAGTTCACGAACACGCCCAGTTGATCCTGTAAAATCCGCGCGGCATAGGCCACGGCATCTTCGGGAGTCAGCGCGCCGTTGGTTTCGATTTTCATCGTCAGCTTGTCATAATCTAGCACCTGCCCCTCGCGGGTGGGGGTAACTTCGTAGGACACTTTTTTCACAGGCGAGAAGACCGCATCGATTGGAATCAGGCCAATCGGCGCATCTTCTGGTTTGTTCTTATCGGCAGACACATAGCCCTTGCCGGTGTTCACCGTCAGTTCCATGAAGACATCCGCACCGTCATCCAAGTGGCAGATGACGTGGTCTTTGTTCAAAACGTCGATGCCATTTGATTCCGAAATATCGCCAGCGGTCACAACGCCCGGCCCTTTGGCCGAGATAGACAGGCGCTTTGGCCCTTCTACGCTCATGCGCAGGGCGACGCCCTTTAGGTTTAAAATGATGTCGGTGACATCTTCGCGCACGCCTGCAACGCTTGAGAATTCGTGCAACACGTTGTCGATTTGCACCGAGGTGATTGCCCCGCCTTGCAACGACGAGAGCAAAACGCGGCGCAGCGCGTTGCCCAAGGTCAGACCAAAGCCGCGTTCCAGCGGTTCGGCGACCAGTGTTGCCGTGCGCTGCGCATCAGCGCCCGCTTTAACAACCAATTGCGATGGTTTGATCAGTTCTAGCCAATTTTTGTGGATCATGCTTCCGCCTCCATACTTGTCGCCTGCCGATGTCCCGTAAGCAGGAAACTCCCGAGGGTCAAAATGACGAAATCGGGCCGCGCGGAACCACGCAGCCCGACAATGGTAAAGATGTTAGACGCGGCGGCGCTTTGGAGGGCGGCAGCCATTGTGCGCAAGCGGCGTGACATCACGAATCGAGGTAACGTTCAGGCCAACAGCAGCAAGCGCACGCAGCGCCGATTCGCGGCCCGAACCTGGGCCTTGCACTTCTACTTCCACGGTTTTCATACCGTGCTCTTGCGCCTTGCGGGCAGCATCCTCGGCAGCCATTTGGGCGGCGTAAGGGGTCGACTTGCGCGAACCCTTAAAGCCCATGGTGCCCGAAGACGACCACGAAATTGCATTGCCCTGAACGTCCGAGATCAGAATTTTAGTGTTGTTAAACGAAGAATTCACATGAACCACGCCAGCGGCGATGTTCTTGCGTTCTTTTTTCTTGGTGCGGGTCGATTTTGTATCGCGTGCCATATCTCGGTCCCCTTATTTCTTCTTGCCAGCGATGGCTTTTGCGGGGCCCTTGCGGGTACGAGCGTTAGTGTGCGTACGTTGACCGCGTACAGGCAGACCCTTGCGGTGACGCAGGCCGCGATAGCAGCCAAGATCCATCAAACGCTTGATGTTCATCGAGGTTTCGCGGCGCAGATCGCCTTCAACCGTTAGATTGGCGTCGATATATTCGCGAATCGCCAGAACTTCGGCATCAGACAACTGGTTCACGCGGCGGGCGCGGTCGATTTTGACAGATTCGCAGATTTGCTCTGCAACGAATGGGCCGATTCCCGTGATATAGGTCAGGGCGATAGGCACCCGTTTGTTCGTGGGTATGTTTACGCCAGCAATACGTGCCAAGACGTGTTCCTTTTTGGTTGCGGTTCCGTAGTGCCAGAACCTTTTTTCACAACATGCAAGGGCAGCACCCCAGCACACGACACCCCGATTTCACGATATTGCCTCATGACATCAGAGTTTTCCCATTAATGGGAGGCCCGAAATATTTTAATCCCTTGCGGCGATTCCATTTCGGGATGACGTGCCTTAAGGGCTTTTACCCCACCCGTCAAGGGTGCGAGCGTGGGGATTAAGCAGATTCTATCGCGCGTCCAGAATCTTAGAGATATCTGCCGATACGGTGTCCATATCATTCAGACCATCTACAGCCAGAAGCCCGCCTTTGGCATAGTAATAGCCGATTAGCGGCGAGGTTTGCTTATAATAGGCCATCAAACGCGTTTTTAGGCTTTCGGCGTTGTCGTCAGCGCGGACGGGTTGCCCTGCGCGGCTGGCCTCCTCTGCGCGGCCAACGATTCGGTCTACCAGAACCTCGTCCTTGACTTGCAATTCGATCACAAAGTCGACTTGCTGGCCCAATTCCTGCATCAGATCGCCCAGCGCGTCTGCTTGTTTCAGCGTCCGAGGGAAGCCGTCAAAAATATAGCCGCCCTTGGCACCGCCGCTGATCAGTTTTTCGCGGATCAGTCCAATCACAATCTCATCCGTCACCAACTCGCCCCGCTCCATCACGGCGGCGACGCGGTTGCCCATTTCCGTGCCGCTGGTCTTCGCCTCGCGCAGCATATCGCCCGTGGACAGTTGCACCATAGCGCGCTCGTCTACCAGACGCTTGGCTTGCGTACCTTTGCCCGCGCCGGGGGGGCCAAGAAGGATGATATTGGTCATGCGGGCCTCAACGACGGGCTGGAGGTTTTGCAGTTGCTGGGCGCTTTTTCCCGCGCAACTGCGACTTTTCGATCAGCCCTTCGTACTGATGGGCCAAAAGATGGGACTGAATCTGTTGAATTGTGTCCATCGTTACTGACACCACGATAAGAACTGATGTGCCGCCAAAGTAGAACGGGATCGAAAATTCGGAGATCAGAATTTCGGGCAGCAAACAGACCGCCGCAAGATAGGCAGACCCCAGCACCAACACGCGGTTTACGACATAATCCAAGTAATCTTGAGTTTTCTTGCCGGGGCGAATACCCGGAATAAACCCGCCTTGGCTGCGCAGATTTTCGGCAACCTCATCGGTTTTGAACGCGACATTCTGCGTATAGAAATAGGCAAAGAACACAATCATAATCACCAAAAATGCCAGATACAGCGGTTGGCCATGGCCGAAATATGCTAGAATGGTTGACATGATCGGCCCCGTACCTGCCGAGCCTGAAAACGTCGAAATCGTGACAGGCAGCAGCAAAAGACTGGAGGCGAAGATCGCGGGGATAACGCCCGCTGGGTTGACTTTGATAGGCAGATGCGAGCTGCCGCCATCATACACCTTCATGCCGACAGTGCGGCGCGGGTATTGAATGTTGATCTTGCGCAGGGCGCGTTCCATAAACACCACAAAGGCGATGACGGCCACCACCATCACCAACACAAGCAGGATGACGGGGGTCGCGATAACGCCCGCACGGCCTTGGGAAAAGAACTGTGCCAAAGCGGCAGGAATTTCGGCCACGATACCCGTAAAGATAATCAGCGAAATACCGTTGCCGATGCCGCGGGCGGTAATCTGCTCGCCCAGCCACATCAAAAACATCGTGCCACCCACCAGTGTGACCACGGCGGAAATGATAAAGAACATACCAGGACTATGCGCCAAGCCGCCTGCTTGGATCGATTGTGCAATGCCGTAGCCTTGCAGCGTGGCCAGCGCGACCGTGCCATAGCGCGTCCATTGGTTGATTTTCTTGCGGCCCTGCTCGCCTTCTTTTTTCAGTTGCTCTAGCGCGGGTACCATTGTGGTCATCAACTGAACGATGATCGACGCAGAGATATACGGCATGATTCCCAGTGCAAAGATGCCCATGCGGCTGATCGCGCCGCCGGTGAACATATTCAGCATCCCGCCAATGCCAGCGCCCGCTTCTTCCATAAAGTTGGACAGCGCCGTACCGTCAATGCCAGGAACGGGGATATACGTTCCCAACCGGTAAACCATCAAAAGACCAATAGTAAAGAAAATGCGGCTCCGAAGATCCGTTGCCTTACCTAGCGCGCCCCACGAAAGGTTCGCCGCCATCTGTTCTGCAGCCGATGCCATATCAGATCTTTCTTTATGACAGCGCCGCCAAACCGTTTTCCGGTCGGCGGCGCGGGAAAACTATAGGTGATGTAAGCGGTCTTGCGCCCGCTCACAACCCGTTTTTACGTTTAGGTTTCTCAGCGGCTGGCTTTGGCTCGCGCAATGTGATGCTGCCGCCCGCTGCTTTGATCGCGTCAATCGCTGCTGCCGATGCGCCAGCAACCACCAAAGTGACCTTGGACTTGAATTCGCCCTTGTTCAAAATACGGATGCCGTCGCGCTTATGGCCTGTCAGGCCCGCTGCAACCAATGTGTCTTCGGTGATTTCGTCCGCAGCGTCCAATTTGCCCAGACCGATGAATTTTTCGATCAGGCCAAGGTTGATGACAGCAAAGCGCAATTGGTTTGGCTTGTTAAAGCCGCGCTTGGGCAGGCGGCGATACAGCGGCATCTGGCCGCCTTCGTATCCACCAATGGCCACACCCGAACGGGATTTCTGACCCTTGATGCCGCGCCCTGCGGTTTTACCTTTGCCCGAACCAGGGCCACGCGCCACACGCTTTTGCTTTTTAGCAGCGCCGGGGTTGTCGTGCAATTCATTTAGTTTCATGTCGCTTCTCCTTCTCCGGAACTACTGCAAAAAGCGACTTTGGCAGCAAACGCGGTTGATATAAAGGGCTGGGCGTATCCGCCCAGCCTGCAACGGTGTTACCCGCGCTCTTCGATGATCTGCACCAAGTGGCTGATCTTGTTGACCATGCCGCGCACGGAAGGGGTATCTTCCAATTCGCGGGTGCGGTTCATTTTGTTCAGGCCAAGGCCCTTTAACGTGGCGGTTTGCACGGCAGGGCGGCGCGCTGCCGACTTTACCTGCTTGACCACGATTGTCTTTTTTGCTGCATCCGCCGCGGGTGTTTTCTTATCAGCCATGATTATGCCTCCACAACTTCAGCGGCGGGCTTGTTCAGAATCTCGGCCACCTTTTTGCCGCGGCGTGCGGCAACTTGGCGGGGCGAAGTTTCTGCTTTCAGACCGTCAATCGTGGCGCGGATCATGTTGTAGGGGTTTTGCGAGCCGATGGACTTTGCCACCACGTCTTGCAGACCCAACATCTCAAACACGGCGCGCATTGGGCCGCCTGCGATGATCCCAGTCCCTGCCACTGCCGTGCGCATCACAACGCGGCCAGCGCCGTGGCGCCCTTCCATGTCGTGGTGCAACGTGCGCGCGTCTTTCAGGGGCACACGAATCAGTTGGCGCTTGGCCTGTTCCGTGGCCTTGCGGATCGCTTCGGGAACTTCTTTGGCTTTACCCTTGCCAAAGCCGACGCGGCCCTTTTGATCGCCCACCACCACCAGCGCAGCAAAGCCAAAGCGTTTGCCACCCTTTACGGTTTTGGACACGCGATTGATCGCGACCAAACGGTCTGCGAACTCTGGCGTTGCTTCTTCGCGGTTATCGCGGCGGTCATTTCCACCCCGGTTGTCGCGACGGTTTTCACGTTCTGCCATGTTTCAACTCCTCAGAACTTTAGTCCGCCTTCACGAGCAGCATCGGCCAAAGCCTTGATCTTGCCGTGAAAGAGGAAACCACCGCGGTCGAAATAGCATTCTTCGACACCGGCCTTTTTTGCACGCTCTGCAATGGTTGCGCCCACTTTCGCGGCGGCTTCCACATTGTTCTTGCCTACAAAGCCCAATTCTTTTTCCAACGTCGAAGCCGCAGCCAAGGTCACCCCTTTGACGTCATCGATCAGTTGGACAGAAATGTTCTTGGAAGAACGATGCACCGACAGGCGCAAGCGCCCGTGCGATGTTGCCTTGATTTTGTTCCGGACGCGCTGGCGGCGCTTGAGGAACAGCTCTCTCTTGTTGTTCGCCATGATTGCGGTCCTTATTTCTTTTTGCCTTCTTTGCGGAACACGAATTCACCCTTATAGCGGATGCCCTTGCCCTTATACGGCTCGGGCTTGCGCCATTCGCGGATGTTCGCGGCAACTTGGCCAACAAGCTGTTGGTCAATGCCTTCCACAACGATTTCGGTTTGCTTGGGGGCGGTCACGGTCACACCGTTTGGCACCTCGAAGTTCACTTCGTGGCTATAGCCCAAGGACAATTTCAAGATATTGCCGTTCATCGCAGCGCGGTAACCCACGCCTTGAATTTCCAGCTCGCGCTTGAAACCAGCAGACACGCCGACAACTAGATTTTCCACCATCGAACGGGCCATGCCCCACTGCTGACGTGCACGCTTCGAGGTGCCGCGTGGGGCCACCTTGATTGCGTCCTCAATCATCGTGATCGTGACATCGTCGGTTGCGGTAAAGCTGCGGGTGCCTTTTGGCCCTTTGACTTCAACGGTTTGGCCAGAGATCGAGGCTGTCACGCCTTTGATCAGTGCCACGGGTTTTTTGCCGATACGAGACATTCCACCCTCCCCTTAGAATACGGTGCAAAGCACTTCGCCGCCAACATTGGCAGCGCGTGCATTTGCATCCGTCATCACGCCTTTGGGCGTGGAAACAATCGAAATACCAAGGCCGTTACGCACGACTGGAATTTCCTTTACGCTCATGTAAACGCGGCGACCTGGCTTTGACACGCGCTTTACTTCGCGAATCACAGGGGTGCCTTCGAAATACTTGAGGCTGATCACAATTTCGCCTTGGCCATTATCGGTGGCCACGCGATCATAGCCGCGGATATAACCTTCCGAAGCCAGCACATCTAAAACCCACGTGCGCAGCTTGGATGCGGGGGTCGACACGGTCGACTTACCACGCATTTGCGCGTTGCGGATACGGGTCAGCATATCGCCGAGAGGATCGTTCATCATCTGTGCGCCCTCCTTACCAGCTGGACTTGACCATGCCAGGGATCTGACCGAACGAGGCCAAATCGCGCAGCATAATCCGCGAAAGTTTCAGTTTGCGATAGAACGCATGTGGACGGCCGGTCAGTTGGCAACGGTTGTGCAAACGGGTGGCCGACGAATTGCGGGGCAGTTCCGCCAGTTTGATCGAGGCTTTGAAACGCTCGTCAACTGGCTTGGACTGATCGTTAATCACCGCTTTCAGCGCCGCGCGCTTGGCCGCATGTTGCGACACCAGCTTTTCGCGCTTTACTTCGCGGTTTACCATGGATTTTTTAGCCATATCTTTGGTTCCTCGCGATTACGATGTGAAGGGCATGTTGAAATGCTTCAACAGTGCTTTTGCTTCTGCATCGTTCGTGGCGTTGGTGCAGATGATGATGTCCATCCCCAGAATTTCGTCGACTTTGTCGAAGTTAATCTCTGGGAACACGATTTGCTCTTTTAGGCCCATAGCGAAGTTGCCGTTACCGTCAAAGGACGTGCCCTTTACGCCGCGAAAGTCACGTACGCGCGGCAGCGCGATGGTGATCAGGCGGTCAAGGAATTCGTACATACGGTCGCCGCGCAGCGTCACTTTGCAGCCCAGCGGCATCAATTCACGAACGCGGAAACCTGCGATCGACTTTTTCGCATGGGTGATCACGGCCTTTTGGCCAGCAATCGCCGTCAGTTCTTCGGCTGCGGTTTTCACCTTTTTGGTGTCTTTTACAGCTTCGCCAACGCCCATGTTCAGAACAATCTTGTCCAAACGGGGGATCTGCATATCATTTTTGTACCCGAATTCGGTCTTCATCGCAGCGCGAATGGTGCTGTGATACATCGCCTTATAGCGGGGGGTATATTTGGCTTGGTCCAACATCAGATGGCCTCCCCTGTGGTTTTGGCGAAACGAACTTTCGCATCGCCTTCCATACGAAAGCCAACGCGGGTGGCTTTGCCGTTTTTGTCCAGCAGTGCCAAGTTCGACAGATCGATTGGCATTGCCTTGGCCAAAAGGCCGCCTTGCGAGGCTTGGGATTGCTTGGTGTGGCGGATCGCCACGTTCACGCCGTCCACTATGGCCTTGTTGTCCTTGGGTGCAACCGACGAAATCTCGCCCTGTTTGCCCTTGTCCTTGCCGGCCAATACGACGACTTTGTCGCCCTTTTTCAGCTTAGCAGCCATTAAAGCACCTCCGGAGCCAGCGAGATGATTTTCATGAAGTTCTTGGCGCGCAATTCGCGCACCACGGGCCCGAAAATACGCGTTCCAACAGGTTCACCCTGATTGTTCAGGATGACTGCGGCGTTGCGATCAAAACGGATCGAGGTGCCGTCTTCACGGCGAACTTCCTTGGCAGTGCGCACAACAACGGCCTTGCGGACGTCGCCTTTTTTAACACGGCCTTTTGGAATTGCTTCCTTGACCGACACCACAATGATGTCGCCCACGGATGCATAACGGCGGTGCGAACCGCCCAGAACCTTGATGCACTGAACTCGGCGCGCGCCAGAGTTATCAGCAACATCCAGATTGGTCTGCATCTGGATCATAGTTTGTCCTTCCGACCTTTGGGGCTCATTCCCCAGGGTTTCGTGTTGATATTGGCCAGCGGGCCGAGG